>DAOTXA010000633.1:0-8623 GCA_034435595.1 Anaerolineae bacterium | reverse complement strand
GCCATTTTCGACATTGCGCCGCGAGCCGATGGTACGCATACCTGCCATGATTCCCTTCAACTCGTAGTTGAAGGTCCACTGTACGATCGTGCCTTCAGCAATTTCTTGCAGGCGCAACCTTCCAAGATTGTGCTTGAAGGGCGCACCTTCGACGATACGGTACTCATAGCCAAGCGTATTGTACCAGGCGGTGACTTCGGCGACGAATTCACGCCCGCGCTCGTTGGCATAACGCCAGCGCGTGCCCTGTCCTTGTCGCAAGGAAGTCAAGAATGATATGTCCCGGCAATCAACTTGCCAGCGTGGATTGCGCGAGATATCGCTGATGGTTTCCCAGATGACTTCGGGACCAGCAGGAATCAGAATGCGATGGTCAATTGTGTGTGCCATAAACCTGTGTGTAAAGCTGGTGTTTGTGTTACACTATGATCCGCATTGTACCACATTCAAAGGAATATGCCGGGAGAAATTGTGCTTTGCCGGGTCCGACAATCACCTTCGCCTTCGTCATCTCCACTATGATCGGTGCGCTATTCCATGTTGTCGCCGGAGGAGATGCGCGGCGCTTCGCTCTATTTCTATTAGCGGCATGGTTTGGGTTTGCGCTGGGTCATGTGCTGGCACAAAGTCTGGGTATTGGATTATTCACCGTCGGTACCCTGCGCATGGGTGGTGCGGCAGCGGGTGCAATCTTTGCGCTTCTGCTTGCGCGTTATCTGACAGCAAGCCGACGACCGGCGCGTAATCCTCGCACACGATAAGGAATCAGTATGGCAGAAAACACGGCAACTTCGAATAAGGGGCCAGCCGACGAGCAGAATGACTCGTCTGGCGGCAATTTCAACTTCTACATGATGTTGTTCGTGGGCGGGTTCATCGGACTCGTGGTGGTAATCTTCCTGATTGGTCTTGGGTTGGCGGTGTTCACGGACCCCGGCCCGACAGCCGAGCGGATTCAACTACTGCGCGATATTTTCATTATCGTGATGTCGTTGCAGGCGATTTTGATTATTGTGGCGCTGGCGGCGCTCATTGTACAGGTGGCGCGTTTATTCAATCTGCTGAACAACGAGATCAAACCGATTCTGGACAATGCGCTGGAAGCAACCGATACTGCACGCGGTACGGCGCGGTTCGTTGGCTCCAACGTAACTGAACCACTTGTGCAGTCGAAATCGTTTTTGGCTGGCTTTGCGGTGTTCGTGCGGGAAATGGGCGGGATTCGGCGAGCGATCAAACCGTCGAAGAATGGTCGTGTAGAGGAGACGCCGGAAGATGAGTAAACGTTCACGCATGGACGAAGATTCGGCATTCGGCGGCTTTCTGCTGGGGATGATGATCGGCGGGGTAATCGCCCTGTTTCGCTTCCCACGCCTGCGCAAAGCCAATCTTGATGAAGCACAGGAACGCTTACGTAAGGCAGGTAAAGAGGCCGGGAGCCAGCTAGAGAAAATGGTCCCCCGTGACCCGATTAGCGAGAACATCGCCGAGGGCAAAGAGGCGGCCCAACGTCGTCGCCGTGAGTTGGGCCTAAGCAAGTAAATGGCTATGCTCCTTCGATCATAGACAATGTATAGACGATATTGTCCAGAACATCGCCTGCGATGATGCTGCGGTTTGTTGTCTGGTCATCAAAGCCGGGATTACCCGACCGCCCGTGTACATATCCGCCCACAACGGCGGCTGTATAAGCGTCGAGTCCCTGTCCGCGCATTCCTGCGATGAGTCCGGCGAGTATGTCCCCGGTTCCAGCAGTTGCCAGCGCATCGGATTTGAACGGTAGCACAGCTACTCGTCCGTCCGGCGCGGCGATGACGGTATGTGCCCCTTTCAACACCAGAATCACATTCCACTCGGCGGCTTTTTCAGTTGCAATTTGCACGCGATTCGCCTGAATCTCCGCGATTTCCAGGCCGGATAGACGGCTCATCTCGCCCGGATGCGGGGTGATGATCGTATTTTCTGGCAACAGCGCGGGCCAGTTGTCTGTTTTCGCCAGTAGATTCAACGCGTCTGCATCCACGACCATCGGCGGTAAATCGACCGTTTGCGTGTCGGAGTCGGCTTTATCGTACTCTTCGATACCGCTGAATCCTATACTGCGGCGTTTAGCGGCTGGCGCTTCTTCTGCGCCGGAGCGTTCTAGCAAGCTGCGCAACATGTTCCCGGTCGTCTCCTCTTGACCGAGGCCGGGGCCGATCAGCAGCACGTTATAGCCATCAAGTTCTTTGCGGATTACGTCGGCGGCTTTCTCCGAGATTACGCCCATATCGTGTGGGAGCATAACCCATGTCGGTTCGAACAGGCGTGCCGCCAGTGTTCCGATGACCGGTCCGGGCGCGGCAACGGTGACAAGCCCGCTACCGCTTCGATAGGCCGCCATCGCGGATAGGGCAGGTGCGCCACTATAATTGATTGACCCGCTGACGATCATTACCTTGCCGAATGTACCCTTGTTGCCGTCCAGTGGGCGTTTTGGCAGCATCGTATTTGTTGTTTCGCCGTCAATCAACCAGACCGGCAAATCTTTGAGTGCTGCATGATTTGCGGGGATGTCGAGGGGGGCGACGGACAGCTTGCCAACTGCTTCTGCGCCGGGGAAGGTGACGAGTCCGTGTTTGGCGGCGATGAAGGTGATCGTCTCATCGGCGGGGATGGCGTTAGGATCGAGTTCGCCGGTATCGCAATCGAGTCCGCTGGGGCAATCCACCGCGAGGACCGTCGGGATTTTCATCGGTTTCTCTATCCAGGCATCATACCAGGCGGGTGAGATGATGTGACCTTCCTGGATAGCTGCGCGGCGTTCATTGATGCCCTGCTTGGCGATGCGCAGCAGTTTTGCCGCGTCGTCGCGTAGGGGCAGGGTGATGCCAATGCCGAACAAAGCGTCAATCACAATATCGGCGCTGGCGCACATATGCCGCAATACGCGTCCATCGTGGTCGTCCTCGGCATAAGCGATAAACAATCCGGCTTCCTGTGCGGGTTTGAATACAGGATCGTCTTCATCACGGCGTTTGAGCATGTATAGGCGCACTTCAATATGTTCATGTTCACTGAGGAATTTCGCCGCGACCAGACCATCACCGCCATTGTTGCCGGGGCCGATCAGAATTGTGACGCGTGGTTCTGGGATGTGCTTTGACATTGCCCATGCTTGTTTGGCGGTTGCGGTGCCTGCACGCTGCATCATTTGGTCGTAGCTGATGAGGGATTCGTCAACGGCGGCTTCAATATCGCGCATCTGTTGTACAGAAACAAGTTTAATCAAGCGCTTTTCTCCTTTTTAGTGTTTGTTTTGCGCGTATTATACGCAAATGAAAAACCCGGTGTCATCTAAGTACACCGGGTAAGGCCGAGTTGTGTTGATCGGATTGGCTTTAGTTGCTGCGATTGACGATCTGGTGCGCGAGGCTGATGAGTTCTTGCTTGGCTCTGGAATCTCTCAGTACACTCAATTCGGCAATTGCCATCTCGACGAGATGCTGCGCCTGTGTGCGCCCTTCTGCGATTCGATTTCCCTCAAGTGCTTTGGCCTTGATTGCCTCGAATGGGTCATCAGTGACGTTAGAGAACCCCTTGCCCTGCGCACCGTCAATGCCTGCGGTTTTGCCGAGTTGTTCCTCGTCGCCAATCAGGTCAAGGATGTCGTCTACAATCTGGAAGGCGAGGCCGACGTTATAGCCGTATCGTCCCAGCGCTTCGGCTTCATCGGGGTCGGCTCCGGCGAGTTTTGCGCCGAGGATGCCACCTGCCTTAAACAGGGCCGCTGTCTTGCGGGCGATGACTTCAAAGTATACTTCCTGCGTCAGGTTGTTGTCTTTGACGGCTGCGGCCTGAAGCGTTTCACCTTCTACCAGAGCGGTTGTCGCCTCAGAAAAAATCTGGTTGAGTTCTGCGCCGTATGGGGCCATCAATTCGTAGACTTTGGTGAACAGAAAGTCTCCGGTAAGCAGGGCAAAGGTACGTCCCCAGATGCTATTTACAGATGGGCGTCCACGCCGCACGACGCCATGATCGTTAATATCATCGTGGACGACGCTGGCGGTGTGGACGAGTTCGAGCGCTGCTGCCACCGAGGTGACCCTGGATGCATCTTTGCCGCCCGTTGCCATGAATGAAAGCAGGGTCAGGCGCGGACGCACCCGCTTGCCACCTGCTTCAAGGATGTGGCGACTGGCATCGCGTAGCACGTCTACATCGCTATCAACGATGTTATTCATCCGTTGGTCGACTTCGATCATGGCCTCTTCGATCGAACTGGTGCGCGTATGCCCGTTACCCGCGAATGAGGTTTGTTCGGTGGTACGTGTGACGTTTTGTGAGGTCATTTATGAGGCTGCCTAACCTGCTGAATCAGATTTGTGATGTTCAGAACTAATTAAATCTATTATACAGTAGTTGATTAGGGTGGTCAACGCAATCGCGGCTAATCTTATCGGGCTTTTACAGTCAGGCCAAGTGCAAAACGGCAGACCCTGCGGCCCGCCGTGATGTTGCTCATAGGTAATGAGTGAGGATGTGCGTTAAAGGGGCACAATTTTAAGGCGGAACCAGAATGTACTACCTTTACCCGGCTGGCTTTCAACCCGAATTTGTGAATTGTGACGCTCCAGAATCAGGCGCACAATCGCCAGTCCAATGCCGACACCACCATAGCGCCGCGTAGTGGAACTATCGACCTGGTAAAAGGTCTCGAAAATAACATCGAGCTTATCTTTGGGGATGCCGATACCGTGATCGCGCACGCGGATTTCGATTTCACCGTCATGGTGTTCGGCAGTGAGTTCAACCGGAGTATCCGGGCGGTTGCGGCTGAATTTGAGACCATTGTGTAGCAGTAGTTCCAGGACAATGCTCAGGCCCTCGGTATCGACGTGCAACGGTGGCAGCCCATCGGGTAAGCTTACCCGAATGCGCTCCAGATCGTCGCGTACTTCCCAGTTGCGACGCAGGCTGCGACGTGCAGCCTCGACAGTGTCGCGCAGCATAACCGGACCCATGTTCGGGTCCATCGCTTTACTAAGACGCGTAATGTTCTTAACGACACCTTCCAGGCGGGCAGTTGCGTCTTTGGCGAGGTTCGCCGCGATATCGTCCCCTGCTTCTTCATTCGCAGATTCCGCCAACAGGTAGACGGCGGACTTTACCTGCAACAGTGGCGTGCCCAGTTCGTGCGCGATCATATGGACGATTGCGTTCTTTAATACGTCGATATGATCGCTGTCGCGCTGTAATTCCTCAAATTGATTGCGGATTTCCTCAATTTCGGTGCGCAAGGATTGAATAGTATGTGTCAGGCTGCTGTTTTCATCGCGCAAACGCAACACAGTGCGAAGTTGATAGTCGATATAATCGGGTGTTGGCGGCAGTATCAGGTCTGCCCAATCGAAGGGGAGTTCGCCCGAAAACTCATCAGTGATGAGTACAAGCAAAGGGCGGCTTAGAATCGTAGCATCATCACGGATCGCTTGAAAAACAGACAGGCTCTCCTCTTCCACGTCGCCCATAATGACATCAGGATAGGGGCCTTCAAGCATGGCTTGCTGCTCGTCGGGCGTCGTGATTGGAGATAGGACATACCCCCTGGCTGTTAGATACTCGACGATGTCTTCTTTCCACTTCGGTGGATGTGCAGCAAGTAACGATATTGTAGGCCGCGTCTCACCATGAAGGTCCATCAGAATCGCCTTAACTAGTCAATTGGATGCACGGATAAATGAATCTTATCATAGCCTTGGTTGGCGAAAAAGCGAATCAATCAAGTGTTGTCAAACTCGAACGATTTGAGCCTATACGGTTAGGAAGTCGTTTGTCACGCGCAGTGCCCGATGGTCTGGCACAACTGATTCAAGTGCATCCGGTCGTGCTGTGCGGTGAAATGTGCCATTTCCAGCAACGTAGTGGGTCCAAAAATGCTGTGCCGTGCGATGCGATGCCATGCGCTGTCATCAAGCGCGTGGATAAATTCCAGGGTTGTGGACCGCTCTGCGGCGAAATCCCCGGCGACTCGCATTCCGTCTGAATCGCACAGGGGCATTTCCGGTCCCATTGGGGTTCTTGGTGCGACCAGGAACGGGTTGTCTTCGGCAAGTATACGTTGTAAACGTGGGCGCTGTACCTCGTGTTCGCTTTCTGCCAGATGACAGAGGATCTGGATAATTGACCATTCTTGTGGATCAGGCTGCTGCTTCCAGTAATGTGACTGTACGGTATCGAGAAGCCCGTACATCGCACCGACGTTACCGCGATATTGCGGCGTGATCATTTTCGGTTGCAGTCGGCGTTCCATGAGCGTTTCTAGCCAGTGATGTTTAGTGATCTGCTCTAGTAACGTCTGAATGGTATGGTTATGTTCTGAGGTGACATGATACGTGTGTAAACCTAACTGATGAGCCGGGAACGTGTCGTTGGTTTCGCTATCTCCGACGACGAGGGCTTCATCCGGTTCAATGCCCACACGGGCTAGAATCTCCGCGTAGTAGGCTGGATCAGGTTTGCTAAAGTGCATGTTGTCATAGTGCGTGATGAGCGCGTAGGTGGCGTCGTCGGTAGGCAGGTTACCCCACGAGAGGCGCTGCTTGACTGCATCCAATGGATACAGCGGGTTCGTGGCAATCACAACCGCGTATCCCTCTTCGATCAAATGATGAACGAGGTCTGTCGCACCGGAAACAGGTTGTACACAGTCTTTCAACGATGGATAGGCTTCATCGTAAAAGTCACGAATCGTGTTACGCAGCTCCGATTCGCCAAGTGTCAACTGACCGAGAACTGCATTGATCATGACTTGAAAATTCGTGTCTTGCGGTGCACGGGTTTCGTTTTGCGCTTTTACCCCGGCGATAAGATGTTTGGCGAGGTGTTTTTGTTGTGTGCGTGCTTCGAAGAATATGTCGAAATGATGCAAAAAGGCGGTGGCGAAAGCACGATCCGGGTTGTGAATCAGGGTGTTATCCAGGTCAAGTAAGACCGCTTTAATCATTGTCGTCGATATCCTCTAGTGCCTGACGAAACAGGTCCAGCCCTGGGCGATCATCGCCGCATCCGGTATAGGCCTGGGCAAGTGGAATGGGTTCGTCACGACAAAAGGCTTCGACATTCACCTTGCGTCCAAATCCCATCATGCGCGTGCCAACCGTGACTTTCAACTCTAAATGCGTGCTGGCATTCGCGTTCAAAACATCGGGAACGGCGCATTTCGAGCAATCGCCCGGACGCCAGTGCATGGAATCAGGATTCTTCTTGATCAGTCGGCATTCCTGAACGTTGCGCCCACGATTGTAGTCTTCGTAGTAGTGGCGACATTCCTTACCGGCAGGTGTACGCATGTTGCTCTCTCGTTATTATTGACATATCTACTCAAGTATAGTGTCTGGATGTAAACATCTCATAAACCTTTGCCGTCAATCCAGTTGGTCGCCGCTTTCGGCAGATCAGCAAGTGCGCCGGTTTTGGACGTACAGTCGGGCAATGCATCAAGAAACTGGGTTCCATACCCTTTATTGATAACCCGGCTATCGAATATGGTGACCACGCCCCGGTCACTACTGCTGCGGATCAGGCGACCAAACCCCTGACGGAAGCGCAAAATGGCATCGGGTACGGCGTAATTGCGGAACGATTCCGGGTAGGTGTCAGATCGTGCTGCGAATACCGGGTCACTGGGGACAGCGAACGGCAGGCGCACCATGATGACCGCACTGAGCGCCGCACCGGGGATGTCGATACCTTCCCAAAAGCTGCGCGTACCCATCAAAACGGCTTTCTCTGCGTTGGTGAAGCCCTCGATGAGTGATTGGCGACTACTGCCGACACTCTGATCGTAAACGGTGATATTCCCCAGTGCCAGACGGGGCGTGACGACCTGTGAGGTCTGCCGTAGCTGCGAGAAACTGGTGAACAACACCAAAACCCGTCCGTTCAATGCCGCGGCTAGCTCAATGATCCCTTTCTCGACAGCGTGCTGGTAGCCTTGACGGTCTGTCGGTTCAGGGATGTCGTTGGGTAGATACAGCAGCGTTGATTTACGATAATCGAACGTGGTTTCGAGTTCGAGCGTGCGCGATACATCCAGATACAGTCGCTCTTTGATGTAATCAAAATTGCCTTGCGTGCGCAGCGTTGCACTTGTTAGCACCACAGAGCGCTTTTTATGCCATAAGTAGGCTTCAACGATAGGGCCAACATGTAGTGGCGCGCTGCGCAGCACCGGGTTCGGGTTGTTTTGTGAAGCGGTGATCCAGTAGATTGTGTTCGAGGCCGGTTCCTGCATAATCTGGTGCAGTTGTGCCCGTACCTTCTCGAAGTATTCGGCAGCGCTGCTGGTGCTGATGACAAAATCCAGGGCATTAGGGATGCGTGTCGTGTCGAGTTTTTTTAGTGCTTTGGTGACGGCCTTTAGCGCCTTGCCAATCACGTCAAAGAACTCATCCAATGTGGACCAGCGGCTTTGTGCCTCAGCGAAACTTGATTTGGCACGCAGGCCATCGTCTAGCCGGATATGTGTGTTAAATTCTCGCCGTCCCTGTGTGTCGTCAATGAAGTCGAGTAGGCTGGCGAACAGTCGACGCACATGCACGCGCATGGCACGGGTCGCCTCTTCAATATAGGCGACATATTG
>DAOTXA010000632.1:0-5921 GCA_034435595.1 Anaerolineae bacterium | reverse complement strand
TGCGCAGATTGGTAAACGCCGATCCCTGCGGCACCATCGAGACGCGTTCTGCGAAGTGATAGATGGTGTAGATGTCGCGTTCGGTGGCGCTGATGGTTTCGTTGATCCTGTTGATGCCGCGAATCGCATCGCTCCAGGTCCAGCGATCTGTAATTTTCATGTACAGGATGGTTTGTGTGTCGTCGTACCAGTCGAGCACGAAGTTAGAACTTTCCAGTAGTGCCATGCAAGCATTCCTCAACAAGCATCACTAAGATGAGACATTGAATTCATCATGGCACAGAAGCCGCAGTACAAGCGTAAGGATTCCGTTTGAAGTGTTTGCCGCGCTGAAGTGTGTGTCGTGGTTATAAAGTTGGCAGCGGTTGGGCAAAGCGGATCAGGTTGCCGTGGGTGTCAAGGATGGCAAAGTCGCGCAGTCCGTAGGGTTGGTCGGCGATTTTGCCGTTGGGATGGACGATGCCCAGTGCCTCGCATTCCGCGTATAGTGCGTCTACATTCTGTACATAGACGATGCAGCTTGTGTTTTCTGCAATGTGGCGACTTTTGCAGTGCCAGAAGTTAATTTGTACGGCATCGCGCTTGATGATGAGATAGTGCGCGTCTTTGTAGGTCACGGTGAATCCGAGTGTGGTGTAGAAGCCGGTGGTTTCGTCTATATTTAGCGATGCGAGTACAGGTACGCCATGCAAGAGTTCCGCAGAATTAGCCATTGGTGATCCTTTGTCTTATGAGTTACCTCCTGATTATGAACGTATGTTCTTAAAATGTCAATTCCCGCCAGTTTCTTAATTGTGTATGCGGTGTGTAATGTGCTTGGACATATGAATTAGGCAAGTTGCCCTACTCTATAGCGATATTATGTGATATTTTGCACAATCTTAAGGGTCTAAAAGCGTTAATTGGGTTTACAATTAGATTAAGTCGTTAATCGTTCGTTCACCCAATGGGGGATCGGTTTCCATGCAATTTGAATATCTGACCAATGTCGAGTACTGGTGTAGAGAGCAAGAATTGAAGTCACGTACTGCGCGTGCTCGTGTTGTCCGCGAGGCGAGTAACACTCAGTTCGACGATCAACGGGTTCAACCACGCCGCCGTCATCCACTGTTCCATCTGCTGCGCATTGGATAAAGGTGTAACAAGGCTGCATTTGCTCCTTGTACGATAGGCTCCTGTGTTCGGAAAAACGCCCGCCTGATGGACGGGCGTTTTTCTTTGTGCGACGTGCGGCGTTTAGGCGTTGACGACTGCCTTCAGCGCTTCGACACGATTGCGGAATAGTATGGGTTGGAAGGCGGTTTCGAACACGATCCACCACATATTGTTTTTACGTTCCAGCATAGAGTCGGGGAAGAGGCGCAGAATTGCGGAGACTTCTGCCCAGGAGCGCTTGAGTTCTGCCAGTAGCTTCTCGTTGCTGTCGTGGACGGCGATGAGCGCGTGCATCCGTCCCTCGTATCGGGTGTACGGGGTGATGATGCGCGGTCCGTTGAGGTAGCTGCCGAGCCATTCGGTGGTGTGGCGGGCGGTGAGGATAAAATGGGCGAGGCTTTCTTTGAGGCTCATTGCATCGTCATCCGGTTTCTTCGCGGAAAGTTCTTCACTGGCGGTTGCGAGGAGCGGCTTTAGTTCGTTGACCAGATCGGCGGTGCGCTGGTCGAAGCGATCTGCGAGTTCGCTGAAGGTGGCAGGCATTTCCGGGATGGGGTAACCGCGCAGTGTAGCGGGGACCGAGTGGGTTTCGCCGTCGCGGTCAAAGTAGACGGTGACGGTATCGCCCGGTTGCTTGTTCCGCGTGACCGGGCCGATGTCGCCCAGTGCGCTGATTTCAGTGTCATCCACCTGATAGATGATGTCGCCGACTTTGATTCCGGCAGCTTCGGCGCTGTAGCCTTCTACGATGTTGGTCACGCGGACGCCGGAATCGCGTGTCGCGCCATTGGATTCTTCTACGCCTTCGCCCAGAATGCCGATGATAATGCGGTCGGTGATCGTCTTGTTGGCCCCGGTTTCGAGGATCGATTTCAGGTTGTCGAGGCGCATGTTCCAGAATTCGGTGTAGTGTTCGGCGCGTTCGTCGGCCTCAATGCCGAAGTGTTTTAGCGTCAAACTGGTGGAGTCACCGTCGTCAGTGAAAATCACCTTGACCTTGCTGGCGTTGGTGATGCCATCGTGCCAGGTCAGTTTGAGTTTGCTGTTCTCCTCAACCTTGAGGAAACTGCCATAGGCGTGCGGTCCTTCGTACCAGCGGACGAAGAAATGCCCGCCTTCCTCGACGTTGATGCTGGCGTCGTAGCTCAACCAGTCTGCGATCTCGTCACGATTGGTAAAAGCACGCCAGACTTCGGCGATGGGGGCGGCGACGACGCGGGTAAATTCCAGTGTGCGAACTTCTTCTACTGTGGGAACAGCCATGCGGGTTTCTCCTCAATATTGATGCGTTTATGTGGGATTTCCATTTACCCATATAAACGGGTAATTTGCAACAACAATACCGCTTGAGATTTTATCTGTCAATATCGGGAAATTCTTCACGAGCAGGGTATGGTTTTCGTTTGACGGTGGATTGTGGCTAAATGTGGCATAATACCGGAAGTGACTTCGATAGAATTAGTTGAGGGAGATTTGCATGTCTACGAAAAAGTTTGAGATTCGAACCTATATCCTTGGGGCGGGCGTTCAGATTCCGACCAGTGAGAGCAATAACGTTCGCAGTGTCATCATCTGCTTTGGGGATGTGGACCAGGTATTTATGTATTTCGTGACGACGGACACTGTGCCCGGCTCTCGCGTGACGGTGAAACCGGATGGGGCGATGGTCGCCCAGCTTTACCTGCGGGATGTCGATTATCTGATGTTTGTGGATTTGCTGCGCAATGAAAAGCCTGTTTTCGCGTATGTGGACCCCAACATGCCGCATTTCTGCCGGTTGGTGACCAACGCGGAAGGCATTGGTGAGGGGGAAATGATCTCTTTGACCGGTGGACAATAAGCGGTCATCCTGGCGGGATCGTCTAAAATAATTCGAGTCATGTTCTTACTTAGATTTGACTCTCAAGATAGACTCAGAGTGTTCAGATTCGGTTTTAGGGAAATTTGGATGATTCTGAGTCAATTTTGTTGAATCAGTTGTCACAGGCGCTAAGACAGTGTATACTTTAGAAAGTGTTGGTTGCCCAACAACCAATAGAAAGCAAAAAAGCGAGCACCCCTCGCTTTCCTGCCAGAATCCCGCGCCAACGGGGTTTCAGATGGACTAGGTTTCGCCTCTAGTTCACTTACGAGTGTAACATAGATTAGGCAATCTGTCATCTGTATGGTCGGAAAAAGGGGAGAACCAGGTTAAAACTTGGTAAAATATTGTATGGATAGGTAGACGCTTTAGAATACTTGTTCTACAATATGATCTTTAACAAGCGGTGATCCGCATATAGACGAAATTGTATAACTGGCCCTAAAAGCGAAAACGACCTTGTCAGGTCGCCACCCGAGGTCGTAGTCCGCAAGAGTTGATTAACCCGTTTTCGCAATGTCTAGATGGAGGTCAATAACCTTCAGCGCTAGAACATCACAAGGTCAGGGCTGTTTATACGTATAGTCTATCACAAACTGATTCAGAACCCAAGTGAGAATTCGGCGAATTCTGAACAAAGTTCAAGTTTTGTACGGGGTTCCGGTTCGGTCGCATCATCGCCGGACGCAAATGAGTCAGTATTTAAATAAATAATAAACGCTACAGAGGCGAGTGGTAAATCTCGTCGTAATGATCGGATAATAGACATGATGCAATTAACCCGTCAAGATGCTTATGCGCTCAAATGCGCGATCTCGAAACAGGATATTCCCGCCGGGACGAAGTTGAGTCCGATGCTGGCGCTGCTGTTGCAAGGGCTGGATTATAAGGACAATCCCGATCACTGGGCGCTGGTGCAAACACTTGTTGCCAAGAACATGGAAGTGTTGCAACAGGTCATGAAAGAGGACCCGTCACAGCCGCCAGTGGCACCGGAAACACGCACCGATGGCGTCCGCGTGCCAGAACTGCCGCAGTCTGCTTTGCTGGATGCGACCGCCGCTGATGCCGCAAAGACGGTTGGCAAGTTCCTTGATGATGGACTGGCTTGGATCGCCAAGCGCAGCCCGATGACGCCACGGCTCTTCCTGGAGGCGGGTTTGCTGTGGGCGGTTGGTTTGACGGTGGCGCGTCGTTGTGTGTTGCGCCTGGATTTTGACGATATCTACCCGCACCAGTACGCGCTGTGGGTCGCGCCGACAACCTACTTCCGCAAGTCCACCGGGTTAAAGGCGATTACCCATCTGGTGCGCGAGGTCGCGCCGCACTTGCTGCTGGCGGCCCAATCAACACCGGAAGCGCTTCTTAGCAAGCTAGCCGGACAGAAACCGAGCAACTATGATCTGCTGCCGCCGTTTGAGCGGAAGCTGGAAGACGAGGGCACACGCTATGCGGGTCAGCGTGGGATTATCATTGACGAGGCGACGAAACTGCTACTGAGCAACAAGAAATATCTGGACGGTTTGCCAGAAATTATCATGGAACTGTATGATGCGCCGGACAAGCTGGAACGCGAATTGCGCACTGATGGCAAGCTGGTGGTTTACGAACCGGCGTTGAGTTTCCTGGGTGCGACGACCCCGGCGCGTCTGTCTCGCTCGCTGAGTGATACTGAGTGGGAAGACGGTCTAATGGCACGCTTTGCTCTGCTGACGCCCACCGATGAGGAGATTAAACGGCAGACAACAAGTCCTTATGGCGAGGATTTTGATCCGCCGGAAGCGTTGACCAAACGTCTGCGTGCGATTCACAATGCGTTTGAGCAACCCGCAGATTACGACGTTCGCCGCAGTGGGGACAAGCAATCGCCATTGGCGACGAAAAACGCCAGCCTCGCGCCGGAAGCGCTGGATCGCTTCAATGCTTATGCGGATGCGATGCACGCCATGACCGCGCCCCGCGCCGGGTTGGACGAGCGTCTGCGCGGGAATTACGGGCGTTTTCCGGTGATGATGCTTAAGATAGCGCTGAACCTCGCGGTGATGGACTGGGCGGATAGCGAAAAGACTGGCAGCCCGCCGACTGTCGAACTTGGTCACATCGCCCGCGCACAGCAGATCACCGAGACGTATCGCGCTTCAGCTCATCGCCTGCTGAACGCGATGAACGTCAGCAACGACGTGAAAAACGAAGAGAAGATTCTCGATTTTATCGCTCGCAGCAACGGCACGCCGCCCTCGGCGCGTGAGATTTTGCGCGGAACCGGGATCAAGACGCGCAAAGACGTGGATGGCGCACTCGCTGCCCTGATGGACGCGGGTACGATCGAGCAGGCCGAGCGTAAAACCGGCGGGCGTCCGGCGAAGGTGTTCCGTATGGCGGAAGTGCACGCTTAGTTTGATGAATACGCAATGGACTGGATTGGTAGGGGCTGTATGTCCGCTTGAGTCTGCATACAATGTGCGCAACGAATACGAATTAATATGGAGCGATTTCGGTGGAACTGACGACACTGACTGAAGAAGATATTCAACATTTTTACGATCACGGCTACGTCAAAATTCCCGGTGCGATTGACCGCGCCTTCTGTGATGAAGCGGTCGCGTTTGGCTTTAAGCGTCTTGGGTATGATCCCAATGACCCGACAACGTGGGACAAAGACATTATTCACATGCCGATTTACAACAAATGGCCCGTCAAAGAAATCGCACCACGGGCGTGGGGCGCGATCTGCGATCTCATGGGCGGTGAGGCCCGGATCGCTGACTCCGATTACCCGTTTGACGATCGCTTCATCGTCAATGTGCGGTGGGGGACCGAGAATGAATGGCAGCCACCTACGCAAACCTCTAGAGGCTGGCATGTGGATGGCGACCACTTCCTGCATTTTCTCGATAGCCCGGAA
>DAOTXA010000631.1:0-3199 GCA_034435595.1 Anaerolineae bacterium | reverse complement strand
CGGGTACACGTTCAATCGAGTGTCATGATAAGCTGTTTATTTTGATACGTGAATTGTAATTTATCCTGACCCTGCCCGGTCCGGCTGGATGCGTGTCGGTTGTGGACTATTGCCGGTGACGGCTTATTTCTTTCTACGTAGAAGTCGCGTATTTGGCTCAATATTGCCTGCGCAAATTTTACAGGATGACCACCCGTAGGATACACTATTCTCACCATTGTTTCTGCACATAAGTGGGCAGGTTTCGAACCTGCAATCCAACTATGCATGAGTCATCGCTAGAAGAAAACGATACTGCACAGCTTCGCCGCCGCAACCGGGAACTGTCCATTCTCAACACCATTGCACAAGCGTTGAACCGTGAGGTCAATTTAGAGCGGGCGCTGCGGGTCGCATTGGCGGAAAGCGTCGCGTTGTTCGAATTGCAAACGGGCTGGGTGTGGCTGTTGCACGCCGGTACGAATACGCCGTATCTGGCGGCGGCACACAATTTGCCCCCGGCGCTGGCAGGCCGACCGGCACTTATGGACGGTAGCAAGTATTGTCATTGTCTGGACGCGTATCAATCGGGCGAACTACCCATTGCCGCCAATGTCGATATTGTGACCTGTTCGCGCTTGAAGGGGCTTGTCGATGGGACAGATGGCCTGCGCTGCCACGCGACTGTTCCGTTATATGCACACGGCAAGCCGATGGGTTTGCTCAACGTCGCCAGTACGGACTGGCGCGAACTTAGCGCGGATGAACTGCGCCTGCTGTACACGGTGGGCGATATGTTGAGTATCGCAGTCGAGCGGGCGCGTTTGTTTGAGCGTAGCGCCGAGTTTGGCGTGGTCGAGGAACGCAGCCGTCTCGCCCGCGAGATTCATGACACGCTGGCACAGGGACTCGCGGCGATTTCCCTGCGGCTGGAAACTGCTGATGCCCTGCTTGACAACGGTGTGAAACCAGAGGACACGCACGATCTGGTGATGCAAGCTCTGCGGCTGACGCGTTCCACGCTGGAAGAGGCGCGGCGCTCGGTACTCGATTTGCGTGCCGCCCCGCTGGATGGTCGCACACTGTACAGTGCGCTATCTGCACTTGTGCAGGAACACGCCGAGGAATCCGGGTTTGACGTGGAAATCACAGCCCATGACATGCGCCCGCTTTCGCCGCGCCTTGAAGTCGGTTTATATCGCATCGCGCAGGAAGCGCTGGCGAATATCAGCCGCCACGCCGGGGCAAAATCGATTGTAGTGCATCTTTTCTGCACGCCGGAAGCCATTACGCTCCGTATCGGGGACGACGGCAGCGGCTTCGATCCTGATGATACGCCGCCCGGTCGCTTCGGACTCATCGGCATGAGCGAGCGTGTCAAACTGCTGGGCGGTCAACTTGACCTATGCAGTGCCGCTGGTGACGGCACGCAGATCACTGTGACTATTCCGCTGTAGTGAGGCGAACATCATGAGCGATCAAATTCGTATTTTACTGGCGGACGATCACCCGGTCGTCCGCGATGGGCTGGCGATGATGCTGGAAACACAGCCGGATTTTACCGTTGTCGGCGTGTTTGACAGTGGCGTGCAGGTGCTCGAACAGGGTGAAGCACTGCACCCCGATGTTTTGTTGCTTGATCTCGAAATGCCGGAGGTAGACGGGCTGGAGACGTTGACACGCATCCGCGAAATGTGCCCGGATGTGCGTGTGATCGTGTTCACAGCTTTTGACACCGACGACCGTATTGTCAGTGCAGTACAGGCGGGCGCGAAGGGCTATCTGCTGAAAGGCGCTCCCCGCGACGACATCTTCAACGCGATTCGGGTGGTGAGTGCGGGCGGGTCGCTGTTGCAGCCGGTCGTCGCCTCAAAGCTGATGCAGCATATCCGTGAGCAAAGCCGCGAACCTGTGCAAGAATCATTGACCGAGCGTGAGATGGATGTGCTGCGACTGGTAACACAGGGCAAGCCTAACAAAGACATCGCCGCCGATCTGGTCATCAGCGAGCGCACGGTGAAGTTTCACATCAGCGCGATTCTTGGTAAGCTGGGCGCATCGAATCGCACAGAGGCGGTTTCGCTGGCGGTTCAACGTGGATTGGTTGAAATCGGCGGTGAGTGACCTGTCATCTACCAGCACGTTCTAGATTATTCGCGCAATACCGGGTGATATGCCCCATGAGCATCAATATTGAGGAATTTGACGCACTTGTCGCGTATTTGCACGAAAGGTCGCTGGTCATAGAAGAACAGCATGTGGACTGCACGCAGCTATCTGGCGGCGTGTCGAACCGGGCGGTGCTGGTCGCCGTGGACGGCGTGGATCGCTGGGTGGTCAAGCAAGCGCTGGAAAAACTGCGCGTTCAGGTCGATTGGTTTAGTTCACCGGAGAGAATCCACCGTGAGGCCGCAGGATTGCGGGCACTCGGCGAAATGCTGCCCACTGGCGCAACGCCCGCCTTCGTATTTGAGGACCGGGACGAACACATCCTTGTTATGGATGCCGTTCCGCAACCACACGCGAACTGGAAATCGATGTTGCTGGCGGGCGAGTTACAGGCGGCGCATATCCGGCAATTTGGGGCGATGCTGGCACGCATACACGGGCACGCAGCCCGAAATCATGTTAAATACGCGAAACAGTTCGTTGACCGGCACTTCTTCGAGACGCTGCGCATCGAACCCTACTATCGCTATTCCGCACAGCAGGTCCCCGCTGCGGCTGACTTCATCGCGGCCTTGATCGATGCGACAAATGCGAATATCCACACTCTTGTACACGGCGATTACAGCCCCAAGAACATCCTCGTGTATCAGGATACGCTCGTTTTGCTGGATCACGAAGTCATCCACTGGGGCGACCCCGCGTTTGACATCGGTTTTTCGATGACGCATTTACTCAGCAAAGCCCACCACCTCGTGGATCATCGCCCGGTATTTCAAGATGCGGCAAGACAATACTGGACCGTGTATTCGACGACGATGCAAGACTCCTTTGGCGACGACTTCGAGGCGCGTTGTGTTCGGCATACGCTGGGGTGTTTGCTGGCACGCGTCGCCGGACGTTCTCAGCTAGAATACTTGAGTGCTGCAAAGAAACATGTACAGCGCGACGCGGTCGTGCGCCTGATGGCTGCGCCGCCCGCAGCGATGCTCGATCTTATCCAACGCTTTGTAGAGGCAATTCATGACCCTGGCAGCAATTGACACCTTATCCG
>DAOTXA010000630.1:0-8138 GCA_034435595.1 Anaerolineae bacterium | reverse complement strand
CGAAACCGAAGGTCTTAAAGCCCATTGATTCCAGCGCCACGTTCCCGGCCAGGATCATCAAATCTGCCCAGGAGAGTTTCTTGCCATACTTCTGCTTGATGGGCCACAGCAGGCGGCGGGCTTTATCGAGATTGGCGTTATCGGGCCAACTGTTCAACGGGGCGAAGCGCTGCGTCCCCGCGCCCGCGCCGCCGCGACCGTCGCCAGTGCGGTAGGTTCCGGCGCTATGCCACGCCATGCGGATAAACAGGCCGCCATAGTGACCGTAGTCAGCCGGCCACCAATCCTGCGAATCGGTCATCAGTTCGTGCAGGTCCGCGATCACGGCATCGAGATCGAGGCTGTTAAACGCTTCAACATAATCAAATTGCTCACCCATCGGGTCCAACGCCGGGGCATTCTGATGCAAAATCTTAAGATTTAACTGATTGGGCCACCAATCTTTATTCGACATGGAACCAAACGAGGTATTCGATCCCCCGGTGAATGGACATTTGCTATCGTTGCTCATATGAACTCCTAATTTGCGTCAATCTCTTACACCCGTAAACTCGGACGTAATCTGCGTCAAAATTAATTGTACCCCACAAATAAATCATGATGTCAAGATGAGATACGATGATTTCGCCGATCATGCCGTTGCGACCTGCACCGGGTCACATGATTAAGTAGCAACAAAAACGGACAGTCTGCGATGGGCTGTCCGTTTCGTTTATTGCATGGCGTTCAAGCAGATGTTTTAGTCTCCGGCAGCGGGCACAGCATTGCCTGCGTTTTCCAGCGGTGCAGGTGACCACATGGCGCTGACGCGGCGCATGATGAAGTAATCGAGGCCATAGTATCCAGCGATCTTCCACGCTGCGATTAAAAGCACTGCCGCCGGGAACAAAATCGCATTCTGTCCGGCAGAACCAGCGAGCAGGTAGTTCACATGCAAAAAGCCCGCGCCCAGGCCGACCAGCCCGACGAAAGCACCGAGGATGAACAGCACACCGATGGTCACTTCAAGGACCGGCAAAATCACACCAAACGCACGATAGACCTCGTTTTCGATCATGAAATTAAGGAAATCACGGTACCAATCATAGTAGATGGCGTTGCGACCACCCTCATTGAAGATCACCTGATTTTCCCAGAAGCCACGCACAATCGCGCCGCCCTCAACCCAGGCCGGATCGCTTAACTTGGGGATAGCGATGCGCAACCACTGCACACCCACCAGCACACGCACGATCGCCCACACCGGGGCCATACGCGGATCGTTAAACAGGAAACGAATGATTCCGGGGTTTTTCATGTCCCCGCCGTTGACTGTAGTTACCGATTGCCGCTGCATAACAGCCTCCTACATTGCTTTCACATTATGCTAAAAGTTGTGAAAATTATAGCAGGCTGTCGGATTGCGTAATATCCCCATGTAAATTTTTTCGCGAAACACTCATATGCATTCAAAAGTGGTGGGAGACGAGACCCGTTTGTTGAGAATCCATGGTGCTCATCTCTCCCCCCTGCTCATCACTCACCGCCCTGAACAGGCAGCCAGACGCGCAAACTCGCATCCGCCAGCGCGATGCCGAGCGTCAATTGACCGTCCGGCAGGGTGACAGCGGCGAAGTTCGATGTGGGCACCGCATCCAGTGCAATCGCCCACACCTCGTCGATACGTCCCGCGCCACGCTGCAAGCCGACAAGACGGTTGCGCCCCTGTGTGGTGACGACGAGTTCCGGTGTGCCGTCGCCGTCGAAATCGCCCGTTATCGCTTGATCAAGATTGGGTGACCCGATCAAGTGCGAGGTGTATCCACGCAGGCTGGCAGCGACCTCGAGGCGGCCCGTAGCATCATCGTAGCGTAAGAACTGTACGATGCCGCCGATATGCGGCGTCACGACTTCGACCAGTTCAAATTCTCCGAGCGGCCCAAAGTACCCTGCCGCGATGATGTGCCGCCAGCGGAACCCGGTCCCGATAGCCTGTGTTTCCGCCAGTATAGACCCATCCACGTTGTAGACAACAAGTCGTGCGCCGCCTGCCCGGTCAGAGACAGTTGTTACGATGTCGGCGTCTCCGTCCTGATCAACATCCGCCCACATGGGTGTGATCGCCTCGTAAACGGCATCCGGCAGCAGGGTCACGCGCTCGATTTCTACGAGTGAGTCGTTTTCCACTGCAAGGATGAGCAGTGCTCCCGCTTCAACGTCGTTGCCCATAATGTCGTGTGGATAGCGCGTCGTCGGATCGGCATAGACGGCGATCTGCCCGGATACGCTGACCGTCAGACGAGCGTCGAGCATGGCGTTTGCCGCGTAGCGACCTAGTGCTGCACCGTCACGCCACAGCACGACATCGCCGTCAAGGTCAATATACGCATATGTCCCGTCATCATCCAGCAATACGGCGGGCGACAGCGGCGAACTCTCTGTGAAGGGCAAATCCGTGCGGAAGACCGCATCACTGAAGGGAGGCGTCATCAACGCGAGGCTGCCGTCGTAGGCGGGATCAATCGAATCCACTCGCATACCGCCAAATCCACCACGCGCCTGTGTCAATCCCGATGTATAAAAGCCGATTCCCGCCGGAAAAGGCAAAGTCGGCGTCACATAGCGCCAACCAAAATAGTTAATATTGGCGAATCCATCCAGCCACAGCGCGGCTTCATTCAAACTCAAGTTGATCGCCGTGACTTCGGGGAAGGTCCCCGCGCCGTCTGCAAATCGGTTGCCATCCGCACGATGATAGGTATAAGCGTATTCAGTCGGGACCTGTGGCGGTTCCGGTGGGAGATCGTCCTGCGCGGCAATGGTTAAACTCGCCACCAGCATCACCAGCAAGCTACGGATCAAAACTCGCATAATTTAGGCTCCTATACGCGATGGTTTTCCCATGTAAATTTAGTACAGAGCAGATACTCATCATGGTATAGACACAATTTCTTGCGAGAAAGTTTCAATACTGCTGACCATAGTGCGCTGAACCAGGTAAATGGGGGAACTCTTGTCTGTCGTCTGATGAGTCTTTATGCGTATGCGGTCAAAATGTCTTTAAAATAGGGTAGAACGACCGAATGAAAGGCACGACGATGACGATGACTCAATCCTGGCAAAATGACGACCATACCATTCTATTGCTTACCGTGATGGGCAAATGGTCATTAGAGGAATACTTCGAGCATTATATAAAGACGATCAAGATGGTCGAGGGCGAATCACATCCAGTTGTTCTGCTGATTGACCTTTTGTCCAGTGCTGCGCCTCCCGCCAAGATGCTATCAACGGCAAATTTCAATAGAAAGCATCGCACCGAGCACATCGTGATGACGATCATGATTGGCGCACACCCCTTCGTCAAAGCGCTGGCAGATGTGATGGCGCGGTCCATCATGCGTCAGGCAGCCGTCGCTTTTGTCAATACGCGCTCAGATGCCCTACAACTGGCAAATAAGCGACTTGCACGCACCTGATTGAAAGTCGCTTATGTTAATCGGATAGCGTGCCAATCTGCATCATTTGACCTACACAACATCGAGGCAACATGACTTAAGCCTTTGCCAATATCGGGTCCAAAGCCATCTGTTTCGCGTAAGATTTATTGGGTCTTATGGGTCCAGTATTACAAAGTCAACGTTCAGTAGAAATTCATAGATCATAACGTTATAATCCGGTTTGATTATGGTATGGTTGACGGTAATCAGCGCAGACAATCAGACCGACATGCCGGAGTCAGGCAGGGATCATGAGTGTATTGACCAGCACCACCACCGAGCAACAATTCACCGCACAGCAAGAGCGTCGAGTCGCGCTGCGCCGTGCCCTCAAAGCCCGCCCGGATGATCCCCGTTTGCGGCGTGCCCTGCAACGTCTGACCGCGCCAGACCAGATTGCAGAGTCTGCGGCACGCGGTGTATTCATCAGCTATAATCGCGCCGACGAGGTTTTCGCCTTCGAACTGCGCGAGGCGCTATGCGATGCCGGTGTCGCCGTCTGGCTGGATATGGTGGATGCCGAAGGCGACTGGCAGCACGCTGTCAATAATGCCCTGCGCACATGTGGCTTAATGATCGCAGTGGTTTCGCCCTCCGCTGAAAACGACAGTGCTGTTCATGCCGAGCGCGAGCGCTTTCGCGCCATGGGCAAACTGATTCTGCCGGTGATGGCTGCCCGTTGCGAAATCGAACCCGGCGAATTCTGGTTGCCGACCGTCGATCTCAGCGCCGACTTTACCCGTGGCATGTTGACGCTGCGCAGCGCCTTCAATGCCGGATAATTGCCCTGAAAACAAGCATAGACCGATCTTCCCAGATGATCCTCGCATGGATCATCTTTTTGTTTCTCATTGTGTGAACCTGCTCCGTTGTGCGGGCGTCGTGTTAGCGCATAGTGACCGTCAGGAACGGTCGGCGATTTCTCGGCGTCCCACTACATAGAATGATATTCAGTCTAATCACAAGAGCAGGAAGCTACTTATGAAAGCAAAATTTCCCCTACGTCTGATACTGGTCGTTGCCCTATCGACACTGGCCTTCGCGCTGATACCGTCAGCGACACCCGCTCACGCACAGAGTCTTTGTCCGCCCACCGCCGCCCTGTACCCCGGCTTCACCGGAGTCGTCTTGCCCGGTTTGCCCAATGCGCTGCGCAATCTGCCCGGTACGACCGCACCAAGTCAGGTGATCGGCAACATCCAGGCAGGCGAAGCCTTTACTGTCATTGGCGGCCCATCGTGTGTGGGCGGTCTGAACTGGTGGCAGGTGCAAACCAGCACAGCTATTGGGTGGACGGCGGACGGCACCTTTGGGCAACCGTGGATCGACCGCATCGTCTGCGCCAATGGGTTATCGTCACGTTTGCGCCCCGGCATTCAAGGCCGCGTTACACCGGGCGACCCGAATAATATCCGCGCTGTGCCCAATAGCGTCAGCGTTCTAGGGCAGATTCCCGCAGGTGGCGTGTTCGATATCATCGGCGGGCCGCAGTGTGGACTCAGCGGGCGCACATGGTGGCAGGTGAGTTACGCAGGCGTCATCGGTTGGACGGCTGAAGGTGAACCCGGCGTCTACTGGTTAGAACCGGCTGCGGTTGCCGTACCACCGACCCCGATCCCGCCCCCGCCGCCCACATTCTGCAATCTGCCCGCACAGTTGAGCATCGGCGCGACAGGCATCGTCGCCCCCGGTGAGGCCAATGTCCTGCGCGACCGCCCCGGCCTGAACGCCAGCGGTAGCACGGTCATCGGCAGCATGGCGGAAGGTGCGTTGTTCACCACACTCGACGGTCCGCGCTGTGTGGATGGCTATAACTGGTGGCTGGTGACGGCAGGTGGTCAAACCGGGTGGACGGCTGAAGGACTCAACGGCATCTACTGGATCAACCCGCTGCAATGCCCCACAGGGCAGGTGTCGCGGGTAGCGCCGGGGATGCTGGCGCAGGTCACACCCGGTCTGCCGCAGAACATCCGCATCGTGCCGGATACGTCTACAGGCATCGTGCTAACCCAGATTCCCGCCGGAGGATTCGTGCGGGTGCTGAACAACTTCGCCTGTGATCAAAGCGGGCGGATGTGGTGGCTGGTCGTCTATCGCTTCTATGTGGGGTGGGTGGCTGAAGGCGAAAACGGCATCTATTGGTTGGCAGAAGCATAGCGACTGCCCACAAGCAGCCGATTTCGAATCAAAAACGCGGTGGCTCGTCCGTAGCCGCCGCGTTCCCTTTTCTCAGCATATTATGTGGTCGCCCTATTTAATGCAGAGCTGGTGGAAAACGCCACGACCACTTGGCTCCGGCTGCTGTCAGCGCTGCCAACGGGTCTTTGCTGTGCATCCACAGGACACCATCTGGCAGTACCGTATTGTGGCTGAATAACGCTCCGGTGATAAAGCTCTCTGACAAGCGAGCGCCGGTCATGTCGACGCCGCACAGCGAAGTTTCACAGAGATTGGTGTTTGAGAGGTCGGTGTTGCGCAGATCGCAACCGTTCAATGTGGCTTTGGCGAGATCCGCCCCGGAAAGGTTGAGATCACTGAGGTCCGTTTCATATAGCATGGCGTTGCGCAAATATGCGCCTGTCAGATTGGCTTTCTCCAGCCGTTTACGATTTTTGAAGATTGCCAGAAGTCTCGGTTCGCTATCAGTGTCATCCTTATAATTTCTATCGTTCATTGTGTGTACCTTGTTGCAGTGTGTGTTAGTGTATCGTAACATCAGATGGCGCAGATTTCCCGACATTGTAGTGATTTTGTACAAAATTATACAATTTTGTATCGGTCTACTATCCATCTATAAACCGTGTGCAGGGCTGCAATCCCGGCAAACTCACCGAACGGCGCAAAGGTTTCTGCTACCTGCTCTGGCGGGATGCGTCCTTCGCCGCCATAAAAATAGTGATTGACCGCAGCTTGCAGCGCCACGTCATTCGTGCCGGTATACGGATGCAACGGTCCCAGGCTGCGCGTTAGCGTATAGGTCGCGGTCCAGTGACCGATCCCATTGAGGGCGACGAGTACATCATACGCGGCTTGTGGCGATGCCGACGCCAATCCTTCGAGATTGAGCAAGCCCACTTCCACCTGTTCGGCAATATCGATCATTAGCCCCATGCGCCGGAACGTAATTTTGAGCGGTTTCAGGTCGTTAACAGTTGCCGCCGCGATACGTTTTGATGCCGGGAACGCGTAAAACGTCTCGTCTGTGTCACCCTTCGCCGCGATGCCCTCTCCACCCCACTCGACCAGCCATTTCTGGGCACGTTGCGCCGACACCCACGCGATCTGCTGCTCGATGATCGTCGTCATCAATGCCTCGAACACCGAAGGCGAGCGCAGCATCCGCACCCCTACAACCGGCTTGATCACTTTCCATAGTGCGCGATTTTTGTGTTTGCGTGCCAGTGTATAAAACGCTTGCAGGTCAAGCGTCGTACCGAGGATATGCGCAACCTGATTCAAGAGTACAGCGTCATCTACCGGGGCAGTAGATGTGAGCAGGTAGATATTCAGCGTGCCGGATGCTTCCGCCTGTACGCGTACCAGCGCCAGCGCCGACCCTACGCGCAGGGCACGCACATAGGCATCGCCCCGCACATGATCTACCGAAGGATGTGCGTAACGCCGCACGATGTCCAGTGTCCTGGCAAAATCGTAGGGCGGGACCGGTTGGAGTTGTCCGATCAAAGGCGAAGACATAGGCAAAATCCTTGATCATTGTGGACGGCGTGCCAGATTGTACCATAGGCGCATGGGCGTGCACTGTCTACAATGTTACTGTTTACCGGGTCCTATAGGGCGCATTCGTATGACGCCGTCACTTCAACAACCGCAGGGGAGATGGCTGCTGGTTTTCATGGTCGCTGTACTGCTGCTGACAGCGTTCTTACGGATGCATTTGCTGCATGACGCCAACTTCAATTGGGATGAAGGCTACACCTATTGGATTACCGGACTCCCGCTAGACGCCATGATTGAGACAACCGCCCGCGACGTACATCCACCACTGTATTATCTGTTGCTGCGCGGCCTGCGCGTGGACGGAATCGACGCGATGCTGCCCATGCGCCTGCTTTCGGTGTGGGCTGGCGTACTGTCGGTCGCCTTCGCCTATCGACTCGGTGTAGCAGTCGCAGGCCAACGTGACGCCGTCTTCGTCGGGCTATTTGCGGCACTGCTGCTGGCGATCTCCCGCGCTCATATCGAGATTTCGCAGCTTGCGCGGATGCACGCGCTCAGTACGCTATTCGTCACCGGAGGCTTGTGGGCGACCGTCGCTCTGTTGCGCAACACGCGGTCGCGGCGTGCAAGTGCTGCCTATGTGCTGTGTACGGTCGGCGCATTGAATACATTTTATCTGGCGATCATCGGCCCCCTTGTGGCAAATCTCGCCTTTCTGGTCGTATGGTGGCAGCGCGGACGCCCACTATCCATGCTGTCACGCTGGATTGCGTTACAAATCACGGTCGTTGTGGCGCTCATTCCGTGGATCATATATGCAGTACCGCGCCTCGGTCGCTGGCAGGCCACTGCCGATTCTATAGGTGGCGATGTACTGCCTTTTTATGCGGTGACGCTGGTAAGCGGATCGCCTGTTTACGATCCGGCGCAGTTGCCGCTGTTGATTGCGGTTGCTATGTTTTTGCTGGCGGGTATCGTCGC
>DAOTXA010000629.1:0-4424 GCA_034435595.1 Anaerolineae bacterium | reverse complement strand
GTCCGGTATGGGGGTTTTCGGATAGTGTGGTCGAGCAATCGGGCGTTTCGCTAATGTTCGTGCTGGATGTCAGTGCGAGCATGAACGCGGAGGATGTGCTGCCGAGTCGTCTGGTGAAGGCGAAACTGGCGGCGCGGCAGGTGATCGCAGCACGACCGGATGACGCTTACGGGTTGATCGTATTCGCCGGGACAGCATTGGTACAGCTTCCCTTGACGACTGATGCAAATGCCGCGATTACGTTTCTAGATGCGGCGTCGAGTGAGTCGATTTCACGGCAAGGGACGGCGTTAGAATCCGCACTTGATCTGGCACTGCGCTCATTGGACAACCGGACGGGCGATGACAGTGCGATTATTGTCATGAGTGACGGCGAAAATCATCTGGGCGATCCGCTGAATGCCGCAGAAAATGCGGCAGTACTCGGTGTACCGATCTTCGCATTGGGGTACGGTGATAGTGAGAACGGTGCGCCGATTCCAATTGCGGGGGCGGTGGGTGATGCGGAGAATTACAAAATCGACGGATTCGGCAATCTGGTGATTACACGGTTGGAAGAGGATGTGTTAATTGATGTCGCTACGTTAAGCGGTGGTCGCTACGAACGTGCCGGGGAAAGTGGCGTCGAATTAATTAATCTGCTCAATGCGCTGGCGGGATTGGAGGGCGGTTCGCTGGAGGCGCGGAGTGCGCCACGGCGCGTTGATCGCTTCGATTGGTTTGTCGGGTTGGCGTTGCTTTTGCTAACTGCCGAAATTGCTTTGAGTGAGCGCAGGCGGGAGGAATCCGCTGTATGAGAACGGGCCTGATTGCCGGGTTTATGGTATGTCTGTTACTGGTTGTCGCGTGTGGAACGAATACGGCAGAGCGCAATAATGCCGGGAATGCGGCTTATGCACGTGGCGATTATGCGGCGGCGGTGCTGGCGTATCAGGCGGCGCAGGTCAACCAACCAGATCGCCCGGAATCATATTACAACGCAGCATCTGCCCTACTACAACTGGTTGATTATGAGGCGGCAGTCGCGGCGCTGGAACAGTCGCTTGAAGAGGCAGACAGCGATTTTGCAGCCCGTGCATACTATAACCTGGGCAATATTCTGTTTGAGCAGCGGCAATTTGGCGACGCAGTCCTGGCATACCAGCAGGCCCTGTTGAGGAATCCTAATGACGAAGATGCGCGTTACAATCTCGAATTGACGTTGCTGCGTTATGTTCCGCCGACGCCGACCGCAATTGAACAGCAAACAAATCCCGAGTTGGGGCAGACGGACCCTGAAGCAACGCCAACGAACGAACCGGGCGGTTTCGATGGTTCTACGCCGACTCCGCCGCCTGCCGCGCCGCCCGATCCATCTGAGACGCCATCAACGGGCAATGAGGGCGAGCTTGGCCCTGATTCACAGACACCGATTCCAAGTGAAAATGGTGACATGACCGTCGAACGGGCCGCGCAAATTCTGGATTCGGTGGAACAAAATCAGGAGGCGTTGCGCGAATATTTAGAAGATGTCGCGGAACCGGGCGATCCAGTAGAGCAGGATTGGTGATGCGGCGCTTTGCATTCCTGTTGATCTACTGTGTGTTAGCCTTTTCCACTGGCCTGTTATCTGCTCAAACGGACAGTGAACGCTTCCCGGCAGGGGAAGATTATTATCTTGAGGCGTCTGTTGAGGGTGATGAGACGGTGTTCGTGGGTCAGCAGGTGATTTACGCACTCCGTATCTATGTTCTTGATACGCCTGGTGCGCGGTCGAATATCTTTGAGACTTTGCCTGCGTTTGACGGATTTTGGCGAGCGGAAACCTTCGAAACGCGCAACCCGCCTGTGACGACAATCAATGGTTTGCGCTATGTGGTCCAAGAGTTATTTGTGCCTGTGTATCCATTGCTGACTGGAGAGCTAACGATTGAATCGGCGCGGCTTGAAGTGACGGGTAACCTTTTTCGGGATGTAGCTATGTTCGAGAGCAACCCGGTAAGTCTGGAAGTCGTTTCACTGCCGGAGGCTGTTCCAGATGGGTTTAGTGGCGCGGTAGGTCAGTTCTCGTTGGATGTGAGCGTAGACCGCGTCCAAACAGCACTGGGTGAGCCACTTGTGTTAGAAATCTCACTCACGGGGCAGGGTAACCTGGAGCAAATCCCCGCGCCAGAACTGCGTCTGCCGGATGGATGGCGGGCATTTGAAGATGAGTCTCTGGCAACACTTGATGTCAATATTGCCGGTTTATTTTTGTGGGAGCGTTCATTTACCTATTTGTTGGTGCCTAATCGTGCCGGGACTGTCGAGTTCGCGCCGGTTGTGTTTGCACATTTTGACCCGTCCACGAGCGATTACGTCACATTGACGGGGCCAGCATTTACGGTCGATGTGTTGGCAGCGGCGGATGGCACGACCTCGCTGGCGAGTCCTCAAGAGTTAGAGATGGCGTTCGCCCCAGAACTAAAAACAATCTCGATGACGAGTTCGGTATCTGCGCCGATGTGGTGGCTTTGGTTGGTTCCTTTGGGAGGTCCGCTGCTGCTATTGTTATCTACTCAGGTGAAGGCGTGGCGTCGGCGTTGGCGGATATCGCGTCAGCAGTCGCAGGCATTGCGACGGGCAAAATCTCAAATGAGGCGACTTGCGGATAAAAAGTCAGGTGAGTATACGGCCCTTGAATCTGCAATTTTGGGATATTGTTGGGATAAATTGGGATATACTCAGGATGACGGGCAGGATACGGTGAAGGACGCCCTGCACAATGTAGGATTAGATTGGCAGTTGGTCGAATCATTGATGGTTCTGCTCCAACAGGTAGAGGCTGCGCGTTATATGCCGTCAGGAAGCGGTCCGACACTTACAGTGTTGGTCAAGCGAGCGGTTCCTCTGTTGGAAACACTGGACCGCAAGTGGGAAACACCACGATGAAGGATTGGCTGCTGGTGTTGTGTGTGATGTGCATGTTTGCAGCCAACGCTTCTGCACAGAATACCGACGTGATTATGCTGGAACTGCAAGCTCAAACGGCATATGCCGCCGGGCAGTATGGCGAGGCGGCTGCGCTGTACCAGCAACTGATTGATGAAGGGGTTAGCAGCCCGGATGTCTACGCGAACCTGGGCGCAGCATATTACCAGGATCAGCAATTGGGGGTTGCGTTAGTGAGTCTATTACGCGCCCAACGATATGATCCGCGAGACGAGGAAATCAACGCCATGATACGACGCATACGGTTAGAGCGGGTAGACTTCCAGTTTGGAGATGTGTCGTATCTTGATTCGGTCGGGACGTGGATGGCGGGCATTCTGACCAATACCGAGTTCACCTGGATTGTATTTGTGGTCTGGCTAGTCTGGAATGCTTTGTTGAGTGTGTTGTTCCTGTGGGAATCTTTACGAAAGCGATTGCGGGGCGTATTTGCAATCGTCACATTCGTTCTTGTGATGAGCGTAGGGATGTTGCTTATTCGAACTTATGTTGAGCGGGAACGTTCCCCGGCGGTGGTTGTTAACGACGTTGTTGAGATCATGAGCGGACCGGGCAACGAATATGTGACACTATATCGACTATTTGAGGCTGCTGAGATGCGCGTGTTAGAGGAGCGGGAAGGCTGGGTGCGGTTTGCGCTGCCGGATGGTCGTCAGGGTTGGGTGCGTGCCGATTCGATTCTCGTCGTCTAAGAAGCCGTTTGAAAAAGTCGTGGTGGCTTGCCCCAAATGGCTTCTAAAACCGCAGCAAATCAGGGATGTGTTCAGGGTTCTGGGCGATACGTACACCGGCTTCGCGCAGGGCAATGATTTTTTGCTCTGCGCTACCTTCTCCGCCTTCGATAATGGCTCCGGCATGTCCCATACGTCGATTCTCCGGCGCGTGTCGTCCGGCGATAAAGGCAGTAACGGGCTTGGTCATGTGGCGTTTGATGTAGGCCGCAGCTTCGATTTCCGCTCGTCCACCGATTTCACCGAGCAGTACGATAGATTCGGTGAGCGGGTCTTCTTCAAATAGCTCCAGAACTTCTACAACACCGATCCCAATAATAAGGTCACCGCCGACACCAACGCATGTACTTTGCCCCATACCTGCACGGCTCATTACATCAATGACCTCATAGGTTAGCGCACCGCCTCTGGCAACGATTCCTGTTGTTCCGGGCGTTCCGATATTGTTTGGATAAATGCCGAGGTTGGCGATTCCGGGTGAGAGGATACCTGGACAGTTGGGTCCGAGAAGGCGACTTTTGCTTGCTGAGACATACTCGTAAATTCGAGTCATATCTGCAATAGGAATGCCGTCGCTGATGCAGACGATTAGATTGATCTGTGCGTCAATGGCTTCATAGATGGCGTCGGCGGCGGATTCGCGGGGGACGAGAATCACGCTGGTGTTGGCTCCGGTCATCTTTACAGCGGCGTTGACGGTGTCGAACACGGGTACGCCTGATG
>DAOTXA010000628.1:0-6746 GCA_034435595.1 Anaerolineae bacterium | reverse complement strand
GATTGTGCTTCTACGATAATTTTCTTCAGATAATGCGTTTTCCATTCCTGCAAAATGTGCCCATGCGCCTCTTCGATGTCATAAAAACGGACAACGTGTTCAGGTGGCAATTGATCTTGAAACAACAAAATGCGCCGTCTACGGAGTAGAAATCCACCTAAAGTCAACATTGGGAGATCATTTCCAAGCGTGTAATACAGATTGGATTGGAGAACATACGCATTCATACTGTTCACCATCATCTGAGCTTCATGCAAGTCTTCAAGCAGATCGTAGTTGCTTTCGCTCAACTCGTGTCCTTTCTGAGGGCTATTTGAAAAGCCATTCGGGGCGCTTTGACCAGCGCGTCGCCAAGTTTTACTTCTAACTGTAAAGTAGGCTAATATTGACAATGGCAGTCGTCATCGACTGCCATTCAGGTGCTTGTATCAACTGTCACCCTGCGCAGGCAGGGCGTTTTTCATTCATTTGTTAGTTGGACTTGATCTTGTCCGCCCATTCGTCAATTTGACGGTTCGCTTCTTCGCGTGCGACCCCGTAACGTTCCTGAATTTTACCTGCAAGTTGTTCGCGCTCGCCCTTCATTTCGGCGACTTCGTCATCAGTTAGCTCACCCCAGCGCTCGCGCACTTCACCGGTAAACTGCTTCCAATTACCCTTGATCTTATCCCACATTGGGCTTGACATTCTCATAACTCCTGTAATTTTTCTCGAACAATAACCTTAATGTAACACTCGATTTTGTATTGTTGCTGCGATTTATAGATCAATTTTTAATAGGCCAGGTGGCTCAATTCGATATGGAGAAGTGTCGCATTTACAGCTAGACAATCAAGCATATACTTTTGCTAGAGGTGGTGTTTATGACCGTTGGACAAACATTCCGTAATACGCTCGTTGTGCTGTTAACCATTGCTGCAGCGTATACCTTGATGATGAGTTTGCGCATCCTGATTGTGTTGCTGATTGCGATCATCATTGCATCTGCGATCAGGCCAACGGTACATAGTCTGGAGCGGCGTGGCATATCCCCAATAATTTCGATCCTCTTTATTTACTCAGGTCTGGCTATACTGATCCTCTTGCTGAGTGTTGCTGTGTTTCCGCCAGTAGTCAATCAGGTCGTGCAATACATGGGTGATGAAGGGCGTTTGGCTGCGCGTATTGTCGAAGCGCAATCATGGGTTGAAAGTATCATTTCTGATGTAGCCGATGATGAGATTTCGCTTGTCGGACAAAGTGAAATTGAAGTCGCAGTTGCTGATATGCTGCAACAATTTCGTCGGGTGATGCCATCGCTCATCAATGATCTTGGGACCACAATTGGTGAGGCAATATTGATCTTTGTGATGGGTGCGTATTGGCTAACCTCGCACGAAAAAGCTACGAATTTTGTTGTCAAACTGGCAGCCCCTCGATATCGAGATTCAATAGAGATCGTCATTGATGAAATTGAGGAAACTGTTGGGGCATACGTCCGGGGGACGCTTGTCATTGCGTTTTCAGTCGGCTTCCTAAACTTTGCTTTAATGTCGATTTTGGGCATCCCTAATGCTCTTACTCTGGCTTTCATCATCGGCATGACCACAATGATCCCCATGATTGGTGGCGTGCTTGGTATGGTAATCACAGTGATCTTTACATTGGTTTCGTCACCCCAATACGTGATCGGTGTATTTCTGATTTCTTTATTGGTACAACAGATCGAAGCCTATTACCTTGGACCACGCGTGATGTCAAATCATGTTGGCCTTGACCCGCTACTGGTGATCGTTTACACATCAATCGGCTTCGTCATGTTTGGGATTATTGGCGCGTTAATCGCTGTGCCGGTGATGAGTACAGGACATATTCTTTTGACGCAACTTGTCATTTTGCCGCATCAGAAAAATATACGACCTCTACGCACAGAAGATGGCCTTCCGGTCATTAGTGGTGAAGAAGCTGAAGAATTCATCGAAGAAGCAAGTTTTGCGACCCTGGAAGGCAGTGAGCAAAAAAGTTACTGACCACCGCTTTTGCATGTTTTTAGCGCCTTCCAGTGCGCTGGTAGCCGGACTGCTTTAGCTTTCGGTGGCACAAAGCGCGATCAGTGAGCAAGAAAAAAGCACCCAATTTGCTTAACTTGGTACGCATGGGGGCGCAAGAATTCGGCCTCTTGTATATAGCATCAGATGCTTGGGCACTACTGGAGTTACTGAGTATTACATTTTCCCTGAAGGGTGCGAATTTGACCGTGGTGCATGAAAATATTCATGGACCGCTTATTGGAGAATAACCTTAGTCCCTGATGAGTCGAATATGTTCTATTGTTGAGAGATTTTATGTATACAAGCCCTGGTCAACTTATGCGCAGGTTTCAACCACGAGATTCATCAGTCTACGACTACGCAATCGCACTTGCAGTTACGCTGCTTGCGCTGAGTATTAGCTGGCTACTCCGGTCAATTGTCGTAGAAGCGCCATTCCTATTTTTCTTCGCCGCAGTAGTAGTCAGCGCATGGTTAGGTGGCTTAGGCCCCGGCATGGTTAGTGCAACAATCAGCATCTTCGCCGTAGATTACTTTTTGACTGAACCCCTTTACATGATTGTAGATAGCTCAGTAGACCTTTTAAAGTTCGGCATCTTTGCCATGATTGCTTATCTCGTTGGCTGGATTGAGGAACGTCGCAGCCAATCAGAGCGATCACTGCGTGAATTACGAGAAGAGCTTTCTGTCATTCTCGATGGCGTCGTAGATGGCATTACGGCACAAGATGAATCAGGCAACGTGATTTTCGCGAACGCAGCGGCAGCAAAATTTAACGGATATGAGTCTTCAAACTTGATGGTGCGCCCACCAGACGCAAAGGTGCAGAGCAAAATCGATATGTTCGATGCCGAAACGAACCCGCTTCCACCCAATGAATTGCCGGGATCGCAGGTATTCAGACATGGTAAACGTGCATCACGTGTTGTGAAGATGCGTTCGAAAGACACAGGCGACGAGCGCTGGATTGACCTGAGCAGCGCACCGATATTCGAGCGACCGGGCAAAGTGAAACTCGCCGTAAACATCTTTCGTGACATCACCGGTAGCATCGAGAGGCAGCGCGAATTAAATCGTTATGCGGCGATTGTCGCTAGTTCAAACGATGCAATCGTTGGCAAAACACTGGACGGAAAGATCACCAGTTGGAACCCTGCTGCCGAAAAACTCTACGGGCATACGCAAGACGAAGCCATTGGGCAGCATATCTCTTTCATATTTCCGCCGAGAATCAAATCTCGCGAACTGGAACTCCTTAATCGCATTCATGCGGGTGAAACCATCGAACACTACGAGACAAAGCGGCAGCACAAAGATGGACAGTCGATCGATATCCTGTTGACGATATCCCCAATCTATACATCGGATGGCACACTAACGGGTTATTCGACCAACGAACATGATATCACCAATCATAAACGTCGAGAGGCCGAGATTTTACGATTAACTTCATTGCTTGCGACACAGCGCGAGCATCTCAATGCCATCATCAGCAATGTGCCCGGTATCATTTTTGATACGACCATGGACCTCGAAAATGATACGCAGGAAATTAACTTTGTCAGCCCATATGCAGAAGAAATGTTGGGATACCCGCCTGATAAGTGGTACGAGCACGAGGATTTCTGGTCAGAGATCATCGAAGCAGAAGACCTGGCAGCGGCTTTAGAAGAAGCGAAAGAAGCATTCGATAATGAGCGATCCGGTACATCACAATTTCGTGTGTGCCATGCAAACGGGGACACTGTGTTTGCCGAGTCGTTTTTCACATTTGTAGAGCGAGATGACAAAATTAAACAGTATGGTGTCATTATGGACATCACACAGCGTAAAATATTCGAGGACGCGCTACAAGAATATATGGACGAATTGGCTCGATCTAATGAAGAACTGGAACAATTCGCCTATGTCGCATCACATGACCTGCAAGAACCACTGCGTATGGTGACCAGCTATTTGCAGTTGATTGAGCGGCGCTACAATGACAAATTGGACGATGACGGAAAAGAGTTCATTGATTTTGCTGTCGATGGCGCGTCACGGATGAAAATTCTCATCAATGATCTGCTCGCCTATTCGCGGGTTCAGCGCAGCAATGCAACATTTGAGCAAGTCAACATGCAGGATGTTGTCGAGAAGGTGAAGGCAAATCTTCGGGTCAAAATCGAAGAAACAGACTCAACAATCACACAGGATGATTTGCCCATAGTCTATGGCTCTGAAGGGCAGATGGTTCAGCTAGTACAAAACCTTGTTGCCAATAGCATTAAGTTCTGCAAAGATGCGCCTCCCATAATCCACATCGGCGTTAAAAAACGGGATAAGCATTTTGAGTTCTTTGTTCAGGACAACGGGATCGGCATCGCGCCTGAGTATCAGGAGCGGATTTTTGTAATTTTTCAACGCCTTCACACACGGGCTGATTATCCGGGAACTGGTATCGGTCTGGCGATCTGCCGGAAAATTGTGCAAAAGCATAGAGGTGAAATCTGGGTTGAATCGCATTCAGGCGATGGCACAACGTTCTACTTTACAATCCCTACAGAACAAAGGAAGCGAGTTTATGCAGGCAATTGAGATTTTACTAATCGAAGACAATCCGGGTGACATCCGGTTAACAAAAGAGGCGTTGAAGGATAGCAAGCTGAAAAATAACCTCAGTGTGACGACCAATGGTGTAGACGCACTGGCATTTCTTCGTGGGCAAGACCAATATACGGGCGCACCTCGCCCCGGTATTATCCTTCTTGACCTCAACTTACCCAAAATGGATGGGCGTGAGGTGCTGGCAGAGATCAAAGACGACGATAAACTAAAGCGGATTCCGGTTGTTATTTTGACCACATCTGAAGATGAGAAAGACGTTTTTACAACGTACGACCTTCATGCTAACTGCTACATCACTAAACCTGTAGACCTGGATCGTTTTGTGGAGATCGTCAAGACAATTGAGGGATTCTGGTTCCAGATCGTAAAGCTACCACCGCAGTGAAAGTAGATCAATGGTAGAAGAAATCCATATTTTGCTGGTTGAGGACAATCCTGGAGATGCACGCCTGATCGAGGAGATGCTCATTAACTCGACCTATGAAGATGTCAGGCTGGATCCGGTGACCACACTTGCCGAGGCGCATGGTCGGCTTGCCGACAATGATTATACGGCAGTCCTTCTCGACTTAACTTTGCCCGATAGTCACGGCATTGATACCTTGCTCAAAATGGCACCTGGCGAATCGGATACGCCGATTATTGTACTTACGGGTATTGAAGACGAAGACCTGGGTGTTGAGGCTGTGCAGTTGGGGGCGCAGGATTACCTGTCTAAAGGCGATGTGGATGATCGTCTGCTGGTGCGCTCGATCCGCTATGCGATTGAGCGTCATCGCACAGAAGCCGCCCTGCGCCGCAGCGAGAGCGAGTATCGTTCACTAATTGATGATGTGTTTGATACATCAATGGTTGGAGTGTTGATTCTCGATAGTGATTTTGATGTCGTGTGGTGCAACGAAGCCACCGAAGTTTATTTTGGCATCGAACGCGAGCGCCTTTTAGGACGCGACAAGCGCACACTGATTGATGATGATCTCAAATGTATCTTCGCTGATCCTGAGGATTACTCTACACGCCTCTTGAAAGCATATGATGAAATGTCATTCACAGATCGCTTTGAATGTCAGGTGATGCCAGAGGGTGATCGGGAGGAACGCTGGCTTGAACACTGGAGCCAGCCTATCCGCGACGGTGTTTATAAAGGGGGGCGCATTGAACAGTATACTGACATTACCGACCGAAAAAAACTTGAGTTTGCCGAACGCGAACAGCGAGAATCAGTAGAAGCGTTAAGGGACATCGGTACGTTACTCACGAGCAGCCTCGAACTCAATGAAGTTCTCGGACGCATTCTCGACAATCTTGAGCGTGTTGTCCCGCATAATTCGGCTTTGATCTCGATCATGCAAGATGATCATTTTCAGATCGCACGGCACGACAGTGTAAATAAACGCGATACTCAGGAAATTCGCGCTGAAAGAAGTGTGCAGATTGCATACAAGGCGCTGGCGAACGTCATGCTAGAGACGAAGCAACCGTTGATAATCGACGATTTGCATCAAGATATGCGGGTATCGACAACTGTGCCCGAAGACATTCACGCGTTTGTTGGGGTTCCCATTCAACTAAAAGATGAAGTGATTGGTTTCATCAACTTGCTTGGGGAAGAGCGGGGATATTTTAAAGACACCCATGCAGTTCAGCTATCTTCCTTCGCAAAGTTAGCAGCAATCGCTATTGAAAACGCACGTTTGTATGATCAATCGCGGGAATTAGCTGCTTTGCAGGAACGCCAGCGGCTGGCCCGCGAACTGCATGATTCGGTCAGCCAGACGTTATTTACCTGCCGCACGATGTCAGAATCGGCAATTCGACGCTGGGACAAAGACCCGGCACGTTCGCGTGAACTGATCGAAGACATCAACCAACTAACCACAACCGCACTGGCAGAGATGCGCATTCTTTTGCTCGAATTACGCCCCAAATCTTTGACTGACATCGGGTTAAAGCAATTGTTCGAGCAATATTTGCAGCCCATTCAGGATAGGCGTAAGTTCGAATTGAATCTCGATATTGCTGATATGGCACCTTTGCCGCCGGATGTACAAATCGCATTGTATCGCATCACGCAGGAAGCGTTGAATAACATCGACAAACATGCACAGG
>DAOTXA010000627.1:0-39595 GCA_034435595.1 Anaerolineae bacterium | reverse complement strand
TAGTCCCTTTGGCACGGGGGAAATGGCTCGCTCCGGCGAGAACCGCTTGCGGCTTTAGAAGCCGCCGGACTTTAGTCCGTGCGGAGTGTCACAAGTTTTCTTCTTTTTTTGGAGCACACACAGCAATGAAACTTAGAACTATCATCCCTCTAACCCTGCTGGTAATTTTGCTGGCAGTGGTCGCCTTCGGCGCATTTATGTTCAACCGCTGGACCCGTGGACCGCTACCACAAACCGATGGAACCATCACAGTAGCGGGCCTCAACGACGAGGTGACCGTCATCCGCGACGAATGGGGCGTGCCGCATATTTATGCCACCAACACCGCCGATTTACGCTTTGCTCAGGGATATGTACAGGCGCAGGATCGCTGGTGGCAGATGGAATTCTGGCGACATGTCGGGCAGGGGCGCATTCAGGAAATCACCGGGCGCAACGACAGCGCTATGTCGCAAGACCTCTTTATCCGCACCATCGGCTGGCAGCGCTCCGCCGAACGCGATCTGGCGAATTTATCACCCAATACACTCGCTGAACTCGAAGCCTTCAGTGCCGGCATCAATACCTATCTGGATAACCGTTCCGCCGGACAACTGGCGTTTGAATACAACATCCTCGGCATCAATGGCATCGACATCGAGATTGAGGAATGGACGCCACTGGATACGCTGCTGTTCGGTAAAATCCTCGGTTGGAATCTCGTCAGTGCTGGTCGTTCCGATGAACTCCTGCGCTCTGAGATGCTCGGTGAGATGGACGCGCAAATGGTCGAAGATTACCTGGGCGAGTTCAATTATGACAGCTTCCCCACCATCGTGCAGGCGCAGGAATTGCCCGGTAGCGGCGGATTCGGTCCGCAGGCGGTTGTCGATAGTGCCGGGATCACCGGTCTTGATCAGGAGATCGCGGGCAGCATTGACCCGGCAGCCGACTTCCTCTTTGGTAGTGGAGAGGGTATCGGCAGCAATAACTGGGTAGTTTCCGGCGATTTGAGCGAAACCGGAATGCCCCTGCTCGCCAATGATCCACATCTGACGCATCAGAATCCCTCAATCTGGTACGAGATCGGCCTCTACTGCCAGCCCGTTAGCGACGAATGCCCATATCATGTGCGTGGATTCCTGTCGCCGCTGGTCCCCTTCGTAATTATCGGTCACACCGAACAAATCGCGTGGGGTGTCACCAATGCCGGATGGGATGTACTCGACCTCTATCGTTTGGAGATCAACCCGGAAAATGACCTGCAATATCGCTGGAACGGCGAATGGCGCGACATGGAAGTTTTCGAGGAAGAAATCGTCTTTGGTGACGGCGGCAGCGAGACGATTCAAGTCCGTGTGACGCATTTAGGCCCGGTCATCAGCGACAACACCTACGACGACGAGACGGATACCATCACCGGTTTCGACAACGCCGAGGCGCTCGCTATCCGCTGGACGGGCGACGACATCAACACCGTCATCGAATCCGGCATTCAACTCAACCGCGCCCGCAACTGGGAAGACTTCTACAACGCCCTGCGCCTGTGGGATATGCCCGCACAGAATTTCGTCTATACCGATGTCGAAGGCAATATCGGCTACGTCACGCCGGGACGCGTCCCGGTGCGTGCGCCGGGTCATAGTGGGATGTTACCCGTAGATGGCACCACTGATGAATTTGTCTGGCGCGGCTATATTCCCTATGAATACCTGCCCGCTCTCACCAACCCGGAACGCGGCTATCTGAGCAGCGCCAACCAGCCCACGGTCCCGCTCGAATACTATGACTTCCTAGCCGCAGAACTGGGTAATGAATTTGGTGAGGACGCGGTTTACAACTTCCGGCAAAGTTGGCCCGTTGGCTATCGCGGGGCACGCCTGAATGAACTGCTCGAAGCTGAAGACGCGCATAACTTCGACACCTTCCGCGACATTCAGGGAGATAATAAATCACTGTTCGCGCAGGAGCTTTTGCCCTTCATTGCTGAACTCGATATGGGCAATGACGAAATTAACGAGGCCCGTGATTGGCTGGCGGCATGGGACTATCAGATGAACATCGAAAGCGGCGAAGCTGTGTTGTTCGCTCACTTCATGCGTGCTTTGCTGTTTAACCTGTTCGAGGACCAACTCGGCGATCTGACAGACCCGACCGGAAGCGCACGCAATATGCACGCGACGACCGCCCTGCTTGCTGACCCGGATAACGTATGGTGGGACGACATCAACACCGATGCAGTCGAGGACCGCGACACGCTGCTGGTCCGCACATTTAATGAAGCGTATGCGGCAGCCGTCGAAGCGCTCGGTGCAGATCGCGCTGATTGGCAATGGGGCGAACTCCACACCACGACTTTTGTCAACAACCCGCTTGGCATCAGTGGCATCGGCCTCTTAGAAGATATGGTCAACGTCGGGCCGATCCCCACCGGGGGCGGATCAGCGATCCTAAACGCCACCCGCTCCAACTATGAAAACGAGGACAACCCCTTCGCTGTGCGCACAATTCCATCGCTGCGTATGTTGATCGATGCTGCCGACTTCGGCAACAATCGTTCGATTCACCCATCCGGGCAAAGTGGGCACCCATTCAGCAGCAACTACGACAACTTCGCCGAGGATTGGGCCGCCATCATCGACAATCCGATGCTATCGAACCGTGAAGATGTCGAAGCCAACGCCGCTGGAACACTGATTTTGCAGCCGGGATAAATCAATCACCGAGAAAAAGACCGAAAAGAAAATTCTTCGTGGTTCATATACAACAGAAAGGAGCGTCACCATCATCAGGTGACGCTCCTTTCTGCGACTATTTTCCTGCGTGTGTAGACACTTAACCGGAAGCCTGCTGTGTGGTAGGCTTTTCCCCATCCGGCGGCGGGTTCGTCGCGTAGTCAGGAAGTTCATAGCGCCGGATGCCAAGCATCTGCTGTGTAATCAGCGCAATGAACACAGGATTGTTAATCAAGTAGCGCTTCCACAGGCGGCGCGGTTCCGTCACCAGACGGTAGAACCACTCCATCCCGCTGCGCTGCATCCAGTGCGGAGCCTGCGATTTGCGTCCCGCGTGGAAGTCAAACGCCGCGCCGACGCCGATCATGACCGGGGCGTCGATCTTGCCCATGTGCGCGGTCATCCATTTTTCTTGCTTCGGCGTACTCAGGCCGACCCACACAATATCCGCGCCAGAGTCGTCGATCATCTTGCAGATTTCGGCGTCTTCTTCTTCCGTCAGCGGGCGGAATGGCGGCGAATATGTGCCGACAACATTCATACCGGGGAATTTTTCGGTCAATTTATCTTTAAGTAAACCGGGGATTTCCGGTGCGCCACCATAAAAGAAATGTTTATAGCCTTCTTTGACGCCCTTCTCGCAGACAGCCAGCATCAAATCAGGACCGTACACGCGATCCACATGCTCATGACCCTGCTGCTTGTTCAGCCACACAAGCGGCATTCCATCAGGCGTGACCATATCAGCGCGGTTGTGCATCTCGCGGATGTACTCGTCGCGCTGGCTTTCCATCACGCCATGCACGCCGGTGATCGTCACATAATGATTGCTTTTGCGTTCTTTGATCCAGCCGTCGAGAATGTCCAGTGCCATCGGGATGTTGACAGCACTCACCTTAACGCCCAGAACATTGGCGTATTGCATGGTCGTCATCGGGCGGCTTCCCCTCTGATGTAAATTTCGTAAAAAGGTGAAATTGCAAAGAAAGTCAGTAGGGGCACGACAATGCCGTGCCCGTACAGAATGTTTTGATATATAGCGAATTAGTCGCCAGCCGGTTCCGGGGTTTCTTTCTGCTTGGAAGCCAATTTCTTGTTGATGGCCTCGACCTCTTCCTTGCTCATGCCCAGCTTCACGCGGACCTGCTCTTCGATCCACTCGTAGGTGCGCTTGAGACCGTCTTCAAGGGAAATTTCCGGTTCCCAGTTGAGGGTATCACGCAGGCGGGTGTTATCGCTGTTACGACCACGCACGCCCTGCGGACCGTCAATGTGCTTCTTCTCGACTTTCATGCCAGCGCCCTGGGCGACGATATCAACCAGTTCGTTAATCGTGACCATGCGGTCCTGACCGAGATTGAGCGGTTCGCCATAGTCCGAATTCATCAGACGGAAGATGCCTTCAACGGTGTCATCAACGTGGCAGAAGGAACGAGTCTGTTCGCCATCGCCCCAGATTTCAACCACCGGCTCACCGGTCAGCTTGGCATAGGCAACCTTGCGGCACATGGCAGCGGGGGCCTTCTCACGACCACCTTCCCAGGTTCCCAGTTCACCGAAGATGTTGTGGAAGCGCACGACGCGGGTTTCCATGCCATAGTCTTTGGTGTAGTAGTGGGCGAGAATTTCCGTTACCAGCTTTTCCCAACCATAGGCGTCCTGCGGCTGTGCGGGATAGGCGTCTTCTTCTTTGAGAGGGGTGACGTTAGCATCGGTCTGGAGATATTCCGGGTAGATGCAAGCCGACGAAGTATAGAGATAGCGCTTTACGCCGTGAAGACGAGCAGCTTCCATGGTGTGGAAGTTAATCAGCGCATTGTTATAAAGAATTTGCGAGTGATGCGTGGTGATGAAGCCCATACCGCCCATGTCGGCAGCCAGTGCATATACTTCTTCGATACCGCCGCGCATCGCCTGAAGGCAGTTGTCATACTTACGCAGGTCGAGGATTTCGAATTCGTCAGCATCGACCTCGGTATATTCCGGGTATTTAATGTCTACGCCACGCACCCAGTAGCCCTTGGCCTTGAGGTAAGTGACGAGATGATGTCCGATGAAACCACCCGCGCCGGTTACGAGAACCTTGGTCTGCTTTTCAGCCATTCGATTATTCTCCTATGTTTTCAGGTCTTACGGTGATGGGTTCGGTTTATGTCTACGAAAATTAGTGTACACGAAGTAAGGGGACAATTGGGGCGTTAACAGTGATTCTTCATAACTTTTTGGAATGTGCGGGAAACCATAATAGTCGTTCAGCATCCAGCACGGACGAGGCACGCGTGCCTCGTCCGCACCATCGTGTGCAAACCCTGCGCTACGCCCCCGCAACGCGTGGCATCCACAGCGGCTCGGCGCTCATGCGCGTAAATAGCAAGTGCTGCACCATCGCAGCGCGTGCTTCTGCATACGCCAGATCATCCCATAGATTATTCGCACGGGCATTGTCGTTTTCGAGATCGTACAGGGCGAAGCGGTGCGCACCCGGCTTGACTGTGATTTCATAGCGACCATCCGTCGCCGTCTTAACGTACATCAGGCGTGACTTCTGCGGTTTCCGGGCAGATTCTTCGGTCAGCGTTTCCTCTTTTTCGATCTCCGCCAGCAGCATCTTCAGCATCACTTCGGCACGCAGTTCAGGGTTCGCATCCCACAGGTTTTTGACCTCGCCGGGATCGGCCTTAAGATCAAACACCTCACCATAATCGCGGTTGCAGTAGACGGTGATCTTATGCCGCGCATCGACATAGGTTTTCATGTGGATAGTCGTCGGTTGGTGACGATTTTCGACGATGGCCCAATCGCGCACCGATTGTGCCTTTCCCTGCCACACCGCTGTTTGATCGACGCCGGTCATGTCTTCGGGGACTTCAAGGCCGCAGGCACTCAGAAAGCTCGGCGCATAATCGACCAGCGATTGCAGCGCGTGCGAGCGCTTGTCACTGGGGACCGTCCCCGGTTGGCGAACGATCATCGGCACACGCACCGCGTCCTCGTAGTGGAAACCGCCCTTTTTAATCAGGCCATGATGCCCATAGTAATGCCCGTGATCGGTCGTAAACACAACAAGGGTGTCTTCCATCAGACCAAGTGCGTCAAGATGGTCAATAATCTTGCCAATATATTTGTCCATCAGGCTTGTCATACCATAGTAGATGGCGATGTCTTTTGCCAGTTCATCACGGTCGTGCAGGTGCGAGCTAAAGCCGTGTATACCATTGCCGCCTGGATCATTTCGATAGGCAGAAAAATCAGGATTTGGTGTCTGCGTCATGGCGAAATGCGGCGGATTCGCATCGTGTTCGCCCGGTGTGATTTCGGGCACGGTCAGCGAAGCCGGATCGTACATCGTGTCCCACGGTTCGGGCACGAGGTAGCTCGGATGCGGGTCGAAGAAGCTCGCCCACAGGAAGAACGGCGCATCCTCTCCTTTATAGCGATCCAGTAGTGCGTTTGTCCGTTCTGCAATCCACGTATTGTAGTGAAATTCTTCGGGGATGCTCCACTTATGCTTTTGCGAATCACGCGTACCGGTCGGCTTGCTAAAATGGTCGCGCCAGTTGGTGAGGCCCTTCTCCTCCATCCAGATGGCGTAATGCTGCCCGACATGTGCTTCGTCGGTATGATTACGCGCCAGTTCAACATGCTCGAAGCCATAAAACGGCTCATCGAATTCGCGCCAGAAGTCGAGGTCCTGCAAAATCGGGTACGATTCCAGCGACGGAAACGCCTCTGTGCCTTGCAACGGCTGAAAGTGCGCCTTGCCCACCAGCGCCGTTTTGTACCCGGCACGCTGGAACACCGCGCCGACGGTCGGCTCATTTTCGGGGACTTTTGTGCCCAGCGAATAAGCCCCATGCTGGCTGGCGTATTTGCCCGTAATCAGCGTGCCGCGTGTCGGCGTACACGTTGGGTTGGGGCAGTAGGCCCGCTCGTACAGCGTTCCTTGATTAGCGAGTTTATCGAGGTTGGGCGTCTGGATTTCAGGATTTTGTACGCCGAGCGCGTGCCAGTGCTGCTGGTCCGAGGTAATCAACAGAATGTTTGTCATATGAAAGGCCATCTCCCTTGACGAGTAATTCGTATTTGAGTTCAGTGTAACGCGGGATGCGTGCCCGCGCTTCGATACCGGAACATACCATCCGGCGTGAATCAAAACGGCAGACAGGATTGCCCGTCCACCGCTATAAATTGTGTTTTGATGCACGCCTTTAGACGTGGGTTTCGTCTTTCACCTTGATCTGTGAGCGCAGATATGCCGTATCGAGCAGCAACAGAAGCCGTTCTTTAAGGCGGGCCACCCCATTTACATAGGGTGATTCCTGATTTTCGTAGTCGGCGATTTCTGAGATAGTTTCTACGTCATCCACGTCATCCACGATCATCGCCAGTGACCCATATGCAGTGGTAATAGCGATCACCGGCGTATCCAGATGCAGCGACGCCTGGTCACAGTTGAGGCGCAGGCGCATATCGACTGCGGGCATAACGCGGTCACGCAGTGTCAGCAGGCCGAGAATATCGGGGGGTGTCCCCGGCAGTTCGGTCAAACCGACCATGTGGATCACTTCAATAATGCTATCGACGTTGACACCGTACCACTCGTGACCGATGCGAAAGGTCAGGTAGTTGGTCGAGACTTTGAGCATAGTCGATCTTCCTTCCATTTCGGCTGGCGGCATTCACGCCGTCAGGTTTTATCTTACCTGTACGCTGGCGCGTACCTGCATCCCGTTATCTGTATCATCAAATTCCAGCAAATCTGATGCGCGAACGAGACGCTGGCGGGCCTTCTCATACTGAGGATTTTCGGAAGTCGGCGTGTTCATCTCGCAGGATACTTCTACGCCTGCGTCAGCGCCTTCTTCGATCACATTCAGCCGGACGATGACGATTTGCCCGCTCCCAGCATATAAGATCAACTCGCCAATTGCGGTTAACAAGGCCGCGGCCCTGGCCCCAAACATGGGCGTCCAGTTGTTCGCCATAATGTGCGAGCGCAGAGTATTGCGCCCGCGAGCAATATCAAACGTGCCTTCAATCGGTAAAACGGTTGTTGCCATCATTACACGTACCTTACTTTAAAACGCCTATTCCTGTTAAAGTTGCAACAAGATTCTCGGTCGCAAACGCATCCTTCGGGATATAATCGGTTGCCCCTACGTTGAGTCCACGCAGCGTATCATCGGAACTATCCGACGATGTGAGCATAATCACAGGAATATCGGCGGTGTTCGGGTCGCGTTTCAAACGACGACATACTTGATACCCGCTCATAGACGGCAGATTGACATCTAGAATCACCGCATCTGGTCGGCTCTCGTCAACAACACGCAGCGCATCTGGCCCGTCTTCCGCCAGCAAAATATTCAAACCATGCTGCACAAGTTGCCCGGAAAGCTGCTCGGCCTGTGTGCGACTATCCTCTACAATGAGTATGGTGGGTGTGTCTGTCATAGTGCGAGTTCCTGACCCAGCGATAGCTGGACAAGCGCGTTGGCAATGTTGGATAAAGGTAGGACCTCCTGCACGCCACCGAAAGCGACAGCCTCTTTTGGCATTCCGTACACAGCACAAGACTCTTCGTCCTGCGCAATGGTGAACGCTCCAGCGTCATGCATCCGCCGCATTCCACGGGCACCGTCTGCACCCATGCCAGTCAAGATGACACCAACCGCTTGTGAACGGTACGTTTCTGCCACCGAGTTAAACAATTCATCGCCAGAAGGCACATGCGAAGTACGCGGCATCTCAGAGAACCCAAAGGTGAGATCGCGGTTGAAAATCAGATGATGCCCGCCAGGAGCCAGATATATATGACCTGGCTGTGGCAGTTCGCCAGCACGCGGTTCCCTGACGCGCAGCGATGTAATCCCCGCCAACCAGCCCATCAAGGACTCGTTGAACGAGGCCGCGATATGCTGGACGATCACAATAGGCGGCTCGAAATCCAGCGGTAACTCACGTAGAATTGTCCCTAACGCCGCCGGACCGCCTGTCGATGAAGCAATCGCAATCAGTTCCGGTTTGACGGATTTTGCTGGCTGGCGTACCGAACGTGTCGGCTGCACAGGGGCCACTTTTGGCCTGCGAGAGCCGCGATGATGAATCACACGTACCCCGGACATGTTGCGCAGCGTGCTGACCAGTTTATTCGCCTGATCACGAAAATCCGGGCTGCCCATACCGACCGGCTTCGGCATTACGGTCAACGCGCCAAGGCTGATCGCTTGAAAGCCGATTTCTGCCTCGCGTCCATGTAGATTGGCGCTAATCATCACGATAGGCGTAGGGTTATCCGCCATAATCTCCTCGGTGGCTTCCATCCCGTTCATCTTGGGCATGGTGATATCCATGAGGATGATATTTGGCTTAAGCTTCTTATTCAGCCGCACTGCCTGCGCACCATCGCTGGCTTCCCCCACGACTTCCATGTTGTTTGCTGAATTGACGATATGAACCAACAGCTTGCGTGCTGTGGGACTATCATCTACAACCAGCACCTTGACCGTCATATTCAAGCCTCTCGCCTTTCGGTGATTTCTAACTGGTGTTCAACCGGGCCTCGCTAAAATATAACGAAACCTGTGTATACAACCTAAGCGCGAATCGCTGTTTTTACAATAAACGTTGAATTGTCGCCAGCAGTTCGGCTTGATCGAAACCGCGCTTGACAATGTATGCGTTTGCCCCGGCGACCATACCACGCTCGCGGTCCTCGCGGCTTTCCAGCGAGGTGACCAGAATTAGCGGCAGGTCACGGTATTCGCCAGAGTCACGCAGATTGGTCACCAAACCGATGCCATCCATATGCGGCATCTGCACGTCAGATACCACGAGGTCGATCGCGTGTTCCTTAAGGCGTTTGAGCGCTTCTGTGCCGTCAGTCGCGGTCGTGACTTTGAAGCCCGCCGCCTCAAGGATGTTCTTTTCCAGCGTGCGCGTGGTGATCGAATCGTCCACGACGAGGATATGCGTCATACGATCCTCGCTTTCCGCCTGCTGCATGGTGCTGTGATGCTTGCCATTTAACGCAATGGGTGTAGAGCGCGTTTGTCGGGCAGAACGCACCAGATCGCTTGGATTCAACACAACGACCGGCTCGCCACTACCCAGAACCGCCGTCCCGGTGACATTGCGCACCCGGCGCAGGGGATTCCCCAGCGGTTTGACGGCGAGTTCCTGCTCGGTCAACACATCATCGACCAGCAGTGCGAGGCGTTGTTCCGCTACCCCCATGATGACCGCCAGCATATTCTGCGGCCCTTCGTCTGCCGACTGGGGTCGTTCCAGCACCATCGACAGCGAGGCAACCGGCAGCGGCGTCCCGTCTACTTTTAGCACGTTCTTGCCGCCGACCTCAAAATGCTCTTCCGGTTCTACGATCTTCTCGACCGAGAGCAGCGGCAGCACATAGCGTTCCTTACCGGCACGCACTAGCAGACCGCGTGTCATCGCCAGCGAAGTCGGAACTAGCATTTCGAATGTCGCCCCGAAACCGGGCGAATTGTTGATTTGAATGCGTCCTTGAATATCCTCAAGCTGTTTGCGCACGACATCAAGGCCAACCCCGCGCCCGGAAATTTCGGTCACTTCGGTGGCCGTGGTGACACCGGACATAAAGGCCAGTTCGAGGATATCTTTTTCCGTTGCCGACTCATCCAGCGTCACACTGGAGCGCTGAATCAGGGATTCGAGGTCAAACCCCGCACCATCGTCGCTCACGATGATGCGCACCTCACTGCCGCGCTGCCGCACCGATAATTTGACCTGACCTGCTTCTGGCTTTTTGACTGCCGAGCGAATTCTCGGCGCTTCGATGCCGTGACTCACAGCATTACGCAGCAGATGCAGCAGCGGGTCTTTAAGCGTTTCCAGCACTTTTTTGTCGAGTTCGACATCTGCGCCTTCGACACTGAAATCGATCTGCTTGCCTTCGCTACGGGCAGCATCGCGCACCGTCCGTTCCAGACTCAATACAATCGTCTGGAAGGGAACCATACGCACCCCGCGCACGCGTTCTTGCAGGCTGCCGGTAATCATACCCAGACGGGTCGTATCGCGGTTCAGCAATTGGTCAAAGTTGCCGAACGTCTGCGTCAGTGCGTGCATCGTATCCGCATGATGCGTCAGTACTTCGGTAAATTGACGGCCTGTCTCGCCCTCAATGCGTGGCGATAGCGCTTTTAGTTCGCGCCATGTCCTCGACCACTGGCTCAGATGATAACGGACCGCATTCACATCCATCTGACGCTGCTCTGCACTGATCTTGGCGACCAGCAGTTCGCCCACCTGTGCCATGAGATCGTCCAGCTTGTTGACCGATACACGGATGGTTTCTTCGCTCGTAACCAGATACGTACCGTTGCCGTCCGTCTCCGTCTTGACCGGGTCCACGCTGCGCAGGTCGCCATTATCGCTGCCTTTAGGCGTTTCGACGCCGGCATCAGGCACATCTTTGACCAGCGCCAGCAAACGGGCACGCATCTGATCAACTTCGGTGGCCTTGCCGCTTAACAGATGCTCAATCGTATCCAGCGAATCATAGAGCACATCGCAGGTATCTGCTTCAAGATGGCGGTTGGAATCACGCGCTTGTTGCAGCACACTTTCCATCGCATGACCAACGCTTTCGATATCTTCCAGACTAACCGCACGCGCCGCCCCTTTCAGGCTGTGTGCCGCCCGAAAAGCATCTTGCAACAATCGCTTTCGCTCGTCGTTAGAAGCCGGTTTACGCTCCAATTTCAGCAGCGATTGGTTTAAGGTCTGTAAATGCTCAATCGCTTCATCTCTGAAGGTATTGAGCAAGTCTTCCATCAGGTCTTTGTCGATCTCAGACATTGGACTTCCTCAAATCACAATTGGTAACGATCAGCAGCTTCTTCAAGCTGGCGGGCCATCTCAAGAAGATCGCGTACGCTCTGTTCAGTTTGTTTCATCGTAGCGGCAGTTTGCGCTGACGACTGTTTAATTTGCAGCATCGCAGACGCAAGCTGATCCATGCCATTGGTTTGCTGGTGCGTGCTAGCGGCGATTTGCGTCGCGTTTTGCGCCGCATCCTCAATGGTACTGGTCAATTCGCGAATCGATTGTCCGGCCCGCTGCACTAGCGATAGACCGTTTTCCGCCCCTTTGCTACCCTCTTCGGTGACCATAACCGCCGTATTCGTCGCCTGTTGAATCTCGCTCAGAATATCGCTCACGCGGGAGGTTGCATCGCGGGATTCTTCGGCAAGCTGGCGAACTTCCATCGCCACCACCGCAAAGCCCTTACCTTCTTCACCAGCCCGCGCCGCCTCAATGCTGGCATTAAGCGCCAGCAATTTCGATTGATCTGCCAGCGCGTTGACGGCGTCGATGATCTCACCAATTTGCTGGGTACGCTCACTGAGCATCAGAATCGTTTCGGCAATATCTTCGACCCGCTGCCGGATCAAATCCATACCTTCGACCGATTCCTCAACCGCTTGCTGCCCGTTTGTCGAGAAATCCACGGATTGCTGCGATGATTCTGCTACCGTTCGTGCACGCTCTGCGGTCTGCACCACAGTCGAGCGCACTTCCTCGACGGTTGCCACCGTTTGAGTGACCGCGGCGTCCTGTTCGGTGGCACTGGCGGTTTGCTGGGTGGCTGCGGCCTGAATTTCGGTCGCGGCGCTAGATACTGACTGCGCAACCGCCCGAAACCGGGTCGCCATTTCTGCCAGATTCTCGACCATATTATTCAGATTCTTGCCCAGACGATGAAGGTCATCCTGATCCTCGCCTACATCGCTGTTATGCTGCCCGTTGCCGTTGCCATTTCCGTTAAGCGACAGCCGCGCCTGTAGGTTCCCGGTGGAGACTTCTTCGACGAAGGTCACATAGTCTGTGACTGTTTCTTCCAGATAGGCCCGTGTGAAACGCTCGTTTTCGACCATCTTTTCGAGGTCTTCTGCCATCGCATTAAAACTGCCAGCAAGCTGACCGATTTCGTCGCGGCTGTTTATCGCCACGCGTTGTGTCAAATCACCCGTCGCCAGATTCGCTGCCGCGTCAGAAACCTTCACAATAGGTTTTGTCATCGCACCAGACAGTACATACGCCCCGGCCCCGGTCAACAACCCCGCACCCATGACGAACAACATACTGATCTGCGCCAGATTATCAATGGGGGCCATCGCTTCTGACTGGTCTATTTCTGACAACAATATCCAGTCCGGGGCATTATCATGTCGAAGAAAGTGCCACACGCCAAGAATGGGTACGCCACGATAATCATCATATTCACCGACACCCTCGCTGACGCCGCCCAACGCCTGCTGTACGGCGTGGGTATCGACTTCCTGTCGCAGAATGGTCGTCGTCCCGGCAGCGCTAAATCGTGACTCGGATACCATCTGCCATTGATCTTCTGCGGCGTTGTAGCCAACCAGATAGGTTTCGCCCGTTTCACCCAACCCGGAGGTGTCTTCAAGCGTTTCGCGGATGGCATCGATCAACACGCGATACATCAACACGCCGATACGCTCGCCAGTCGGTGCATCAACCGGGTGCAATAGCAATATAATCGGGGTCACGTTATCCACGCTCAACACCACGTTGGAGATGAACGGACGATCACGCCCTTCCTCAAACGGGATGGTTTGATAATCACGGGCATTCGTGCCTTCGGCAACGATCTGACTCGTCGTCACCAGTATATTGCCATCCGCATCGAAGAGCATGGCAGAGTCAATTGCAGGGTCGCTATCGGCGGTACTGTTCAGCGTTTGAAACGCCGCATTGTACGCTTGCTGGTAAGCGACACTGTCGGGATTGTCCCCAAATCGTTTCAGCACATCAATGCCAAGTGCCGTCACCCGGTCGCCATCCCCGGCAATACTTGGCAACCCGGCAATAGAAGCCGCATGATCACGCAGGTTATCCAGCCAGTGCTCTACGTCATTCGCTTTAGAGTCGGTAGTGGATTCAAGACTGTTTTTGATTGTCGAAATCATCGCACTTTGCATCACGAAGTAAATGACAATGCCCAGCAGAATCAACGGCACCCAGGATAAGCCCAACGTAAATAAGGTCAACCGTCCACGAATCGAACTAAAAAAACCTATCTTGCGGCGACCATCCTTTGACCGCGGGAGTGTAAATTGTGTCGTCGTCATAGTTGTCTCCCTCGCTCCTTACTTGCAATAAATCAGATACTAAAAAATACACGTTCTCTCGATATGTATACGAGAGGTTCCGATACCAATTACAACTGGTAGCGTGCGGCGACATCTTCCAATTGGCGCGAAAGCTCCATGAGATCGCGCACGCTCTGCTCTGTCTGCTTCATCGTAGAAGCAGTCTGGGTGGTAGATTGCTTGATCTGCATCATGGCGGATGCAAGCTGATCCATGCCGCTGGTTTGCTGGTGGGTACTGGCGGCGATCTGAGTAGCGCTTTGCGCCGCTTCCTCAATCGTACCGGTCAATTCGCGGATGGATTCTCCAGCGTATTGCACCAGGAACAACCCGCTTTCTGCGCCTTTGCTGCCTTCCTCGGTAACCATGACTGCGGTGTTGGTCACCTGCTGAATCTCACTCAAAATATCGCGCACGCGAGAGGTAGCATCACGCGATTGTTCGGCAAGTTGCCGGACTTCCATCGCCACCACCGCAAAGCCCTTACCCTCTTCGCCAGCCCGTGCCGCTTCGATACTGGCGTTGAGTGCCAGCAACTTCGATTGATCAGCCAGCGCATTGACCGTGTTGATGATCTCACCGATTTGCTGCGTGCGTTCACTTAATGTGAGAATAGTCTCTGCGATATTTTCGACGCGAACGCGCAGTTCATCCATGCCCTGCATGGTTTCATCGACAGCACGCTGGCCTGTTACCGAAACATTGACCGATTGTTGCGCCGACTCGGCGACAGTTTGCGCACGTTCGGCGGTTTGCACAACGGTTGAGCGCACTTCCTCAACCGTAGCGACAGTCTGGGTCACAGCGCTATCTTGTTCGGTCGCACTGGCGGCTTGCTGGGTGGCTGCGGCCTGAATTTCTGTCGCGGAGGTGGATACAGACTGCGCAACTGCGCGGACCTGCTGTGCCATATCCGCCAGATTTTCGACCATATTGTTCAGGTTCACACCCAGGCGGTTCAGGTCTTCGTCCTCTTCGTGATGGTGACCGTTGCCGTTGCCATTCCCGTTGCTGTTGATGCGCAGACGAGCCGTCAAATTCCCGGCGGAGACTTCTTCCACGAAGGTCATATAGTCAATCACAGTATTTTCCAGCGCGGTCTTGCTAAGGCGCTCGGATTTAACCATCGCTTCCAGATTTTCCGCCATGCTGTTAAACGAAACCGCCAGTTCGCCCACTTCATTGCGACTGGTAATCTTGGCGCGTTCTTCAAGGTTGCCGTTGGCCAGACGCCTTGCGGTATGCGCAAGCTGCGCGACCGGGCGCGAAATCGAGCGCGAAACGATAAAGGCGATGCAAGCAGCGGCAAATGCTGCCAGCGCGACAACGACACCCACGATCACCGCCAGATTATCGACGGCAGCATACGCTTCTGCGGTATCAATTTCGGCGATTAACGCCCAGTTTAAATCAGGAATATAGCGCCACGCCCCCACCACATTGACGCCGCGATAATCGATATAATCATATGTACCCAGGACAACTTCGCCCTCGCCGCCACTAAACACCTGCTGCGTTGCATGAGTATCCACAATCTGCAACAGTCGGGTTTCTTCGCTGGTCAGCGTGGACTGCGTGAGCATCACCTGACCGTAGGTTTCATTCGGCTGGTTGACAATGTACGACTCGCCGGTTTCGCCCAAATACTGCTGAGAGGCCTCGCCAAGCGCCGTCCCATCCGCCATGATGGTTTCCAGTGTATCGGTGCTGACCTTGACCCCGGCTACGCCCACTACACTGCCATCTGACACTTGAATTGGTGCAGAAACGGCATATAACAATTGATCTTCGTTTACCGGATTGCGATGAATATCGCTGATATGCGGCTCGGTTAGCCCCATCTGAAATAATCGAAGGTCAGAGACATTATCACCCACAGTAAAGAGCGCAGGATTGGTCGAAACAATGATCTCACCTTCCGTCGAGATCAAATACGCCACCTCAATTCCCGGAAACACATTTTCAAGCGCTCGCAATGTGACGTTAATTTCGTTGACGATGCGCTCGTATCCGCTTGTATTACGCATCGCTATTGAGCTATTCGCCAACATACTGATGCCTGTCACCGATTCCGCGCCCGGTTGACCGGCGATGGCGGGCATTTGCGATATTACATCGGTGATGCCGACCCAGCGCTGCAACAGGCTTTCCACACGCTGCGCCTTGATTTCGGAAACAGCCAGTAGATTCTCCTGCGCAGAACTACGCAGGGCAGACCGTGCGGTCGCATATGCCATGAACCCAACGATCAGCGCAGGGATCAGCGCGAGAAGAATCGTCCAACTCATCACCTGCCCCTGAATTGAACGCAAGAAGCTCACGCCAACCTGTGTGACACCGTTCTGATACTTTTCAGTAGAAGTCTGTCCCAACTGCATTATCGATGAAGCCTCAGTGCTATATGATCAATATCAACTGGTGATCGTATCTGATACCACCAATTCAGGGTCGTTCAGTATCGCCGCTACATTGAGCAGCGTTGCTCCGTTTTCCAGCACGCATTCCAGATATTGTGCCCGGCGCGTGTCAAGATTCGCCGGGATCGCGGATGTGCTGGATAAGGTATAATTCAAGACTTCGCCCACGGTTTCGATTTGCAAGGCAACTGTGATGCCATTCAACGCCACTACCACAAGCTGAATGCTATCTCCGGGTGTACCGGGTGCATCCAGCAACATGCCCAGATCAAATACCGGGATCACATGCCCGCGCACATTGGCAATCCCGGCGACATGCGGCGGCACACAGGGAACCGGAATGACGGGAATCTTCTCCTGAACCACGGTCAGCAGATCGATGGGTAGCGCATAAAATTCGCTGCGGACCTGAACCACAAGTGCGGTCTGAGCGTCGCCATCGGCTTTATGGGTGGCCTCTGCGACCCGCTTCGCCCGTGTTTCCAGCACCGCCAGTTCGTCTTCGGTGAATTGCTTATACCAACCCATGTGATTACTCCTTCATTGAAGCCGGCAACCGTTCAATGTGATACGCCAGCAAACCGTTTAACATCTCAACGGTTAAATCTTCATCGTAAGGAAAGCTATAGCCATCCGGTAAACCAGCAATCGTTCGTTTCGCCTGCTTAAAGTGACGCGCTGCTTCCTTATAAAAGCGCTGCTTGAAGTACAATTCTCCCAGCGAAAAATGTGCGAGAGCGAAATTTGAATCGCAGTAAATCGCCTGTCGCAAAGCCATCACCGCAGAATCCACATTGCCGATCTGCGAATGGATGATGCCACGCAAATAATGCACGTGCGGTTGCAGCACGTCCTTTTCCTCGACCTGTTGTAGCAGTCGCAATGCTTCGTCCCAGCGTTCCCGATCTGCGGCGCGGCGAGCGGCCTCCCACTGGTCCATTTCTTCTTCACGCACGGGGACATGCACAGGCGGCGTTTTGACAACCGGCTGCAATTTCGGCTTGATAGCTGACGGGCGCGATGCTGGAACCGCCTTCGGCGTCGAAGGTTTTTTCTTATTGGTCGGGGCTGACTTCACGAGCGGCGCGGTAGATGGTGCTTCCGGCTTTTGATACACGACCGTGTTTTGCAGGTTTCGCGCTTTGAATTCACGATACAGTTCGCTATTTGGCTCTGAATGCCCCACCACCAGCCACCCATCGGTGTTTAATACGCGGTGGAACTTGCCCATGACCTTGCGAGTGGTATCGGCATCAAAATAGATGGTAACGTTGCGACACAGAATCAAATCCATATTCGTGGTGTATGATTCCGTCGTCGGGAACTCATCCGAGACCAGGTTCAGCATTCGAAACATCACCATCTTGCGGATTCTGGGATCAACGCGATATTTGCCACTTTCGAGGCGGAACCAGCGTGCCTGAATCCAATCCGGGGTTTCGCCACGAAACGAGCGTTTCCCATAGAGGCCGTCACGCGCATAATCAAGGAACCCGCTGTTAATGTCGCTGGCAAGCAGCGTAATCGACCAGTGGTCAATATCGGGAATTAACTCATGTAGCAGTATCGCCAGCGAGTAAGGTTCTTCTCCGGTCGCGCAGCCCGCACTCCAGATGCGCAATTGACGAAATCCATTTTTGCGCCGCTGCGCAATCAACGGGGTCAAAATTTCGTTGCGCAAAGCGTTGAAGTGTGAGGAATTCCGGTAAAAATATGTCTCGCCGATGGTCAGATTCTGGATAAAATCTTGCCACAGGGGATGTGTGAACGGAAAAACAGCCAGGAACTGTTTCAGTTCCGGCAAATTATGATCCGCCATCGCATGGGTTACCCGGCGCTTTAGTTCGTCTATCTGATGCGGATTCAGCACCAAACCGGTACGCGATTGGATCAAATCCACCAGATATTCGTGATCTGAGGCAAGTAACTGCGCGGTCATTCTCTCAAACCTCATCACCGGAGCCGCGCAACTTTTACAGGACCCTTACCTTAATTCGGTCTGATAACGGTTGCTTAATACTCCAGCTAAGTAAACATAAGATAAAATTGATGTTCTTCATAACGTCAATGTTCCTATTATAAGGAGGTCTCTTTCTGAGAAGCCTTGAGATTTGTCAGAAAAGAACAACCAGAGCCAAATCATTTCTTGCTCAGTGACATACATCAAGGCGAAGCTGCATCTGAATCACAGCGAAAACAATATCACCTCCCCCCCGCTTCTGGTACAATCCACCGCGAAAGCATTTCTTTGATTCGATACACAGTAGCGAGGGCGAACCCATGCGTTTGCGGCGTGTACCCTTGATTCTCTTATTGATGTTCGGGCTGCTATTGGCGGCCTGCGATGACGGCGGCGGTGACAGCACCGAAGTCGAACCCGCCGCCGATGATCCGGCAGGCGAAGTGACTGCTGCCCCGGCGGACGACAACGCCGGAGGTGATTCTGGCGACGATGCAGAGGCGGCTGAAGAAGTAGAGTCTCCAGCAGTTGAGATAATCGAACAATATCTACAGGCCCGCGTCGATAGCGACGAAGAGCGCCTCTATGAAATCACCTGTGCTGCGCTGGAAGGTGAGATTCCCATGCAGGCATCATCATTCGCGGCGGTGAATGCCAGCTTGCAAAATGTCGAATGCGGTCTGGATGGCAGCGAGGGCGACTTCACGCTTGTCACCTGCGAAGGTGCGTTCGTCATTGAGTACGGCGCGGAACGGGAAAACAGCGAAATTCCGCTGGAAACGTATCGCGCTTTGCAAGAAGACGGCGAGTGGCGGGCCTGTGGTGAAGGTGGCGCGGGGGTAGAAGACGCCGGTCCCACACCCACCCCACCGGAGTAAATCGCCGTGTGGAAGCGCGTTCTTGGAGTCGTCTTTTCACGGGAGAACGGATACGCTCTCGCCCTGTGCATAATCGTGATGTTGCTGGTTGTCGTCACCAGCGATTCTGCGCCGCAGTGGATTTACCAGGGATTCTAGGCGCGTGACAGTCGATCTCTCGACAATTGTGCTGGCGGTCGGGTTGGCACTGGCCTATGCCGCTCTGCTGCCGAAGTCGCTGCGCGGCTGGGCGCTGATGCTGTTCAGCCTGGTGGCGATCTACTGGCTGCAACCGCGCACGCCGCGTATCCCCCGCCTCGATTTCATCCTGCAAACCGGGACGGTCGCCCTCGTCGTGGCGTCGTGGTATTTCACACGCCAGCGTTCCGAATCTACAGATACAGACGATGGTGTACGGGCGCAGCGGGCTGCACCCCGCCTGCGTATGGTTTTTACCAATGAAAATCTAATCGCGCTGGCCTTAATCTTCGTTACGGTGATCGCTATATCTGGCACGCGCTTTTTGGATAGCGACTATCGCCTGACCACCCGTCCGCCAGAACCCGCCGATGTCGCGCTGGTGCTGATCGGGGTCGGCGTGATCGTTGCCGGGATCGAACGCCTGACGCGCCGCATCTCGCAGTGGAGCGTGTTAAGTGGCGTCATCCTGCTGATCGTCGGTGTGTTCGTCGTGTTAAAAACCGAAGTCCTCGCTATCGAAGCCAGCCGTCTCTTCCGCGATGCACTGGGCCGCGACCCGTCCCTTGCTAATCCGCTGGACCTCAACTGGCTCGGCTTCTCATACATCGCTTTTCGGCTGATCCATACCATCCGCGACCGTCAAATGGGCCGCCTGCCCGATTTGACTCTGCGCGAATACGTCACCTATGTGATCTTCTTCCCCGCATATATTTCCGGCCCCATTGACCGCGCCGAACGCTTCGTCAAAGATTTGCGTGCCCTGCCAGAAATGGCGGGACTTGATGCCGAACGCTTTAACGAGGGTATGACGCGCATCATGGTCGGCGTGTTCAAGAAGTTCGTCATCGCGGATAGTCTGGCGCAGGGGATGGCACTCGATACCATCAACGCAGAACAGGCGGATTCGCCATTTGGCTTGTGGCTGCTGCTATACGGATACGCGCTGCGCCTGTTCTTCGACTTCAGCGGCTACAGCGATATCGCTATCGGCGTGGGGATTTTGTTCGGCGTTCGTCTGCCAGAAAACTTCGCCGCTCCCTATCTCAAGACCAACATCACGACCTTCTGGCAAAGCTGGCACATCACCCTGAGCAGTTGGGCGCGATTCTACGTGTTCACGCCCTTCTCGCGTGTGCTGATGACCCGCAAGCAGCGTCCGCCCACATGGGCAATTGTGCTATCCGCGCAGGCGGTGACCATGATCGTCATCGGTCTGTGGCACGGTGTGACCGTCAACTTCCTCGTTTGGGGTATGTGGCACGGAACCGGCCTATTCGTCCACAAGCAGTGGAGCGACCGCACCCGTAAGTGGTATCGCGGCCTCAAGGAGAAGCCCCGCGTCAAACAGGCGTGGAGCGTCATGGGATGGTTTATCACCTTCCACTTCGTCGTGCTGGGCTGGGTGTGGTTCGCCCTGCCCGATTTCGAGCAATCCCTGCGCGTGTTTGGCGGCCTGTTCGGGTTCAATACGTAGGCGAAAGACGAAAGTTGAAAAGGCAAAGTGGTTCAGATTTTGCCTAGCTTTTTATTGTCAGCAAGCCGCCGACCAACTCAAAGGCATAGGCAACCGCCAACAAACGCTGATCGCCACTGTGCAGGGATAGCAATACTGCGCCCAATCCCGCCAGCATAAATGTCGCGCCGAGCCGCCTTCGAAATGTATTATAGCGCGTTTTGCGCCGCTCGCTGGTGTTTCGCATCTCTTATTGAACCTCCCAAATCGTAGATCATATTTAGTCACCAATTCTCAGCATCGGACCTGCTTCGCCCTCTTCTGGCACTTGTGACACTTGATAAACGTGAACCGCGCATGATGCACTCAAAACAAAAACAGGCGGGGTCGCCCACCTGTCACGCTGTTCCTCTCCTTTGCCGCCGCCGCTGACTTAAATCTGGCAATATCCGGCGCGATGCTTGTGTCGGATCGGCGTCAATCGTACAGGCCGCACTTTTGCCTGAACCTTTCGCACACAGGTGTTTTGCTTGGAGATGGCACGCATACACGTCCTCGCATGTAACAGATCACAAACGATGAATGTATTCTACCTCAAACCAGAACTTATGTTCGTTAGTCTTCACAAACACGAGGATACAGTAAGAAAAGTAAAGAGAGATTGGCAAAAGGGATGTAAGCTAACGCAGGCAATTTCTACGCCCGATGGATGAGGGGTTGATTGATACAGGGTCAATCTTAAACCGGGTCATATGTTCAGCGACTCTACCCACCAACAACACAAAAGGGGCATTCTCTGCCCCCTGTTTGTTGTTGGTGGATTGATGCTTACGCCGTGTGTTCGCCGACGTACTCCTCGAATAGCCATTGAATATCGTCTGGCTCACCGATGATGGTGATGCGGTCGCCTTCTTCGAGGGTAGCGCTACCGCGTGGAATATGTACCTCTTTGCCGCGCCGGATGAGGGCGACCAGCGTACCTTCCGGCATCTTCAGATCACGCAGAGCTTTGCCGATCAGCGACTCAGTACGGTGATTGCGGTCCAGCCACAGGGTCAGCATCCGCTCACTGTGCAGCAGAATCTCTTTCATCTCTTGCTCGTCTTGCGCGTGCAGCCAATCACGTTTGAAATCGTCAATCTCAATATGATTGACCAGTTGCGCCAGAATGCGCAGATGTTGACCGGGGTTGTCCTCCGGGCTGATGACGAAGAACAGCGCATACGTATTGATTGGATCGGTGGTACGGTCGCTGTCATGATTCAGTTTGATGCCATCTTTAGTGCGTACCATGACAATCTCGGTATGATCCACCACATCACAGCGCACGTTGGGGATCGTCGCGCCCTGTGGGATCAGGGTGTAATTATCGCCCATACTCTGGATAAACTGTGCGGCGACCTGTTCTTCTGGCAACATGGGATACTTCTGTGTGAACAGATGTGTGGCCTGCATTGCCACGTCGAGCAAGCGTGCTGGCGATTTCAAGTCAAGCACGACCGCACGGGTGATGATCTCGTCGAAGGGGTCTTCTTCGCGCAGGCCCTTCTCGCGCAGAATCTCGTGGAGTTCCTGTTCCAGGCCCTTGTATCGTTGCTCGCCCAGATTGGCAAACCAGTGGAAGATCGCACCGTGACGTTCCACACGTTTGTTGGCGTAGAACAGATACCACAGCAGCGACAGTGACATCACGACGACCGTCAGGGCGATGGCATCCGCCCCAATATAGGAAATCAGGAACAGCGAGGCCAGAATCCCGGCGACCTGCATGGCGGGGTACAGGGGCGTCCGGTAGACCGGGTCATAGAACTCGATTTTACTCTCGCGCATGACGATGACCGCCAGATTGACCAGCATGAAGATCACTAACTGAAAGGTACTGGCAACCTTCGCAATCGCGGATTCATCGAGGAACAAAATCGCCATAATCATCAGCATCGCGGTAAACAAAATGGAGAATACAGGCGTGCGCGTGCGGCTGTTGACATTGGAAAACACTGATGGCAGCAGGTTATCGCGCCCCATCGCCAGCGGATAGCGGGACGCCGCCAGAATGCCGGCATTGCCGGTAGAGGCAAACGCAGATACCGCCGCCGCCACGACAAGGATCGTACCCAGATCACCGGGCAACCAGCCAAGCGCGAACTCGGCAGCATCGGCGACCGGCGTCAGGCTGGACGCGAATTCATTTACAGGCAATAGCGCCGTCATTACGCCCACGCCGACCACATAAATGGCGGTCGTGCTGACGATAGAGATAATCATCCCCAACGGAATATTGCGCCCCGGATTCTTGACCTCTTCACTTACGCTGGCGATTTTGGTCAACCCGGCATAGGAAACGAATACAAAGCCGACGGTTCCCAATAGTCCGGCGATGCCATCGCTAAAGAGGGGGTTGAACTGTGCATCCAGCGGCTGACCGTCGCCCAGGTTGAACACTTCGATGACACCACCTGTAAGGTACACGGTCATCACCGAAACGAGGACGATGATCAGCAGACGTTGCAGGCCGGTAGTTTCCTTCGCGCCGAAGATGTTGAGCAGCATGAAGGCAATCGTCAGGATGACAGCGACAACGGTGATGTTCACATCAAGAAATAGGGCCAGATATGCGCCCATACCGATGAGGGCGAATGCGCTTTTGAGGGTCAGAGCGAGATAGGTGCCGACGCCGCCAATCGTGCCGACCAGCGGACCCATGGCGCGGTCGAGGAAGTAGTAGTCGCCCCCGGCGCGGGGCATAGCGGTAGCGAGTTCTGCCATGCTGAACATGGCGGGCAGCATCATGAACCCGGCGATGAGATAGGCCAGTGCGACCGATCCACCGGTTTGTGCGGCGGCGAGTCCGGGTAGCAAGAAGAAACCGGAACTGAACATCGCGCCGGTACAGATGGCGTAGACATCAAACAGGCCGAGTTCTTTTTTGAGCTTATCCGATGTGCCTTCAGCGGCGGCAATAGGTGGGCTTGTCGCCATGTAACGTACTCCGTGTGTATGCGGTTCAGATTGTGCGTAACAATTTTGTCTGCAAGGATAGTACCTGCAAATCACCCGAAAGCGGGCGAACACTGTGCAAGTACTAATGATGGATGCACTTCAAAAGCAGGGTGTTATAGGCGATTCGTCCGCGCTACGTCAATGCGCGGACGATGAAGTCAGTTGTTGATTACCAGATATGCGTGAGGGTTTTCGTGCGTGTCAGAATTTGTCGTATCGCGTGCGCCCAGGCTGGCGTTTGCCCGGTGGATGGCAGTTGCGCGACACCGAGTTCTTCCGGCGGGACAATCTCGACCTCTGGCGGTGAAGTTGGTACAGGTGGCGGGGCAGGCGGCAGGGCGGCGGCGCTCACTGTACAGTTGACGGTATACGTTGCAGGGCTGGCGGGACTGTTATAGTCTATGCTGACCGTTGTTGTATACGATCCGGCGGCACTCGCATCACAGATTTTATTGATAAGTTGTGCGGCCTCGCCATCATTGATGGTGAACGATGTCGGCGAATTCAGTCCAATCTGTGTATCGCCGCTTAAACGGATATCTTCGATCTGTAGCGAGGCAGACCCGGTCTCAAACACTTCGATATTGAAGTTGCCATTCGTGTCTGCATCCGTAACGATGTCAATCGTGCTGCCGGGAACCGGGGATGAACCAAAGGCCGGTTCGATTTCAAAATTGGCTTCGATGATGTCGTCACTGCCGAAATCGACTGCCACCTTATCCACATAGCCCAGGAATTGGTCGCCTGCGCTGTTCCCCCACCCGGAACCAATGCCCACATTCACGCCGACGACAAATGTATCATTACTCAAAATATGCGCAGGGTCGGGGTCGGCAACCCAGTCAAAAATCGGGGTGGTGCTGGTCATCCAGTCGTTTAGCGTGACGCTGTAGTTGTTGATGGTACGACCGGGACCGAAGGCACGCATCCAGAAATTCGCACCGATGATGCTATCAGTCTGCCATACATCGGTAGGTACAGATGGAGAATACCCGTTATACACCTGCTCGTAGATCAACAGGCCCCTTTCGCCGCTGGTTGTCAGATAGTACAGGCGCAGAACGGGCGCAAGATGTGCAGCGATGCCAGTCGTGGTGCTATCCACATACCAGTCGTACTGAATATCCTGCAAATTGCCCAGCGTGCGCTCTGGATACGCTATCGGGTCCCAGAACACTTCAAAATCGGCTTTGTCTTGCCCGTTGGTGACATAGCTAAAGCTTAATTCGAGGGATGCATCACCGTCACGCGGTTGAGTCGCTGCGATGCTGACATTTGCGTCTGCCCGGACGTTGGCTTCTCCCCATATGAGCGGGTCAGATGCAGTAGGTGATGTATCCGCCGGGGTGATGACATCAGCACGAACGATGAACGCAAGGCTAAATAGAACAACTAGAGCGATAAGTGAACGATATAGTTTTCTCATAACATGACCGCAGTGGTTAAACGAAATCAACAAAATGTTGCCGAAGTAACAGTGCGACTTCACCTGTGTGAACCGTCGAGGTTTGACCGTCAGCGAATGACGTTGACTGGCATCAAGCCTACGTGAATGATGAAAAGCAACATCCCTATTTTATTTATGGATATCAAGATTGAAATAAAGAATGCGTACAAGTTTGATTTTGTTACAGTTGGAATTGTATTTCATTCTGCAAATTGAATATTATGGGCGAAACGCAAACGGGCCGACCTGCACAGGTCGGCCCATTGGTATGCTGTTTGTGGTGAATAGTACGGGAATTTAGCCCTCACCGCCCATGTCGTCACCCATATCGTCCATCATCATGTCGCCGACATAGATGCTAACGCGGGCGATGTTGTGGACTGCCGGGTATTCAAAGCCGTCCATGATGTCAATGGTCACGACGCCCATTTCATCGTCGCCGGTGTTGGGTCCAGCCTGACGCGGGGCCTGATTTTCACCGACGCCGGGTTCTTCGTTGACCTCGGTTCCGGCATCCCACAGCAGGATCAGATTAGAAACGATTCGGATGGGGCGCGTTTTATCTCGCGCCAACACCCTCAACGATGCGCCGCAAATCTATCCTGCTCGTTACATATTTGAGAACAGTTCCTTACGAGTTATTAGCAATTATATGACAAGAGAGTATGAGACAGCCAACATATGCGACGGATAAAGGGCACAATATATACGTTATCCGGTAAACTGCCTCCAGTGCTTCCTCACTCGATAGAGAGTTCGCCGATACCGCCTGTGTAATTGATGGTGATGGTTGGTGATTCGGCGTCAAAGCCCGCGCTGCGCCAGATGCCACTTTCGCCGACTTCGTTGTTTTCATCATATTCAACGCGGACGAGCGCCGGAGAAACGGCAATGGTCCCGGCGTCAATACCGGCGATGATCTCGACATTGGCATTCGGCGGTAGTGTGATCTGTGTCGCACCGACGTTGTTGACGACTTCGACAGTATAGCTTTGTGCTGGTTCCGGCAAGCTAAGGGTAACTTCCCCGGCACTGCCGCGCACAAACAGGTTACTCAAATTGATCGTGCGCAGGTCAAGGTCAATCACGCCTGCGCTGTTGCGCACATCGAGGTCAAGTGAGCGGGAGTCGTTGAGTTCAATGTCCCAGATAACTGGTTCGCTTTCCCAGTTTCCGGCGACATCCATAAAGCTGAAAAACTGCTCCAGCGGGTTTTGATGGCGGTTTGAGTGAGCGATGCGATAGATATGCTCGGTGTCGTCGATGCGACTGTATTCGAGATCGCCTATCCACGTCAAGTCAGCTTCAAACAGGTTGGCGGAGTCATTCAACGCCGACATGCGAATTTCCCCGGCCTCCATCACGACTTCGAGACGCGCCTCTTCAATGCCACTGGCTTCTTCAATATAGAAATCACTTTCGCGTGCGCGGCGGTCACTGGCTTCGGCAATGCTACCCGCCAGCACGACCCCACCACAGCAAAATAGCATACCGACAAAGAAAACCGGCATGGTGAGAATCCACCCACATCCGGGTCCAGAGGTATTTCGTGTGACGACAACGCGGCTCATGATGATTTCCGTTCGTTGAAATGGTGACGATTTTGTCTATACATGAATACGTCTCGATTATAGGAGACGTTGCAAAGGATCGTTTAGGGGGCACGCGGATTGCGTGCCCCTTGTCACTTCTATGCTATGGCGTGGCAGGAGCGACCGCATCGCTATTGGCGAATTGAAGGCCGAACACAGTCGGATTCAACACCGGCTGGATGACCTGTAATCCCGCTTGATCGGTGATGATAATGACGTTGGCCTGCGCGGTGAGGTCGTCATTTTGTGTGCTGACGACGATAATCAGGTTTGCGCCATCCACATACACGTACTGGAAGTAACCGGGGACAATTTCTCCAGTTTGCACCGGATCAAGCGCGAAGTCCTCGCCTTGAGTGATGGCGAGTGCTTCGGCAATCCCTTCACCAATGTCCTCAACGGCAGCCGTAGAAACAGCATAGATCAAGCTGCCCGTTTCCGGGTCTTCAAACAGATTGAAAGTTTCGTTCGTGTTGTCGGTCCAGCCTGCTGGAACGGGAATATCGAACGTTCCCGCCGGGTTGGGCGTCAGGATCGTGAAGTTGACTGCTATTGCGTCGATACAACTGGCGTCCGGTTCCTGTGATGGATCCGTCAGAAACGCATCCATGATCGTCAACGGGCAGGGGTTGTTGCCGAAGATCGCGCCATGACCGCTGTTAGGGATCGTGTAGTTATACACGTTGCTCATGTTGACGATCGCCGCATCCGCATAAGATGGCGGTGTAATGGGGTCGAAGTTGCCAGAAAGCGCCAGTACCGGGACATCGGTCGTGACGGGTTCGTCGGCGAAGTCGCCGATCTGGGCGACGTCGAAGGACTCACACTGGGCCGGGTATACCTGCCATGACGGGGCAATCGCGGAAAAGACACGCTCGTCAATCCCCTCATTGCTGACATCTTCTGCGATGTAGTCGAGGCCATCTTCTGCGCACAGAACGGCGTATTGCATGGCGATTGCATTCGCCCGGTTAATCGCAAACTGTCCACCAATCGCTTCTAACCAGCCGAAGTCACCATTGCTCATGCTGTCGATATACCCCGGCATCTGCATGGGGAAGCTGTACATTGCCGCGAAAGTGATGGTAACCAGCGCATCGCCATTGATGATCGTCGCGTAGGTCATGTCCTCGAAATCCGGGTCAGTGATGGTGACCATCACCGGATTTTCGTTGAGTTCATCAATCAGTGTATAGAAATCCGCTTCGAGATCAGGGAAGACCGTACTACAGTCCGGTGATGCGGCGCAAGCGGTGAACAACTCATCAAAGACGCGCTGCGCAGTGGTCGGGACTTCCTGCATAAAGTTGATGTTAGTCGCGGCAACGGCATCAATCACCGCAGCACGCACCCGTTCAGGATGATCGCGCAGGAGATGCTGGGCCAGCAGTGCGCCATACGACACGCCATAGTAGTTGAACTCCCCTTCGTAGCCGAGCGTATCCATGATTAAGGGGACATCGGCGGCGTTCTCGACACTGTTGAACGCGCTAAAGTTGACACCTTCTTCTATAAGGCGCACACGGCACTCGTCTACAGCCTCAACCTGCAAAACCTGCGCCTCGTCTATTACGATGTCGTCATCCAGCAATTCAATGCCGAGTTCGGTCAGTTCCGGGCAGGTGAGGCTTGGTTCAGAGTAGAGCGTGCCGCGCTGTTCGATCAACACAACATCGCGGTTTTGACGGTAAAAATCCGTGATACCGGGGATCAGTTCACCGAAGAGATCGAGCGTCGATCCACCGGGGCCACCCTGCGCCATTACCAATGGGTCGGGCGCGGGATTGCTGGCAACACTATTAAACACGGCGACGGCAATACGGATCGTTGCGCCGTCCGGTTCGGCGTGGAATTCGGGCACAGTGACGTATCCACAGTCAATGTCACGACCTTCGACAAAACCTTCAGGAACTTCAAACGGGCAGTCGGCGGCTTCAAATGTGCCGACTGGCATATCCTGCGCATTCACTGCCACAGCAGACAGCGTCATCACAAGCAGCGCAAATAGTGCAAATAGACGAAATGTTTTCACAGGTACTCCTTAGAATCGTGATTTAAATAGATGTGTGTACCACGCTCGCACGCCCTCATTGTATACGCCAGGGCATCGAACATACTCCCCCCACGCAAGAGGGGATTGTCAATGAGTTGTTTACGTGGGCATGTTGCGCATTCTAACGAAAACAGGCGATCCAGCACTATCCACACAATCGGGCAAAATGGCCTCACAAGAGGACTTTCGTCACATTCGCACTTCAGTAAGTGCGATGCTTAGCGCACCATCTACCAACAATTAACAGTAATGGTCTTCATAAGTGCTTCATGGATGATTCTCACTAACGGCACGCAAACGGGCGCACAGCGGAGTTGTTATAAATTTATGAAAAGCGTCGAGAACACCGTAAGGCTGTAAATTTTGTTTGCTCGCTACTTCTCTACATGATACTGTTACATGCATAAGGCGACATTGACATTAACCGCACAACTAAGTAAAGACGCAAGCGGTTAACGAGAGCGATAAAGGACAAAGATCATGGCTGAAATTACACGGTTTGACGCACTCATTATTCTAAACGGTAACAAGAATTTCGCGGGTGTAGACCTGAGCGGATTGGACCTGCAAGGGTTGGATTTTGGCGGCGCGAATCTGCGTGGCGCGACGATTTCCGGCGCGAACCTGCGCGGCATCAACTTTGCATATGCCGACCTGACCGGCGCGAACCTCGCCTACAGCGATTTGTCTGACGCCAACCTGGATCACGCCAACCTCGACTACACGCTGCTGCGTGGTACACACCTGATGAACGCCGACTTCGGCACACTGGAAATGGAAGATACGTTTGAGTTCGAGTTCGACCTCGAATGGCTCGACTTTGAAGACATTGCCAGCACCGAGACTTACGGCAGCTTCGACTTCATGATGGAAACCAGCGACTTCCGCATTGACGCTGCGTAGAGATGCAGCAGCCCCTTGCTGCACTCTTCTCTACTCTACTAATCCGGTGGATCGTCGCGCACGATGAGCGCATAGACAGTATTCACGATTGTCTTTGTATCGCCTATCTGCGGGTTCAGTAACCAGTATTCGAGCACTTCCAGCACCGTAGCCACGACCATACGCGCCGCGAACTCCGGTGGCGCATCGACAGGCAATATATAGAATCCCTCGCGCAGTTGCGCCTCAACACGTTCAATCAACCAGTCACGCTGCCATTGTCGCAGCCGCCGCGATAGTTCTCCTTCCAGACTCAGAAAAAACGCCCGCTGACCTTCGATCAACGTGAACAGAATTTGCCACGACGCGTATAAGCGTTTTTCCGGTGGTAGATCGCGGAGTTGTGCTTCGACGTGCGCGTCTATTTGATCCATCTGGTAACGCAGCAGCGACCATGCGAAGTCCTCTTTGTCTCGAAAGTACAGATAGAAGGTGCTGCGACCATAATCGGCCCGCCGGACAATATCGCTCACCCGGACGGCATCATATCCGCGCTCGATGAGGAGTTCGAGACCTGCGCTGAGAAAGTCGGTATACGTGCGTTGTTGTGTGCGGCTGCGTGTGATCGGTGACATCTGTAAGTTTATGGACACTTTTACAAAAATGTGCAGATTTTCCTATGATACGTATATCGCAAAAAATCACAAGCAATGAGGTCAAGCAATGGAAACCATCGAAATCAAAGAGTCTCGTATCATTGATGCGCCACCAGCAGCCGTTCATGCGGTGCTTGCAGATTATCGCGCCGGACATGCCGCAATTCTGCCGCAGCCATACTTCAAGGCAATGACCGTTGAAGAAGGTGGCTTCGGCGCGGGCACGGTGTTGCGCGTTCAAATGGAAGTGATGGGGCGAACGTTCCATTATCACCAGCGTGTAACTGAGCCGGAACCGGGGCGCGTCCTTGTGGAAACAGATGTGGATACAGGCGAGTGGTCATCATTTACGCTGGATCCGCTGGATAATGGCAGGTGTACACAGGTCACAATTACGGCCTGCCAGCATATTAAACCGGGATTCGAGGGCATCATGCAACGGATCGCGCAGCCGGGGATCGTGCGGCGCATCTTTCGCAAGGAACTGCAAAATCTGGCGGATTATCTGATTGATCAAAAATCCGAATAAAGCAGCGAGTAAACTTCACCAAGTTTAGAGGACACAAGCAGTGTCCAATATCATCAGCAGGAGAGGAGAAGATCGCGGCTTCTTACATTGTGTGAACTACATTATATGAAAAGAAGACGGCTGACTTTCGTCAGCCGTCTGCGAGGAGAGAGAGAACACACATATATTGTTACAGAGGTGCGAGGAGTTTTATGCACGCTCTGCGATGACAACTACGCGGCGGCTGTAGACACCACCTGCGAGAGAGTCCGTATCACAAGTCATCAACGTTAGCTGTTCGCCATTGGTCGGGAAGAGGATACTCAGGTCGCTTTGATCGACTTCAAACGTATCCGTAACGATGTAGACAAATTCTTCACCGCGATCGTTGATGATGATCTCGTCGCCGATTTCGACGGCGTCGAGTTCGTAAAAAACGGTGGGAGCGCGTTCGGCGAGTTCACTGTGACCGCCGAGGACGACGTTTCCACCTTCACCGAACCAGGGCATACCCTCAAGAAAACCAACTTCACTGGTGATGCCGCTGGTATCCCAGGTGACTTCCCCGTTCGGAAATGCACGAATATGCAGGGTGACGATGGGCGCTTCGACCTCAATTGAGGGAATGCTGATGGTAACTTCGACGTCTTCGAGTTCCAGCGCGGCGGCGGGGGTGACGATGACGGCGATGTTGATGATAAGCAGCACAGCCATGATGAGGGTAGTCAATGATTTACGTGTCATGAGTTTGTCCTTGCAGACTTATGGGGCCTGCGCCCTATGTCAGTTCGTTTTAAATTTCACTATCTATATGGTATGCCCATTTGCTGAATGAATAATTGAGATTGCACAAATTTATTTACGAAACACAAGCTTTTAACCATCTAGATGTCAAATATCATGGATAAACCGGGACATTCAAGCAATAAATCCACTTTTTATCGCAACAATTTAGATTTTATGTTCTAATTTAGGCGAATATAGCATCGATCATTGGCAAAATGGCGCATTAGTGTTGAGATCACATAATGGTTAATTAAGGCAATTAGAAGAACTTCAGGGTGAGAGGGCTTGAATTGCGGGGATCAACGCATCACCAAGCACGATTACACCGGCCTGCTCAAAGTGGACCGGGCTGTCGGTGAACAGGCGTGGGGGGAGCGTGTCCCACAGATCAACATACGCCCAGCCAGACGCACTGGCAACGGTCGCCAGCAGATCGCGGTAGGCATCATATGCCCAGCGCGGATACCACAGATTATAGCGGGATTCGCTGTTGCTGATAAAGATCGGCTCGTTGACCAGCAGCACCGGAACATCCGCGTCCTCTGTCATCGCCATGCCCGCCATTAGCATATCGAAGGCGAGGTCATCCGCAGTGAGTTCGACGGGTTCGTCGTAACCTTCCCACGCGATATCGTCATCTTCAAACGTGGTCGTCAGCCGGTCATACTCGCCAGTAGTATGGTCGATGCCCGTAGATGCCCATGAAAACGCATATCCCTGCAAGCGCAGCCAGTTCGCCAGGGCACGCCGCTGCCCAACGATAGTTTGATCTATGAAATCACGCTTTAGAAAGCGCGAGTTTTCCGGGTCGATAGTGAGATCATAGCGGTCGATCAGGTCGCGCATCCGCCGGGGATTGTTCTCAACCAGTGGCGATAGCTGATTTTCCGGCACGAAAGACTCCAGCGTCACCAACCATATGATCAAATCAGGGTCAAAGCGCAGGGCATAATCTAACAACAACAGGTCTTTGCTAAGGGCGAGGGCCGGATAGCCTACATTATAGAAGGTCATGCGCTGACCGTCGCTGGTTGTCAGATTTTGCGAGTTGAGTCGGGCGGTTGTGGTCGTATCCGGTTCCAGCAGCCAGCCCCACGTTGCAGAATCGCCGACCAGCAGCACGCGGAATTCGTCGCCTGCGGGGGATGCGGCGACCTCATGCGTGGCGAACATCGCCGGGATGTTGAACAAACTCAAGTTGTAGGATTCGGCGGGATTTTCACCATAAGGCAGGCGTTCTCGCCCCGGCAGGATCGTGTTATATACCGAGATACGCCCGATACTCTCGACCGGGTCTAACAGCGCGAACAGGCCGTTGAGTACGACAAACAGCAGCGCGGCTTTAACGACAATGCGCAGGTTGGCAAACCAATTCCATCGGGGCGATGTGGACATGATAGCAATCCATCGTGTTCACGAGTCGAATGCACGAAGGATATAGGAGAATGTCGTAACGATAAAGGGGGTTGTGGGGCGTGCTACTATCAAGCACGCCTGTCGATTGTGTGCGTGTGCGTGGTTATTGGTTACAGCGTGGGCTATTCTTGCCCGGAATGGCGAGCGCGGCGGCGCGGTTTTTTACGGTCGCCATTGTCGTCCGTCGTCGGGGAAATCTCGCGGCGCATCATCACCCGCAGGACGTTCGACTCGTAGCCGGTGGCCTGTGACAGCTTATCGACAAAAGTATCACTGAGAACCCATTCTGGCATGTCACCGCGCAGCATAAGTTCAATAACGATGGAGGGCACGCCCAAACGCTGCGCCAACTCGCGGGTGGCGATGCGCTCGCGGTTAAGGTGTGCTTCGATAAATTTACCCAATACGTTCATGTGGTTGGGATGCGGCTGTTTGCTGTGTTTCTTGCGTACCTCGGCGATTACGGTGTTCTTGAGTTTGGCGAACTGCTCGTCAGTCATTGTTCCCCTCCATTGAGAAGGTCTATTGCCCGCAGTTGTGCCCGCAGCGCTTCTTTCGCCCGGAACAGGATGCCAGATATTTTTTCCGGCGATATGCCATAATCGGCAGCCATTTGTGCCGGGGTTTCGCGCCAGATCAAGCGGCGAACGAGAATTTCGCGGGCCATCGGTTTTAGGTATTGCATCGCGCTGTCGATCATCTTCATGGTGTCCTTAAGCGCGAGTTCAATTTCCGGCCCGTCTTCGTATACACCGTTGGCATAGCAGAACAGGTCCAGCGCAAGTTCGTTTTCGACATTGGCTTCCATCGCGTCAAACGAAGGGCCAACGTCCTTGAGCTTGCGGTGCAGTGTGCGAACATGCTGAAAGGCAATGGTACGCAACCAGTTATACAGCTTATCTTCACCCTGCCATTCAAAAGAGTCTATTTTCTGAACTGCCGTAATCCACGTATCCTGCTGGATGTCGTCGGCGTGTTCCGGCGGCAGATTCCATTTATTGAGCGATTGCTTGATGTGCCGGTTCAAGTCCTGCGCGTGCAACCACATTAGATGTTCCCATGCTGTTTCGTTCCCCGCTTGCAGGGCAACCAGCAGGGTTTCACCCTCAAGTGCGATTACGGGAACGGTTTCTAGCACCGTCTGCTCGGTAGTGAGTCCCTGAGTTTCCTCAATATCAGACATACAATGTGCCATCCCAACTCTACGACCTCCCATGCTCTCTAATGCGCAGAGAGGGCGAAATATTTCGTTACTAATGAGAATAACATGAAATTGGGGGGAAAGTCCCCCACGTTGGGCGAATTGGTGAAGAATCTGCGCCCGTCGCACATAAAGAAATATGCTTAAGCACCAATGACGGGGATTTGTGCCATCTTCCCGTCTGTTCAGGGAATGCACGACTTCCCAACGAATGCACCTCTGAACGCAAACGGGGAACCGTATTCCGGTTCCCCGTTATTGTTGCTGTGATGTGATGTTAAATGTTTCCCAGCACCGCAAACAATTGCTTCAATTCCGGGCGGTCGGTGGGATCGTCGCTGTAGTAGGCGAGTTGAACTGTTCCATCCGGCGCGATAATAAAATCTCCCCCCAACTGGTTCGGGTCGCCCATGACCCCGTTCAGCGCATTCCCCTGCAACACATGTTTGGTGTAGTACCAGAGCGTGCGCGGACTCCACGATCGCAGCACTGAGCTTTCAAGCCCATATGCATCATAGATTGCTTTATCCGGGTCGTTCAACATGGGAAACGGCGATTTTGTGTTATTCAGCCAGTCCTGTGCCCAGTCTTCGCGCCCGTTAAAGGTAAGGACGAAAACGCGGGTGTTGAGACGGTCGAGTTTTGCTTTTTCGCGGCGCAACTGCGCCACATGTCTGCGACAGGGCACTCACCCCAGATGTCGCAAAAAGATCAGCAGAACCTTGTGCCCACTGTCGAGCGTATCTTGCAAAGAAACCGTTTCACCGTCAAAGGTATCGAGGGTGAAATCCGGGGCCATGTCGCCAGTGTAGAGCATAGATATTCTTTCTGTGGGTAAATTTCGATTGAGTGCCAATCATGCCACAGGTGGATAAGCCCCGGCTTGGATGGATGTCAATATCGGTTAAGACGCTGTGATGATAATGGTCGCAGCGGCTCTTTGATCGCTCCCGTTATTGCGTCAACAACCCGTCAATGATGTCTGCGTAGATGGCGGTCCCCCCGCGATGATCAATTTCTGCGAAGAAGAAATAGCGCTCGTCGTGGTACATCATGCGTACCAGCCAGAAATTACGCATGGGGCGCAGATCGCGGCGGCTGAAAATTGGCTTGTCTTGCAGGCGTTCAAAGTTCAGCCCATCCTCACTGATTGCCAGCCCATGCGCGGCGACAACAGAGGGGTTTGCACTATACGCCATCACAAAGCCATCCGGCGACACAACCACTGTCGGATCATAGATAGAGCGATAATCCCACGCATTTTCATCTTCGGCGGGTAGAAAAATCGGGTCGCTGTTGGCAAAGGGAACATCCGTGGTAGCAGGATCATCGTGCTTGGTCCATGTGATGCCGTCTTCACTGGTCGCTACGCCAATCCCTGTACCGGAACGTCCGTGATAGTACATGCGATATTCGCCATCCACGACAATCACACTCGGCCCACCGATCGCGCCGTTATCCCACGAGTTCATGCCGTCGGACATGATGACCATATCCTCGCGGATGGTCCATTCGCCGGTCGGTTCTTCGGCAGTGGCGAGGATCACCCCACCGGGAATACCGCTGTCTTCGGGCGGAAATCCCTGAAAATACAGCCGCCACATGCCGTCTTCATCGACCAGCACACTATAGACCAGCGCCGTCTCAACGTCGAACATCGCGTTCACGGCTTCCCCGGCGATGACCGGTTCGTCGCCAACCTGCTCCCATGTCATGCCATCGTCACTGACATGGTAAGCGATCCCCGACGGACGCGGCCAATCAGGATACCCGTTGCGGAACATATGGTATTGTCCATCATGGAAGAAGGCCGCGCCGACCGATGTAAACCGTCCATCCCATGAACGATACGCACCTCTTTCAATGATAGGGTCGTGGTCGTCATAGTTGATGGCAAATGGCGGGTCTTCATCTTGTTCAGTCTGTGCGATGACAGGGAACACAGTCAACAGCAGTAAACAGGCAAGCAAAACCAACAGACGAAAAATTTTCATCGCCTTTTCTCCTTATTTCTTTGATTAATGATCGAAAAACGGTGTCAGGTTGTGCGGGTTATGGGAATTTGCAGTTCAACGATGTTATGCGGATCAGTGTCGGTCAGCGTCGGTTGCAGGTACACCTCGCGGAAGTTATCCGGGCCAAATTGATAGTGATTCGCGTCAATCCAGCGGAACAGTGCGGTATACGCCTCGCCCATCGCCCGCCGCGACCCTTCGTAGATGGTGGTCGCCATCGCTTCTATCGCAGGTAGTGTGCGCATGGTCATCTGAAATCCACTGGTGAGGGTGATGCCATTCGGATAGGGCTTTTCCACCGCATAGCCGACTTCGACATTGTGGTCCCCCTCGTCCGTAGACGCGTCATGGATCAGCGCCATCGGGAACGGCGTATTCGGTTCCCGCACCTGCAAAATACCGTAAAGCTCTCGTTGCATACGCACCAGCGCTGCATCACTCATGGTCACATGGCGCGATGACAGAAATTGCACTTCGGGCACGGACTTCACGACCACCCCATAAGCGGGCGATTCACCTTCTGCTTCGATGTGGTGCAAGCGTGCTTCAATCTGATGCAGCCGGTTGACCTCCTCGCTGATGGTTTGCTCGACCTGCACTTTTTTGAGCAAGAGCATCCCACGGATGTCGCCCGCGCTTACGTCATCATCCAGCAACCGCTTGACCTGATCCAGCGTTAGACCGAGGTTTTTCAGCGCGACAATCCGGTGTAAGCGGGGCAACTGTTCAAGCCGATAATAGCGATACCCGGTCATGCGATCGGTGGTCGCCGGTTTGAACAGACCCACTTCGTCGTAGTGACGCAATTGGTGGATAGATAGATTGGCGATGCGGGCGAAATCACCGATTTTAAACATGTGTCCTCACTACTCGTTTACACGACAAAACCTTCAACCCTGCCCACGATGATAAACCCTCGGACAGTCCGAGAGTCAAGCACAATTGGAAAATTCGATGATGGGTTTGCGGTTTTTCGGGAAAACGGTTCTCAGGCAGCAAGCTGCGCCAATTATACGCCACCGCGCCGCTGGTGGTATCATTGGCGAATATCCGTTCGTATTCGTCACAGCGAAAGACACTCCGATGGCATTCAAACCGCGCCCCAAACAGGCGGAAGTCCTCAGTTATCGCGGCGGCAAAATGGGCGTTTCCGCCGTCCCCGGCAGTGGCAAGACCAAAACACTATCCGCACTCGCCGCACAGTTGATCGCGCAGGACATCCTCGAAGACGGTCAGGAAGTGCTGGTCGTCACGCTGGTCAACGCGGCGGTGGATAACTTCTCGCGCAGTGTCGCCGGATTCGTGCAGGAGCGTGGCTTGTTGCCGGGGTTCGGCTATCGCGTGCGGACGCTGCATGGTCTTGCCAACGACATCGTGCGCGAACGCCCCGCCCTGCTCGGCCTGGATGAAGGCTTTCAGATTGTGGACGAGCGCGAGTCCAACGCGATTTTGGGGGATTCGGCGACGGCGTGGATTCGTACCAACCCCCATTTTGGCGAGCAATTTCTGCCGTATGACATCGACGACAACAAGATTAACCGCATCCTGCGCGACCGCTGGCCTAATGAAGTCGAAAGCGTCGCCGGGGCCTTCATCAAACAGGCGAAAGACTGGGAGATGACGCCAGAGACGGTCGCGGCACGTCTTGAACGCTTCGAGGAACCGCTGCCTATCGCGGCGATGTGCCATGCGATTTACATCAACTACGAGCGCGGATTGCGCTATCGCGGTGCGGTCGATTTTCAAGACTTGATCCGGCTGGCGTTACGTGCGCTGGAACTTGATGAGGCATATCTGGCGCGTCTGCGGCATAAATGGCCCTTCATCCTGGAGGATGAGGCACAGGATAGCAGTCTGCTACAGGAGAAGATTCTGCGGCTGCTGGCGGGTGATAATGGCAACTGGGTGCGCGTCGGCGACCCGAACCAGTCAATTTACGAGACGTTCACCACCGCACGCCCGGAGTATCTGCGTAAATTCCTGAAAAAAGACGATGTAATCTCCCGCGAACTCCCCAACTCCGGGCGATCTACGCACAGCATTATCGCGCTGGCGAATCACCTGATTGACTGGTCACGCACCGAACATCCCGTAGAAGCCGTCCGCGAACGGGCGCTCCAGCCGCCCCACATCGAACCGACGCCAAAGGGTGATCCTCAGCCGAATCCACCGGACCAGCCGGAGCGCATCTTCCTGTTTGAAGAACCCTTCACCCCTAACGAGGAAATCGCTGCGGTCGTGCGGTCGTTGCAGCGCTGGCTGCCGGAAAACCAGAAGCGCACCGTCGCGGTACTCGTCCCGCGCAATGATCGCGGTGCGCAGATGGTCCGCGCCCTGAAAGACGCCGGCATCGACGTGATTGAACTGCTGCGCTCGTCCAGTTCCACGCGAGAGACAGCGGGCGCACTGGCGCATTTACTGGACGGGCTGGTGAATCCGAACGCGCCCGGTTCGCTGGCGATGGCGTTCCGCGTGTGGCGGCGCGATGACCGCGACGATCCGACCCTCTCGCGTCGGGTAGATCGCATCGCCAAAACCATCGGCACACTGCGCAACGTCGAGGATTTTGTCTGGCCTGTTGGAGAAGTCGATTGGCTGGATAGTCCGGCAGTGGCGGAACTGGCGGAAACCGATGAGACGGTCGTCCCGCAGTTGGAGCAGTTCCGCGAGGTGGTGCGACGCTGGCAGCAGGCCGTCAGTCTGCCGGTGGACCAGTTGGTACTGACGCTGGCGCAGGACATGTTCGACACCGCCGCTGACCTTGCCATCGCACACAGTCTGGCGATCTATCTGGGCCGGGAAGCGGAGGCGAATCCGCACTGGCGATTGCCCGAATTCACCGCCGAGTTGCGCCTCGTCGCGCAGAACAAGCGCCGGGTGCGCGACATCAGCGAGGAAGCCACCGGCTATGATCCCGACGCGCACCCCGGCAAGGTGACCGTCGCCACCATGCACGCCGCAAAAGGGCTGGAATGGGATCGCGTGTATCTGATGTCGGTCAACAACTACGATTTTCCATCCGCCGAGCCGCAAGACCAGTTCATCGGGGAACGCTGGTTCCTGCGGGACAACCTGAATCTACAGGCCGAAGCGCTGAAACAACTGGCAATCGCCGTTGATCCACTGGGCTTTGACTATAATGAAGGCGAGGCCAGCGCCGAGGCGCGGGTCGAATATGCGGCGGAACGTCTGCGCCTGCTGTATGTGGGGATCACCCGCGCCCGCCGCGAACTCGTCCTGACGTGGAACACCGGGCGCGACGGCAAAGTCCTACA
>DAOTXA010000626.1:0-9874 GCA_034435595.1 Anaerolineae bacterium | reverse complement strand
GCACGATCAAATCACGAATTCGCATCGGTTTACAGCGCCTCAAAGAAGAATGGTTGACCGCGCTGCAACCGGGCGAAAGCGAGCTTTAACATTTGACACCCATGATATGTGTGGACAATCGGGTGCAAAACCGTTAAATTTACATTATTCAATTCATTTAATCAGTATTGAACCAACTGGACCGAGAGTTTTCGCAGGAACGCACCAAACCATGTCTTCCCAGGGAAATCGTTGCGAAGAAGCCAAACAATACCTAGCCGCCTATGCCATTGGCGCGACTGACCCGAACGAAGCAGCGCTTGTAGAGGCTGCGCTGGCGGATTGCCCGGAACTCGCCGCAGAGATGAGCGAGTACCTGGCGCTGTCGGATGCGATGCTGCACATCGTGCCGCAAACGCACGAACCGCCAGCCTTTGATGCGATGCCGCCGCTGCCGAAAGTGGATCGTCCCGCGCAGCCCACAAAGCCGAAGATCACGCATTTGCACACGTCGTCTCCGGCTATCCCCATGAAAACCGCCGAAATGCCTGTCGCCAGATCAAAAGTGACCGCGTCAACGACGCGTGCGTGGTGGGCTGCCGTTGCCGCCGCAGTCGCCCTCGTCATCGCTACGAATATCTACTGGCTAAACGAAGTCAGCAGCCTGCGCAGCGACCAGCGCGATCTAGAGCAGCGTCTCGCTATTCAAGAGCAACAACAAACCATCACCGCCGTGACCACCAACGAGCAGCATCACCGCGAACTGCTGGCGACGCTGGAGGATCATACCCAGGCCCACGCGACGGTCTTATGGAACGCAGGCAACGAATCCGGCTCGCTGCATGTGACCGGGCTGCCGGAACTTTCCAGCGACCGCATCTATCAGTTGTGGCTGGTGCGCGAGGGGCAGGCCGTCAGTATGGGCTTGTTCGAGGTCGATGAAACGGGCAGGGGCATTTTGCTGTTTGAAGCGCCGGAACCCATCGAGAACTTCGACGCCATCGGCGTGAGTATCGAACCTGCACCCGGCAGCTTGGACCCGACGACACCGCATGTGGTCATTGGGGAAATCTAGCGGGGATTACTGATTATTCTTCTGGTTCTCCGCCAATAGCGTAGATCAACACGCCCATCGCAGAAACCAGAAAATTCAACAGAATCGCTATCGCCTGCCAGGGACCGAGGAAGATGATCGTATCCGGGTCATTGCCATGCGATCCAAAGCCGAGCACATCCGCAAGTCCCGCCAGTGCTGCAATCACAAGTCCTGTCATGGCAAGTCGCGTACCAATCAGTTGCAATAGATTGGAGTGCGTGCGCGGATAAAAGGTGAACTTCACATAGACCAGTGCCCCGAAGATCAACAGCGTGAACCCGGTCAAAATAGCGAAAATCTGCACGATGCCAATGCCCTGAGTCGGCTCTAACCCGGTCAAGCCGGGGAACAACCCCATCACCGCAATGACGACGCCCAGCAGACCAAACGCGATTCCCAATTGTGCGACACGCACCATCATGTCGTCATTCCCCCAATTTCGTTGTTCGCCGCACCCACACTAATCGAGTACCGGGCGCAGCTTGCGCAGCATGTTGCCACCCATAATCGCCGTTACGTCATCCTCGTCATAGCCCCGCGAACGTAGCACATCCGCGACTCGCAATAGATCAGCAACGGTGTCAATTTCCGCCGGAATACTCTCCGCGCCGAATCCGCCGTCAAAATCGCTGCCCAGCCCCACATGCGCCGCACTGCCCGTCACCTGACACACATGGTCAATCGCATCAACGACTGTCGCTAAGGTCAATGTGCGCTTGCCGTCAGACTGCGTCCACTCATTTGATAGAAATCCGCTGTACATTACGATGCCCATCACCCCGTCACGTTCCGAGAGGCGGCGGATCATCGCATCCGACAGGTGGCGGTCACTCTCGCGGAAGCGGCGCGGGTTGCTGTGGCTGGCGATAACACTACCCTCGTACTGGTCAAGTGCTTCAAGAAAAGCCGCCTCCGCCATATGCGACAGGTCGAGCAACATGTTCAGGTCCATCATCTGGTCAAGCAGATCGCGTCCCATATCGGTCAACGGACCGGGCATCCCGGTTCCACCGCAGTAGCGTGTCCCCTGCCATGCCGGACCAATCAGCCGCACACCACGCTCGTACCACATGTCCAGTTCCTGTGGTTCGCGGATAGGATCAGCATTTTCCATAAGTAAGACAAGCCCCTGCTGGCGATCCGCCAGCGATTTTTCCGGTTCCCATGTCGCCAGCACGTCATCCAGATCAGATTTCGACAGCACCAACCGCACTTTGTCCGTCGAATCGGCCATTTTGTGATAGTAGTCGAGTTGCTGAATTCCTAGCTGGTGCGCCTCAGCCACATCGCTGTACATCACCTGTGACCAGGGCTGCGGCTTGCGCGAACGCGGCGCGGTGAAGATCGTAGCAAACACGATCGCAACCCGTCCCGCGACCGATTCCGGCCAGCCAATCGTCGCCTTGCCATTCTGTGATGGCACACCAGTTCCCGCTTCCAGCAAGCGTTTCTTGATCGCCGACTTCAGGTAATCGCGCCCGAAACACACGGCGTTGTAGGCAATATCTTGATGAGCATCTACGACGATCATGGACGCGCTCCTTAATGGAAAAAATGGGAAAAACCCGTAAACCGAATCGATTGTAAAGCCACAGCCTGCAAAAACAAAGCCAACATTAAAGTCTGCCTAAGAAGCAACCGTTAGAATACAACATGTCAGAAAGTCGTAAGAACCCCCAGCTACTGTCAATATAGAACAAACGACATTTAGGGAGATGTCTACTATGGAAATGCAACGTAAACCGAGTTTAATTCTCGGTGGACTGATGGGTGCGCTACTAACTGCGCCGCTCATCGCGATCTTGTACCTGGCAGACCGCGCACTTGGCCTGCCCTTCGCCCCGTTTGACCTGTTCGACTGGTTCGGGCGCATCGTCCCCGGCGAACTCATTACCGCCGTCATCGATATCATGGTCGATACCATCATCGCCCTTGATCTCGGAACCGTCGATTCCACCGCCAAAATTGCCGAGCAGTTAATGGCACTGGGCATGATGCTTGGCGTCGGCGCGGTAGTGGGCGCAGTCACCTATCTGGTCCTCAACCGCACCCGTAATGCCGACCCGATGGTCACCGGAGCAGTTATCGGCCTCGCCCTCGGTCTGGTCTTTATGCTGATATTTAATCAGGTCAACCTGACCGCCACCGCCGATCCGAATCTCAGCCGTATCTGGCTCATTCTCGCCTTTGCCGTCTGGGGTGTCGCCCTCGGCTGGACCCATAGCACGCTCAACAGCTTCAATGAAGCAGGCGATAAGGCCAAAGTCGAAGCCGAAGCCGCAGGGGCGACGACCGCCGCATCCGCCCATGTGACGCCGATTGACCGTCGCAAGTTCCTTGTCGGTGTCGGTGGCGCAACTGCAACACTGACCGTTGTCGGTGCCGGACTGTCGCTGCTGGTAGAACCTGCTGAAGATGCCGTCGGTCCACAAGACGTTGCTTCCACTTCGCCAGACCCCGAAGCCACCGCACAGGCCCCGGTCGATCCTTCCGTAGCAACCACCGGGGACGGTCAACCGCTGCCCAACAACGGCGCAACACTTGTCGCCGCACCGGGAACCCGCCCGGAATACACACCGCTGGACGATCACTACCGTATCGACATCAGCGCCCGCCCACCTGTCATCGACGGCGCAACATGGCGACTCGAAATCGAAGGCCTTGTAGCCGAACCCATCAGCATGACGCTCGAAGACATCCAGAGCTACCCGACGGTGGATCAGTTCATCACCATGTCGTGCATCTCTAACCGCATCGGCGGAGACCTGATTTCAACTACCCGCTGGACAGGTGCGCCGCTCAAGAACATCATCGCGGACTGGGGTGTTCAGGAAGAGGGCATGTACCTCAAGATCACCTCTGCCGATGGCTTTGACGAGTACGTCGCGCTGGTAGATATTCGCACCGACGAGCGTATTATGCTGGCGTGGGCGTGGGACGGTCAGCCGCTCAAGCGCAAGCATGGCTTCCCCCTGCGCATCTACATCCCCGATCACTATGGCATGAAACAACCGAAGTGGATCACCAATATGGAGGTCGTCTCTGGTTGGGACGAAGGCTACTGGGTGCGTCGCGGCTGGTCAGAAACCGCCATCGTCAACACCACCTCAGTAGTAGATACCGTTTCTGCCGAAGGTGCTTACGAGCAGGACGAGCAGGTGATGATCCCCGTCGGTGGCATTGCCTACGCTGGCGCAAAGGGCATCTCTCGCGTTGAAGTCCGCATTGACGAAAACGACTGGGTAGAAGCGGAAATCCGCGAGCCACTCAGTGACTTGACATGGGTCATCTGGCGCTATGATTGGCCCTTCGAGGACGGCAATCACACTTTCGCGGTCCGCTGCTATGACGCTCGCGGACGCTTGCAGGAAGTCGAATCACGCGGCACACGTCCTGACGGCGCGACCGGCGTCCACAGTATGCGCACCTCCGTTGATCTGCCGGAAACACTCGTGCAGGCATAAACACCTCAAATCAAGCAATCTCGCACCCCTGTCTATATTGGACGGGGGTTTTGCTTTGCCCGGTGAATTCAGTTTTTTACGGACGCGTGCGGAAATGGTAAGATATGCGCCGCAGACAATGGAACGAGCGTGCAATAAATGAACAACGACAAAAGACAATCCATAGGCGATATGATCCGCGCAGCGTGGGAGCGCGGCGAACCCGCCGGGTGGTTTGAGCAAATCTATGCCGAGGCCGACAAAGGCGAGGGCAGCGTCCCCTGGGCACACATGAACCCCAACGGCGAATTGCTGATCTGGGCTGAAGACAACAACCTGTCTGGAAACAACCAGCGGGCAATCGTCATCGGCTGCGGGCTGGGCGACGACGCCGAAGCCCTCGTCAAAATGGGATTCAGTGTAATCGCCTTCGACATCTCGCCAACAGCAATCGAAATGTGCAAACGGCGCTTCCCCGATACACAGGTCGATTATCAGGTCGCAGACCTGTTCGATATGCCGGATGATTGGCAAAACGCCTTCGATTTCGTGTTTGAAAGCCGCACTATTCAAGCACTTCCGGTTGATCTCGCACCGCAAACCATCGCCGCAATGAGCGCCTTGACCGCCCCCGGTGGGCGCGTACTCGTGCTGTGTCATGCCCGCGACGAAGGCAGGGAACCGGGCGGCATTCCCTGGCCGCTATCACGCGCCGATCTCGCCCATTTTGAAGCGAACGGGCTGACTCAACTATCACTCGAAGAATTCCACGACGGATTGCACCGCTTCCGGGCGGTTTACCAGAAGCCGGAAGCGCAGTAAAATCCGGCAAAATCCTAACACGAATATTTAAAGCACCTTCATTCAGGAGCAATCACCACATGCAGGACTTAATCAAGAAACTAAGCGAGTCATGGGGACCATCCGGCTACGAACACCATGTCCGCAAGCTCATCCGCGAGGAAGTAGAAGCCTACGCCGACGAGATCACCGTCGATCCGCTGGGCAATATGATCTGCCGCGTGGGGCAGGGCGGCCCCAAAATCCTCATCGCCGCCCACATGGACGAAATCGGCGTCATGGCGATGTTTAAAGAGCCGACCAGCGGATTCGTGCGCTTCACCAATCTCGGTGGCCTGCTATACACGACCCTGCGCGGCAATCGCGTCAAATTCGAAGACGGAACCGTCGGCGTGATCGGCGTGCATGGCAACGGCGGCAGTTCGCGCACCAACGTGCCCAAACTCGATGACTTCTACATCGACGTAGACGACGGCAACGGCGGCGCGTTTGAGGCAGGCGTCCCGGCGTCATTCTGGCGCGAATTCGAGGTGCGCGGCAATCGCGTCATCGGCAAGGCTATGGATGATCGCATTGGCTGCGTGGTCGCCATCGAAACCATGAAGAAGATCAACAAGCAAACACCGAACGAACTCTACTTCGTGTTCACCGTGCAGGAAGAGGTCGGTCTGCGTGGTGCACGCACCGCCGGATTCGGTGTGGACCCGGATATCGCCATCGCGTTGGATGTCACGCTGACCGGCGACGTGCCGGATAGCTCAAAGATGGCGGTCAAACTGGGTGGCGGCGCAGCCATCAAAATCCACGACAATATGCTCGTTGTACCGCCTGCCGTCCGCGATTGGATGGTCAGCCGCGCCGAAGCCGATAGCATCCCCTACCAGAAAGAAATGCTGGTCGGCGGCACAACCGACGCCGCGGCAATTCAGGCTGCTCGGTCCGGCGTGCCTGCTGGCTGCATCTCGATTCCCTGCCGCTACGTCCATACGACCAGCGAAACCGTCGACCTGGGCGACGTGCAGGCGTGTATCGACCTGTTGAGCGGCCTCGTCAACAACCCGGCAGAACTCACCCCCGCATAAGCAAAACAAAAAACGGGATAGTCCACAAGGGTGACTATCCCGCTCGTTTTTCTACAGTTCAAATCCGCGCTACGCATCCAGCAGCGAATATGCATTCTCTGCATATTGTTCCGCAGTGCCATTGACGGGCAGCATGTCGATGGCTTGCGCCTGTGCGACCAGTTTCTCGTTGCCGATGCGCATCTTCAACGCGACCACGTCCTTATCGTCAGCGTCAAATTGGGCAGCCCGCATGATCAGCATTTCCGCGATTGCCAGGTGCTTCTTGCTCACCATCAACAGACGCGACAAATCCACCAGTGCAGAGACAATTTCGTCGCTATCACCATGTTCAAACGCCAGATGCAAAGCCTGACGGTAACGCAACAGCGATTGACCGAGGTCTTTGGCTTCTTCGTTGGCATAGCCCAGGCTCGTCAACTGGCTGGCTTCATCTCGTTTGTCGCCAACTTCACGGGCGATATATAACGCGGACGTATAGAAATTCACAGCTTCGCCCCAGCGCCCCAGGTCGCCGTAAACACTGCCCAACGCGCCAAGCACCTTGCCCTCCCCCTTGCGCTTTCCCTGCGTCTTGAACAGCGCCAACGCCTGTTCGAGCGTGTCTTCTGCCGTCTCAGAATCACCGTTATCTAACTGAGCATAACCGAGCTTGTAGAGAATGTTTGCCTCATTTTGGCTGTCGTCAGACTTGCGTGCAATCGCCAGCGCCGCCGCATAATCAGCAACCGCATCTTCGCTATCGCCAAGCTGCTGGTGCGCGTCGCCCAATGTAGTCAACAGATGCATCTGCGAGGCGGCGTCGCCAAGTTCTTCCGCCAGCTTGACGCCGCGTGTCGCGTGCATCACGGCGATTTGCGCATTCCCGGTCCGGCTCGCCAGTGCCGATAGCATATCGAGCGTTTCGAGGATAGCGGCTTTGTCTTCTGCCGCCTCCAGCAAACCCAGCATATCGCTGTATGTGGACATAGCCTCATTTTCCATGTCCTCAGCAACCTGTCGCTGACCTAACGCCCTGTGAATGGCGACTTCCTGTTCGGTATCCCCGGATTGTCGTGCCGGGATCAGTGCGTTTTTGAGTTCAGTAATGTCCGCCATCGCCAGATCAATTTCCGGCGCGACCGTTGCCGCACGCGCTGTTGCGGCGGGTTCATCGTCCTCATCCGCGAATTCCTCGGCCTCGATCTCGTCGGCGATACCGCTGAACAAACGATCCACCAGCGGTGCCGCCTCATCTGAACCGGTGTCCTCGTCAAATTCTTCGCCCTCAACAAAGTCATCGTCGAAGTCGTCATCAAAATCATCGTCATCGCCGAAATCATCAAGCAGCATGTCCTCCGGCGATAGATCGGCGGCATCCTCTTCGCCATAGGCCGGGAATGCAGTCCCCTGCCCGGTTCCAGTCGCCAGATCGCGCAGCCGCATCACCTCGTGGCGATAGCCGCGATCCGTGATGAACCCGCCCGCCTCTGTCAACGCGACGATCAACGCATTGGCGGTATCACTACTGCCCTGACCAGCGGCCCAGCGTGCCGTCGCCAGCAGCGAATCCATCGCAATCGCCAGCTTGTCGTAATCCTCATCGGTTTCGACACTATGCGCTTTGGCATAAGTCATCACGGAGTCGTTGACCTTGCTTTGCAGGGCATCAAGCCGGTTTGAACTCGACAGCCAATCCCGCAAAAACTGGTGCGTCAGCCGGTGAAGCTGATAATAAATCGTCTCGTGACGGCGATAGCGCCCGACCAGATTCAACTGTCCGAGGATATTCAACGCCTGACCGACGGCTTCTTCCGGCGCACCGCTAATCATGCTCATCAGATCGGTGGTCGTGCCGCCAGAGAATGTCGCGCCTAATGTCAGCAAAACACCCTGAAATGCCCCGGTCAGCGCCCGCGAACTCGCCGTCAATGCCGTGACGTGTGGCGTCCCTCCGGTGGACTCATGCACTTGCTGCAAAACTTTGAGATACGCCGCCGGGTTCTGCTTGCTGACGACCATCGCACGCGCAGCAATCACAATCGCAAACGGCTGATGACCGAGCAGCTCGACCAGTGTCTTGATATCGTCGTCGGCGCTATCGTCCGTTGTGCGGCTCTCCTGCTTGAACAACGCCACCGCACCCGCTTCATCCAGCGCAGAAAGTGACATCGCCGCCCAGGGGCCTTCAATGCGCTCGTCGTTGATAACCAACACGGGCAGACCATCCACACAGCGGCTGACAAAACGACTCGCCACATCCGCCGAAATGACGCCATCCAGCACCACCAGCGGCTTATGCTGCTTCAACGTGTTTTCCGCCGCGCCGACCATACCAACAGGTGTGTCGCTATTGGCAATTTCCTCGACGTTATAGGCACGCCCAACGCGGATAATCAACTCATCCAGCGTCGGCTGATTGACATTGAACCATAACGCGCCGCCAGATTGCTGGGCATAAGCATTGGCGAGAGTAGCCGCCAGCGCCGTCTTACCGACACCCGACGGACCGTATAGATGGACGGGGTTCCCTTCTTTAAGTTGGTTATATACCTGGGCCAACGCCGCCTCGCGCCCCACTAAACGCGCTGGCAGCGATACCGGCAGGTCCTGTGCCGAATGAGCAGGGGCTTCTAGGGGCTTTAAATCAGGCATCGCTATCACCGTTTCGTCGCAGTTATCCGCACAACGTCTATTGTGCCGCGCATCCATCAATCCATAGACAAACCAAATCGATACGCGTGGCACAGTTGCAGTATAACATTGACGGCGGATTAAGGGCAATTTTGTGCTTCAACTATTCACCCGCCGCCACACACAAGACTCAAAAGCGCCCGCCTGTTCACAGACGAGCGCCGATAGATCACACGGAATCCATTACTCCGCAGGCGGCGGAACCGGCAGATCGTCGTTCGCGGTGTCTTTCCACTTCGCACCTTCTTCCACCAGCAAGCGCGGAATCCCGTTGATGATCGGGTACTTGTAGCCACTATCCGCGCAGACCAGCCACGCCTCCTTGACCAGGTCCAGCTTGCCGGGATCATCGCCTTTGTCCGTGTAATGTACTGCTTCCGGGCAACGCAGCAGTTCCAGCATTGCCGGGTCAAATTTCGCGGCAGATTGTTCAGCCATCGTCCACTTCCCTGATTTGATCATCCATACTGCCGATGAGTATAGACGCGCCCTCGGTTGCGGTCAACTGCGCGACGATAGCCTACCATCCCGGCTCGTGATACTCGTTCCCCGCCGCGATCCAGTCCGCGCAGGCTTGCAACGCTTCCGGCGTACCGATTGCTTGCAGCGCTCGGTAGGCAAAATCACAGACGCGCCAATTGTTAAAAACTGTTTCCATATCACCTAACGCCGCGATCAACGCCTCCACCGCTCGCGCATCCCCGATCTCCCCCAGCGCAGCCGCCGCCCTACCTCGCACACGCCAGTCCGCATCATCCAGCGCCGCGATCAACGGCTCCACCGCTCGCCCATCCCCGATC
>DAOTXA010000625.1:0-4273 GCA_034435595.1 Anaerolineae bacterium | reverse complement strand
AGGCGAACATCGAAATCCGCTTCGCTGACCCGGACCCGGATGAACCGCATCCGCCCTCGTGCAACCCGCTCATCCCGCCAGGGTGGACCTATAATCCCGATAACAACACATGGTCGAATTAACCGCGCACATGAGACACGATCGCTTATGCACATCGGCCTAAACGCGCATTTGCTTTCCGCGCAGCGCGGTTATCGCAGTGCGGGGATTCACGGGTACATCTATAACACACTGGTGAATCTACACGCAGTCGCACCAGATGACTGGCAATTTACGGCGATGGTCGGTGCAAATAACCCGCACACCTTCGACGGCCTTACCATGCACAAGGCCGCATGGGATACCGAATCACCGTTACGTCGCATCGCGTGGGAACAAACCCTGCAACCGCTGCAACTCGGCAAGTTCGACCTGTTGCACTCAATGACCTTTGTCTCTCCGTTGATCCTGACAAAGCCGAGTGTAGTCACTGTATTTGACCTCAGCTTCGTGCATTATCCACAGGTGTTATCTCCGGCAAGACGGCTCTACCTGCGCATGTTCACAACGCTGAGTTGTCGTCGTGCCAACCGTGTGATTGGCATCTCTCATGCAACCGCTGAAGATGTTCACATCTCGCTCGGCATCCCACAAGCAAAGATCGACGTTGCCATTGCCGGATACGACAGCGCTGCGTATCTCCCATTACCGCCGAACGAGGTCGAAGCTTTCCGCACCAAACAGGGTTTGCCCGATCGCTTCTGGCTGTTTCTCGGCACGCTGGAACCGCGCAAAAACCTGGTCACACTGCTGGACGCCTACGCCGCCCTGCCCGCAAACGAGCGCCTGCCGCTGATTCTTGCCGGGGGCAAGGGCTGGGATTACGAACCGATTTTCCAGCGGGTGGATCGTTATAACCTGTCAGACTCGGTACACTTCCCCGGATTTGTGCCTGCCGAAGATTTACCCTTCTGGTACAATAGCGCCGAAGTTTTCATATATCCTTCGGTTTTTGAGGGATTCGGCCTACCTGTGCTGGAAGCGATGGCCTGCGGAACCCCGACCATCGTGTCGGATGCGTCTTCACTGCCGGAAGTCGTCGGTGAACACGGGACAAAAGTTCCGCCGGATGACGTTGTGGCGTGGTCAGATACGCTCCGCCGCGCCTATCGTGATTCTGAATGGCGTACTCATGCGCGTGATACCGGATTGGCACAGGCGACCCAATTTTCATGGCGAATCACCGCCCAACAGACGATCGACAGCTATCAACGTGCGCTGTCCATCACATAATCGAAAAAACACTGATACAGTTCGGATATGGCAACCAAACATATGTCTTCTTCGACGGCGAAAACGCGCACTCAGACCACTCGCAAGGCGCGTGATGCACGGAATATTGAACCCGGATGGTTGATGCCGCTGGTGGATGTCGTGCTGGTTTTTGCCGCGTTTTTACTGGCGTACTATGTGCGCTATGATCTGCAAATTTTACGCCCGATTCTGGAAATCAACAGTTCGTCGTTCCAGCCTTATGTGCCGTATGTGTTTATCTATACGGTGTGGCTGCTGGTGAACTATCGCGGCAGCGGATTGTACCGGGCGGCACGCGGTCGCCCCTGGGTCGAAGAGTTTATGATGATCCTCAACGGTGCGACCAACGCGACCATGCTTATTATGGCGATTAGTTTTGTGTTGCAACCCCTCGTATTCAGCCGTCTGATGTTGATTTACGCAGCAGCGTTCACGGTTGTACTGCTGGCGGTATCGCGTATCGTGCAGCGCATTATATGGGCATATTTACGTGGAAAAGGCATCGGCGTCCAGCGCGTGTTAATCGTCGGTGCCGGGGATGTCGGTCAGGCCGTGTTGCGTGCCTTGCTCGCTCGCAAGGAACTGGGCTATCACGCGGTCGGTTATGTCGATGATGATCTCGGCAAGGTCGATCTTGGTCGTGTACGCGGGTTGGGCAACCTCGACAAGATGAAATCGGTCGTCAAGTCGCAAGACGTGGATTTAGTCGTCATCACGCTTGGATGGGAACAGCACGATCGTATTGTCAAGCTGGTGCGTGCTGCTCGCAGCGCCGGGGCTGATGTGCGCGTAGTACCGGATGTGTTCCAACTCAACATGCGGCAGGTACAGGTCGAAAATCTCGACGGTATCCCGCTGCTTGGTGTCAACAGTGATGTTTCATTTAAGGTGACCAATCGCGTTATCAAGCGTGCCCTTGATCTGGCGATTATCACGGCTACCGCCCCGGTGTGGGTTCCGGCGTTTGCACTGGTAGCAATGGCGATCCGCCTTGAAGGACCGGGAGCCGTGCTTTATCGTCAGCGGCGCGTTGGTCTTAAGGGACGCCCGTTTGATATGGTCAAGTTTCGCAGCATGGTCCCGAACGCCGAGAAGATGCAGCAAAAACTGGTCGAAACGCTGGAACTCGACCCGCGTCACCCCAAAATCCCGGACGACCCACGCATTACCGGCATCGGACGCATCATTCGGCGCACCAGTCTCGATGAACTCCCGAATCTACTCAACGTTATTCGTGGGCACATGAGCCTCGTTGGACCGCGCCCGCCTACACCAGATGAAGTCGAGCTTTACGAACCCTGGCACCGTCAACGTCTGCAAATCACACCGGGGATCACCGGACTGTGGCAGGTCAGCGGGCGCAGTGACGTACCTTTTGACGAGATGTGCCTGCTAGACATCTACTACATTGAAAACTGGTCAATTGCGATGGATGCGCGTATTCTGTTGATGACCGTTCCGCGTGTGCTGCTGCGCCGTGGCGCGTACTGACAAGAGCTTCTGGCTACTCGCTTCGCACGTCAAAAAACAAGCACTTTCTGACGGGTAAGGACCATCTTCGGCACAAACGCTTAAACACGCTTCGCGTTAAATTACCCATCCAAACGCGGGATAAGCGCCTCGAATTCCGCCAATGTCAGCCGGTTATCGTAGTATTCGACAGCAGAGCGCGAGATGCTTTTCGCCGTTTGTGCGTTAAACGTCGCGTTGATGACCGCGCCTGCTACAGGGATAAACCCGCTCAGATAGCGAATCGGCAGACGACTCGCCAATTGTACCGCTACATCACGGGCGACTTTGGTGCTAACCTTGCGCCCCATCGTCCGTGCTACAACTGATTTTGATGCATTCGAGGGCGCTTGCGCCGTGCGTGGTGTCGCCAGACGTTCACGCTGCGATTCGGCGAATCGGGCAGACGCGGCGATTGCCTGTTCTGCGACTTCTGCCCCGCCGACCAACTCCACCAGTTCCCGCGCCGACTCATCGCCATCAAATCTCTCACAGATGTCACACAGCGCGTATAATGTCCGCAATATGACCGGTTCGATGTTCTCGTTCTCGATGACCGCATACAGCGCCAGACGACCGGGTGTATCCAGCACATGCAGCAGCAAATCCAGATCAATCGCACGATGATCCGGCTCCGCTGTCTCGTCCTCATCCGCAGACCAGAGGATCAGAATGTTACGCAAGTCGGAATTCGGTCCTGCTTCCAATACGAAAGCATTCTTGAACGCGCCGATGCCCCAGCTTAAACGCGCCATCTTGCGCAGCAGATACAGCGTTCCAGCGGCAATTGTCGCGCCATGCAAACCGGGTAGTGACACCTCCACACCACCGACCAGCGCGGTCTGCGTCGTCTGTGCGGTGATCCAGCGGTCTACGGTGCTGTAACGCCGCGCCACGGTGATCGTCTCCACCGGGTCGCCACCCAGATTTTCAAAGGCCAGCGCGACAGCATCCGTTAAACGGTCTTCAAGACCCATAGAATTGTCCTTTCCACTTTCGCCAGAACGTTGTGCAACAACATTCCGACGGTTGGTGTGTCTATGCTACACCATGTATACGGTGTAAAGTTATTTGACGGTGTAAGATAGTGACATGCGTACATGATGATCCTGTGAGAGGTCAACCGCCATGCGCGAAGCAATTACTCAGGAAACCGCCCCCCGCCTGCGTCCACTGGCACAGTCTCAATACGGGTGGATTACCGCTGTTCGCTGGGGATCAGACGGCACGACCATCGCCATTTCTGGGGCGGACGGCGTGCGTCTGTTCGCAGGGAGTTTTGGCGGCGCACCAACACAAACCCTGAAGGGACACGAAGGCCATGTAAAGTGTGTTGCCTTTAGCCCACCTTATCGAGTCAATGACAGCTATCGCATCTTGCTGGCGACCAGTGCGTCTGATACGACGATCAAGCTGTGGGATGTTACCCGCCCCAAAGAGCAAATCACCGAAGTCGCCACCCTCACCGGAC
>DAOTXA010000624.1:0-4055 GCA_034435595.1 Anaerolineae bacterium | reverse complement strand
GTAACTTGTCTGGTCACACCGTGCATGGTCAGATCACCCGTCAACTTGCCGCTGTTGTCATCATCCAGCTTGAGCGCGGTGCTTTTGAACGTGATTGTCGGGTAGGTTGCCACGTCGAAGAAATCCGCGCTTTTCAGATGATTGTTGCGATCTTCCGCCCCGGTATCGATGCTGGCGGCTTCAATGGTGGCTTCCACCGCAGATGCGCCGGGGTTGCTGGCATCGTAGGTGATGAAGCCGTCCACATTGGAGAAGGAACCTTTCACGGTGGTAATCATCATATGTTTAACGGCAAATTCGATGTTGGTGTGTGCGGGGTCGATTTTCCACTGGGCCATGGTTGCTGCTCCTTATACGATCTCAGAGAGAGTGATTTATGCGTTAAATGGACTACAGTCCGTTTATCGTTACAGGCATTAATATACACCCAAATTGCCGGATTGGGCATTAACAATGCGTTAGAAATCGGACTATAGTCCGTTTATCTGAAATCGGCTGTTCCGTTAGGGGTGTTGAGCAGATGCTGGGCATAAACGAGGGCGCGGCGTGTCGCATCGAAGATTACGTCTTCGGCATCGAACACGCTATCCGGGCCGAGGCTGGTAATTGCGCCGCTGCGCTCTAACTGGGCACGAACCACGCCGCTTACGCCGGCAATTAGCAGTTTGCCGCCACGTTTGCGCAGGCGTTGGTCATAGTCTGTAAGAAAGTGAATGCCCGTACTGCCCAGATACTGGTTGTCTCGCAGACGCAGGATGACCATCGGGCGTCGCGAGTCACCGGGATGCGGCATCAACGATTCGAGGCGCTGTACCGAGGCAAAATACAGGTTACCCGTTTCCGAGATGATGATGGGTTCGCCATCCGGCAAATAGTCGGGCACGTCCAGTTCGCGGACGCGATTCTCTGAGGTGATGACCAGACGCCGCACGCGGATGTTTTCCGACGAGGTGTACAAATACAGGCCCAGCGACAGCCCGACGCCAATATAAATGCTGTATTCCAGCGGTAAAACAAGCGTGGAAAGCAGGGTTACTGTCATCGAGATGCGTCCGGTCATGCTTACATTCCAGACCAGCAACAGTTCATGCGGGCGAATCAGACTCAGCGCGGCGACGATCAACACAGCAGCCAGGGCTGGCATAGTGACCATCGAAATTACATCACCGAGGAACAGCAGCGTCATACCCAGCAGCAGCCCCGCGATGAGATTGGCAACCCGCGTCTTTGCCCCGGCACTGATGTTCACCGCCGTTCGTGATAATGAGCCGCCAACCGGCATCCCCTGAAAGAGGCTATTGACCAGATTGGCAATGCCCTCCCCGGCGAATTCCCGGTTTACATCGGCGACCGTCCCGCCGGGTTCGGGGATGGCCTTCATGATGGCTGCGGATTGCACGGATGCCAGCACTGCCATCGCCAGCGCTGCCGTCGCCAGATCGGGGATATACGCGAGATCAGGCAGGTCGAAGGGTGGCAGACCGTTCGGGATTGTCGTCACATCGCCGACAGTCGCGACATTTTCCCAGCCCAGCACTATGACCAGCCCGGAAGTCGCCACAATCGCCACGAGGGTCGCCGCTGCCTTAAAGTTTGTCTGGCGCAGTCCGTATATGATGGCAATCGCCAGCAATCCGACGCCTGCCGCCTCAATCTGGCTGTTTTCCGGGTGGAGCACCCAGGAGAGTGCGCGGTCCAACACGCGACTTTCTTGCTCGCCGCTATAGCCGGTCAAATTGCGGACCTGCCCCAGTAGAATCAGCAACCCGGCCCCGGTGATGAACCCGGTCATGACAGCATTGGAGACGAAACGGGTCAAACTGCCCAATCTGAGCAGACCGAACAGCAGCATAAACACGCCCACCAGCAGCGTAAGCGTAAACATGCGTGCAACAGGATTTTCGCCCGTGATCGGACCAAGCGTCGAGGCGACAACCAGCGCCAGCGCGTTCGTCGGTACGACCGTCATAAACGAAGAACTGCCGAACAACGCGCCGATCACTGTCGCCACGAAACCGGAGTACAGGCCGTAAATCGGGCTGACGCCTGCGATCAACGCGAAACCCATCACCTGCGGCGCACCGGCAATCGCGCCAGTCGCACCCGCCAGCATATCCGCGCCGAGCGTTGCGCGATAGCGTCTTAGCTGCTGCATATGCCCCCTGTATCCACTGACTACTGACTACTTTTCTTCCCGTGGCACTTCTTGAACTTCAAACCACTCCCGCATGGGCACGGATCATTGCGTCCGGCCTGCGCGAACAACTTTTCAAGTTCGGCATCTTTCTGTGCCATGTGGAACATCACATTGGCTGGCGGACGGCGATTATACAGTTCATTTGCCATAAAGCGCATCGGCTCGCCCACATGATTAAAGAATGCACGATATCCGGCGCATAGATAATTGAGACCCGGTTCGCCATCCGGTGTCTCGATAAAGCGATTTTTAGGACAGCCGCCGTTACACACAAAGCGAACCTCGCAATCGCGGCAGTACTGCGGCAGTGTGTCGCGCTTGGCCTGCCCGAACTCGAACTGCTTCTTGCTGCCGACCAGTTCGGATAGCGGTACGAAGGCGATATTGCCCAGCTTGTGATCGGGTTCCACGAAGTGATCACAGGAAAACACATCGCCATTGTGTTCCATCGCCAGAGCGGTCCCACAGGTTTCTTCGAAGATGCACAGGCCAGGGCGGTTCCCGCTCCACGCTGCCAGCGCGATATCGAAGATTTGCACGAACACCCGGCCTACGTCCTTGCGCACCCACTCGTCGAAGATGGTGCTCAGGAACGTACCGTACTGCTCCGCCGTGACCGAGCGGTCGGTGACTTCACTTCCCTGCTGGTAGCCAGTGTCGTTGTCGCGCTCCACAATGGGGATGAACTGCATGAAGGTCGTGCCGACCACGTCGCGCAGATAGTGATACACTTCCAGCGGATACGGGGCATTGGCGGCGTGGACGGTCGTCAGAATGTTGTATTCCGCACCATGTTCTTTGAGCAAGTCTAACCCCTTGAGGACACGACTCAGCGTCGGTGCGCCGCCTTTATCCACGCGATATGCATCGTGCAGGCGCGGCGGTCCGTCAATGCTGACACCAAGCAGGAAGTCATTTTCCGCGAAGAATTTGGCCCACTCTTCGTCAATGGTGACGGCGTTGGTCTGCAACGAATTATAGATGCGCATCCCCGGCTTTTTGTGTTTCTGCTGGTAGCGGACCGCCATCTGGTAAAACTCAAGCCCCATCAGCGTCGGTTCGCCGCCCTGCCACGCGAAGGTGACTTCCGGCACTTGCTGCGCCTCAATGTATTGCCTGGTGTATTCTTCCAGCATATTCTCCGACATGCGAAAGTCGCTGCCGGGATATAATTTCTCTTTGGACAGGAAATAACAGTATTTGCAGTCGAGATTGCAAATCGCACCGCGTGGCTTCGTCATAATGTGGAAAGCGGGTGGTGTTCCGTGCGGACTCGGCTCAATGCCGATGTCGTCTGGCATGATCATGTGATTCGACCCTGTGAAACCTATTTACAGTAACAACGCCCTTAGTCTAGCATCTCGGCACGCGGACTGCGACAGTCCGGTTATAGGGCCAAGCGTGATGAAATTGTTCAGCGTTGCTTGTCAATCTGTTGGAATACTTCCAGCAGCAAATCTCCAACGTTATCCGTGATAAGAACCATACCCGCTGGGGTTCCTAACTCCTTATTCAGATTTGCAACAAAGCCAATGATCGCAGGCATGTTGATCTGTCTACTCTGTTCAAGTTCCATCACGCTTCTGGCAAAGGTGATGCCCGCGTCGGGACCGTCTGAGGGCCGGTCGATATCGGTGATAACGACCTCGTAAGCAGTTGCGGACCATGTAAGCGCGCGGATGGCTTGATCGCTGCTATCCGTCAAATCGACCTGCACGCCGTAGTCGTTTAAGAAGCGGTGGATATTGGCGTTCGCCAGCGGATAGTCATCTACCCACAGGATGCGTGCGCCATGCAGGCTGGATTTTAGTTTGTTGGCACGTTCGATGATTTTATCCAATTCTTTTTGCTGTATTTC
>DAOTXA010000623.1:0-3162 GCA_034435595.1 Anaerolineae bacterium | reverse complement strand
CGATCTTTGACGATGACGTGATGCACGCGCCGCTGCCGCACTGGGTCAGCACGTTCTTACAGGCCGTCAGCCGCGACGAACGTATCGGCAACGTGCCGCATAAGGCGATCCCACATTTCGCCTTTGACGATCTACTGCGCGACGCCATCACCTATGCCTTTTTGCAGGTGACCATCGCCACCGGGGAGGATATGGGGACGGACGAAGAAATCACCCAGTATGCAGACAACATCGTCGCCAAGCTCAACACAAAGGGAGAGATGGACTTCATGTCCACGTATCTGCCGCTGGTGATGGGCGGCATCCTGACCTTCGATCAGGTCATGTTGCAAAACGAAAATCTCAACGACATGTTGCACGAGATTCGCATCATGCTACAAGCCCGCGAACAGCACCGCAGCCCGGATACCGAGGTCATCTTTGACATGGCGGATACCATCATCATGCAGACGCTGAAGAAATACGGGTATGTGGATAAATCAGGGTTGAGTGGCGAGCGATAAGACCAGAGCGAACCGACAGAAGCTAGAGCAAAGACAAAAGAGTTAGGATTTTCGCTTGAACTATTTAAACAATGGTGTTGTGCAACAAAAAGCGAAAGTCCTGTCCTTTTAACAGCTTGTTGTCAGGATTCTGTACAGGACAGGTCACATTTTCATGTTCTGCTGAAACACACAATGTATTGTGGATATAAAGAGATAAACACACATATAGTCGAGAAGCCTGCATTATGAGCGCCGACACCCCTTTTAAGCCTATTTACCCTGACGTGCTGGGGATGGTGACCAATAACATCCGCGTGAACCTCGACAGCCTTGAATGTGCGCTGGGCGTTTTTCCGCAGCAAGTATATTTGAACCAGCCCTTCGAGATCGTGCTGGTACTGCAAAACATGGTGGACCAACCTCTGATCGTCAAAGTTGCGCTGCGCCTGCCTTCTAAAGATCGCAACGGCAAGCAGGCGGTGATCGACACGCCAAAAAGCCAGATCGGGCGCACGCTGGAACCCGGTGAAGTCGGTGTTGTTCGCTTTCCGGTGGTGGTGCATACCCCCACGCAACCGGGCAAAGGCTATCCGGCGCGGGTCGCGGTGCGCTTTCGCCCGCAGGGGAAGGAGACACCCAAACCGCTGCGCCCGCCCGGTGGTGGCGTCGCCCCGACTGTCTTGAGCGTGTCACCCTTTAAGGCGATGGCGCTACAGGAGGTGACGTACAACGTCCACAAGTGGAACGAATCTGCCGAGATTATGACGGTGTACTTCGACATTGCGCCGCGCCGCCTGCCTGATACCCACAGCGAACTCAACGTCCGCTACGAAACGCTGTGGCGACGCGAACAAATGCAGAAGGATATCGAACTCGTCGAAATCTACTATGATGACGTGCTCGCCCTGGCGGATAGCACCGCCTACCCAAGTTCGTATGTATGGTTTTACGATGCCGTCGAAGAGCGTTTCGCAGCGCGGGGTCTGCCGCTGCATCCCGGCGAAATTCGCGCAATTACCAAGATGATGACCTACACCGTCGATGACGCCCACCGCCGCGAGCCGGATGTGCATCTGTCGCAAACGCGCTGGTTCCGCGCACTGGCTCAGGCCGTCGCCCGTGATCCTGATCTACTGGAGATGGAACGCGGCGAACTGCTGGCGAAGCACGTTTTTGAAGCGGTGCTGTACGAATCGGTCCTCATCGCCTTCCCGATTCTGGAATCCCGCGTTAAAGAAGATTTGGGGTCCAAAGACGAGCGCTATAACTATGCCAACCGTTTGATGACGTGGTTTTCCGGGCATGGTGAGGCCGACCTCAGCTATGCGTATTTGCCGCTGGTGCTAACCGGATTGATTCAAAACCGGACAGTACGTCATAGCGTCACCGAAAACCCGTGGGATATGTATGACGAACTAACCGAAGCCGCACAGGGGCGCAAGCGGCTGGTCGCGGGGGCGCAAACGGCAATCTTTACCATGCTGGATGCGCTGTTGGACAATTACTCGCGCACCTTGACCCTGCAACGTGTTGAACGTCCGCGCACAAATTTGGAGTAGCTGAACGGGCTACAACCACGCGATCCGTAGTTTGCCCGTGTGGGGTAAATAATCTCTGATAGATGCAGCAGGGACGACCGGATAGGTCGTCCCTGTTTGGTGATGCGTTAAATGGTGTGATTGTGCGCGGTCGCCTCGTTTCTTAGGCCAGATCCCCGGCAGCGATGGATAGATCAAGCACAGTTTGGGCGGCGATAAAATCACGAGCATCGTCGCGGGTTGCCGCGTAGTACAGTTCGACCGCATAGCGATTGTAAAGTCGGCGGTACATTTCCGCCATCACGCCAACAAATGGCGTAGTGCCCACCGCGACAATCGTACTGATGTTATGTCGCGGTCGTTGTGCAGAAACAGTAAGCCGTTGTAATGCGTCTTTTGGTGCGGTGTGGCTGCGCGTCATATCAATAATGACGGCAATCGACCCCGGCGTGCCGTTCATCAGCACGTCTGCCCAGTCGAATGCCAGATGCGCCTCGTTCCAGTTCCAGTTCCCCTCATAATCAAATCGTAAAGTTGTATGATTCGGGTCATCCCACTGGACGCTCACAGGCATTTGCCAGTTTCTCCTTACTAAAAGCTAAAAAATGGTTTTATTTTTGGGCAGTAAACCTGCCTCTACTCTCATCATACGCCGAATTCAGGCTGAGTCTATAAATTTTGTGTAAATTTTGGGCGCAATCAACCATTGAGGAATTATTTCTCGTTAATGGTCTATCAGGTGTAATACTATGCTGGTGAATTGGAAGCGCTACCAAACAAGTGAATCTTGAATCGCGCCATACAGGGTGCTGTATCCGGTCAGACCATAGAAATGCTGCTGCACATGGTTCCAGCCATCAAGCACAATGATGCGTGGCACCGAGTTGACGTTATAGCGGCGGACCAGGGCGTAATTCTCACGGGTATCAATGTCGATTTCACGGAAGCTGATGTTGTTGTCGAGGTTGTTATCTAGCCGCTGAATAACGGGCTTTTGATCCGGGCAATAGGTACACCAATCCGCGCTGAAGTAGAGGACGGTTGCCTGCCCCGGTTGACCGGGTGAAGTGTAATCGACGGGCACATAATCGTTGGGGGCGGGTTCCGGGTCTGCGAGGCGCTCATCAGTCAGCACTGTG
>DAOTXA010000622.1:0-4111 GCA_034435595.1 Anaerolineae bacterium | reverse complement strand
GTGCCGGGTCACGGGCAAGGACGCGCACCGGATAACCCGCTTCTAACAGGCGCGGAACAAGCCGCCCGCCGACATACCCGGTCGCCCCGGTGACAAGAATCATTGGTTTGTCGCTCATGAGACTGCTCCTCATGTTTGTGGTTCACATTATGCTGAATAGTGTAAACGATCTGCATGAGTGACGGATGATTGGAACCAACCGAAAGTATATCCGCGAGATTGCATCCCATTCACTGTTGCCAGCTTTCCGCCCATAATGGCGAATAGACGTTTATGGAGTGGCATGAATCGTTTTTAAAATTCAAAAAAGGTTATAGCGGTTTAATTGCCAGAGGATCCTCAGGCATCGCGGCGGTTTGTGTTTGCAAATTTTGTATACCCTTATGCAAGCGTCAATTTACGAATGTAAAAACGGCGGTATGATGGATGTGGGCAGTGCAACACAGACGAATCTGCCTGTCGAAGAGTGAGAGTAAAGACAATGCAAACCATGTCGATTGAGAGCCGCTTTGCGGTCATCCTTGCGCAAGATAATGACGCCGTATTCATCCTCGATACCGCCGGACACTGTGTCACGCTGAATGCCCGCGCACTTGCTATACTCGGTGTTGCTCCGCAGCAAATTCTGGGGCGCAGCCTGCGCGAGTTCATCGCGGGCGTAGATGTTCCACGCTGGGAAGATCGGCTCACCCGATTACAGGCCGGGGCCACGATGCCGGTAGAAGAATGGATGCTCAAGCGTGCCGGGGGCGCACGTGTCCCCGTAGAAATCAACGCCTACGCCGTCGATGAGAATGAGGCGGATACCCTGTTCATCTGCATTGCCCGTGATATCTTCGAGCGCAAGCAGCACGAGCGCAAAATGCTGGAACAGGTCAACATTTTGCAGCAGGTGACCGACGCCATTATCGTCACCGACATGAGCGGCATGATCTTGAGTTGGAACCACGCCGCCGAATCTATTTACGGTTGGGCGGCTGAAGATGTGCTCGGTCGTAAACTGGTCGATGTCGCGCCGGATGTCCAGAACGAACACAGCGAGAATTTGCTCAAAGAGCAGTATATGATACGCGGACACTGGCGCTCGGAAATCAGCCAGCGCCGCCGCGATGGAAAACTGCTTCACATTTCCAGTTCGGTGTCGCTGGTCAAGGATGAGTCTGGCGTGCCGGTGGCGATGGTGACCGTCAACCACAACATCACCAAACGCAAACGGGCCGAGATCGCCAATCGCAATTACGCCAATCACATGGCGGCGCTACGTCAGGTGGATGCGGAAATCAGCAGCACGCTGGATATGGATCGCGTGTTGAACCTGGCGCTGAATGCCGCTGTCATGCTTTCCGGTGCGGATGCCGGGTTTGTGCTGGTCAACGACGAGGACGGCGTGCCGCAGATGGTCCACGCCTACGGCGCATTTGACGCCTCGCGCTTCAGGAATCTGGAAAATCCGCTATATGGGGTGGTCGCCCGTGTAATGCAGACCTTGCAACCAGAATTCATCGAGGATGTGTCTAGCGATCCTGATTATGTGCCAGACATCCCTGAAACGGTCGCCCTAATGACTTTCCCGCTGGTCATCGGGGAGCGTATTGTTGGCACAATTCATCTTGAAACCGCGCAGGAGAACTACTTCACGCGGCAAGTCGCCGACTTCTTGAATCTGCTGGTCAGCCGTCTGGCTGCTGCCATCGACAATGCGCGTCTGCACCAGTTGACCCGCGACCAACTCAAACAGTTGCAACTGCTCGAACAACTCAAGACGGATATGATCCGCATCGCCTCGCATGATCTGCGCAACCCGGTCGGGCTGGTTCATGGCTTCCTCGAAGTGCTGCGCATGGATACGGAAGATCGCTTGACCGACGAGGAACTGGACTATATCGACACTATGCAGCGTGCCATCGGGCGGATGCAGCACATCATCGACGATTTGCTATCGCTGGAGCGCATCCGCGAAATGTCGGCGCACCAGCTTAACGAAACGGTCGATCTGGCAGAGGTGTTGCGCAAGGTCCACGACGAGCAAGCGGATGCAGCACGCCAGCGCGGTCAAACCCTATCGCTGGATGTCGCGCTAGAATCGCTGGTCGTCAACGGTGATTCGACACAGCTACACGAGGCGACGGTGAATCTGGTGAGCAACGCCATCAAATACACGCCCGACGGCGGAACCGTTACACTGCGTGCAGATTGCAGCGATGGATTGGTGCGTATACGCGTGAAGGATACGGGCATTGGCATCCGCGAAGACCAGCAGACCAAGCTGTTCCAGCCCTTCTATCGCGTCCAATCAGAGGAAACGGCGCGTATCGAAGGGACCGGATTGGGGCTGCACCTGGTCAAGAACATCATCGAACGGCACCGGGGAAGTGTATATTTCGACAGCGTTCAGGGTCAGGGCAGCATATTCGGTTTCGATTTGCCTGCCGCTACCTTGTGAAGCATAGTTGAGGGTAAGTTGGTAAAATCGCTTTGGAGGAGAATGAATGGCGGCAAATTCGACGCGTACAGCGATTCCCTCTCGTTATAATACGCTGCTTGATCGAGCCGGGTATGTGCTGGTGCGGTTCGATAATGCAGGCATCGTGCTTGACGTGGACCCGGCGATTTGTGATCTGACCGGGGTGGATCAAGACCGGATGATTGACAGGCCCATGCTCGATTTTATCGCGCCGCCAGATCGTGCGCTGGCGGCGGCCTTCTTCGAGCGGCCTCTGCCCGCGTTCCCCAAAGAATTTACCTATCGCTTCGCTAGACCAGACGGCGACCTGTGCAGTGTCGAACACATTGCGATTGGACCGGGCGAGGCCGCGATTTGTGCCGCATCACCGGCAGATACCGCAGCGGTCGTGCATAGCCTGACGCCAGAACAGACCGACGTTTATCGCACACTGGTACGCCATCTGCCGGATATGGGCGTATTGCTGTTCGATCACGATTTGCGCTATTTAGCTGCCGAGGGCGACATGCTGGTCGCTGCCGGGTATCCACGGGATCGCGTGGAGGGGTATACGCTGCATGAGGTCCTGCCTGCCGACGCGATGTCCCGTCTGGAGCCGCTCTATCGTGACGCGCTTGCAGGCAAAACACACCAGTTTGACTGGCCTTATGAGAATCGTCGGTATCAGGTGCAGCTTCAGCCCGTGTATGCCGCCAGCGGAGCCATTCGCGGTGGGGTGATGCTGATTCAGGACGTGACCACCTCTCAGAAATCGGCGCAGGCGTTGCGATCCAGCGAGGAGCGCAACCGGGCGTTGGTGCAGGCTATCCCCGACCTGATGATTATTCTGCGCGGCGACGGCAGCTACGTCGAATACGGGTTTGATGGTAGTAAAGACGCCGCGCCGCGCATTCCAATGGGGGCTGGCATTCAGGATTTTGGGTTCGACGATGTAACGATGCAAAAGACCTTTGCCGCCATGCACGAAGCCTTTAAAACCGGGAAAACACAAACGATCTTCTACGATCCGCCAGAAGATGCGGCGACCGGACCGGCTTCGTATGCATACGAGGCCCGTGTGACCGCGTTGGGCGAGGACGAAGCGCTCATCATGATCCGCGATATTACCGATTTGCGGCAGGCGCAAAGCACCCTTGCGGAACGAATCGAGCAGTTAGAGATTTTGCACACGGTTGACGAAGAACTGGCGCAGGTCCTTAGCGTGGATTATGTGCTGACGATGGCGCTGGACGCCTCAATGCGGCTGAGTGGTGCGCATTCCGGTTATATCGGGTTGGTGCAAGACGACAGCACAATGCGCCTCGCGAAAGTTGCGGGCGATCACACCGAAGAACTGGCAGATGCCAACATGCGCAACCGGACCGGCGCAGTCGGGCGGGTGCTGCGCGAGATGCGCCCCGAACTCATCGCTGATGTGACCCTCGACCCCGATTACATCGTCAACCGTCCGCGTACTAAAGCGCAGATTACGATTCCCATCATCGCGCAGGAACAACTCATCGGCGTACTGAATCTGGAAACCGACAGCTACGGCGTGTTCAACGAGGAGAAGTTCGACTTCATCAAGTTGATCGTCGGGCGCATCGGCGCGGCGCTGGATAACGCCCGCTTGCATCGCAAGCTCGAATCACAGCTAGAACAACTTAA
>DAOTXA010000621.1:0-8819 GCA_034435595.1 Anaerolineae bacterium | reverse complement strand
CAGCCGATGACGACCTGACTGCAATTCTTGCACTTCCTGGTCGCTCCAGCACACTACGAACGTGCCGTCATGCAATACACGTAAACACAACCGGGGAATAGCAGGAAACTCAGGATCATCTGGTAACGGTGAAATCATTCGGTCGGCAACTCTAAAATTCATAGCGTTTGCAATCCTTTGAATTATAGCACGTTCCATGCTTGACCGCGCCGCCAATCCGCCGGGTACACATATGAATCCTGCCTGTTCACCTCATTCAATCGCATTTCACATAATTGTAAAATTTGACACAAGTGAATATAAAATGTATATAAGATATCAAGCACTCTTCTATTCACGTGTATTCTCGCGCACCGTATGTGGCATCAACGTTAACCTACCGGGGATGTGCCACCGCAGCAGATCACCATTACAAGCAAGGAGCAATCGTATAATGCCATCCAATTCGTCCAATGACATCCCGGACATTGTTATTGGTCGTTTGCCAATCTACCTGCGCGCACTGAATCGCCTCGTCTTCGAAGGTTTTGAGGTGACCTCTTCCCACGAATTAGGGCGGAGACTCGGCATCAGTTCGGCACAGATTCGCAAAGACCTCTCACACTTCGGCGGTTTCGGCAAACAGGGAACCGGTTACCAGATCGTATATCTTCAAGAAAAATTACAGGAAGTACTCAAAGTTAATCAGGATTGGGAAGTCGCGCTTGTCGGGGCTGGCGATCTTGGTTCTGCAATTGCGCATTATCGTGGGTTCGCCAATCGCGGCTTTCACATCAATACAATTTTCGACGCCGATTCGTCGAAAATTGGCATGGAGATTGAAGAATACACCATTCAGCCAATGACGGAATTGGAAGGCACAATCCGCGCTCGCGGCATCCAGATCGCCATGATCGCCGTCCCTGCCGAACATGCGCAGGCGGTTGCTGATGTTCTTGTTGGTTCCGGGGTAAAAGCAATTCTCAATTACGCGCCAATTAGTCTCAACGTACCTGATGGCGTCCGCGTGCAGTATATTGACCCGGTCGTCCATCTACAGCGAATGACGTATTATCTGGAAGGCGGCGAGAGCTAGCGGTTACGCTCTACCCCTGAATACGCTGCTGACTCTGGAGGATTCGCCGCAAAATTGCCGGGTCCTCCAGTGTGCGTCCTGCGCCTGTAGCAACTGCGAGCATGGGGTTTTCGGCGCGATAGGCGGGGACATCGGTTTCGTTGGTGAGAAATTGATCAATGCCACGTAGCAGCGCACCACCACCGGTAAGTGTAATACCTCGGTCGATGATGTCTGAAGCGAGTTCTGGCGGTGTGTTGCTCAATACGTTTTTGACAACCTGCGCGATGGTTGCCAGCGGTTCTGCCAGCGCCTCAACGACCTCGCCCGTATAGATCGTCACAGTGCGCGGTAGACCACTGACGTTATCACGTCCTTGAATGTCCATCGCCAGTTCTTCGACGGTGTCAACTGCCGCACCGATCTGAATCTTAATCGCTTCTGCAGACGGTTGACCGATGCCCAGATTATACTTTCGGCGTACATATAGCTGAATCGCCTCATCCAGCTTCAACCCGCCGACACGCCCACTTTCTGCCCGCACGATGTTATTCATACTGATGACGGAAGCTTCGGTGATGCCGCCACCAATATTCACAATCATGTCCCCAGCAGGTGTGCCCACCGGTAATCCCGCGCCCAGGGCTGCCGCTAGCGGTTCAGGGATGAGGTTCGCCTCACTTGCGCCTGCTGCCAATGCCGCTTCGTGAACTGCACGCCGCTCCACGCTTGTCACACCCCATGGCACAGAGATCGAGACACGCGGGCGAAACAGTGGACGTCGGCCTACAATCTTGCCAAAGAAATAACGCAGCATGGCCTCGGTAACTTCAAAATCGGCGATGACGCCATTTTGCAGCGGGCGCACGACCTGAATGTCCTCGTCATCAACACGACCAAGCATCTCACGGGCAGGTTGCCCGAATTCGACGATATATTCCTCTTCAGTTCGCAACGCTACCAGTGAAGGCTCCTGCAAGACGATTTGCCCATTTTCCCAGATCAACACGTTGACGGTTCCCAGGTCAACGCCGAGGTTTTTTCTGAACAGCGCCATGTTGCTGCCTCAATGACTTATCAGATAACGCACGATCAACGACCACTCGCTAAAGCGGATTTTCCTGCGCCAAATTTAACGAAAACGAAAGGGGGCAGTTTACAACTGCCCCATGTTGCGTGCTAGTATACTTGAAAACACTTGGCGAAGTTAGACAAACTTCATCAGCATTTCCCGGCTATTCTTCGTCATCGTCCTCGATAATCCGCATAACGGGGGTGCGTTGCTGTATCTGGCGACCGATCCGCAGTTCGAGATTGGCCCGACGCAGCGCCAGCGCCGCATCACGATTCTCTTCTTCCGGCAGACCTTCTTCCAGCAGCTTTTGCGCCCGTAAACGGGCTTCTTCGGCAGCGCCCAGGTCAATGGCAAACGACGATTCCGCCAGTTCCGCCAGTACAACGACACGGCCTGGACGCACGTCCACAACCCCGCCGAACACCGCGAAACGCTCTTCGGCATTGCCCTTGCGCACGACGAGTTCGCCAAAGTCCAGCGTGGTCAGTACCGGCGCATGACGCGGCAGCACCCCCATCTGGCCTTCAGTCGCCGGGACGACGACCATATCGGCTTCTAACTCTTCGAAGACTTTCTCTTCGCGTGATACCACTTCGACGTGGATAGTCATAAGGTTAACTCGCTCCTGCGATTAGCTCGCCTGCGATTCCTGATAACGCTCCAGCACGTCTTCAATCGCGCCCGCCATGTAGAACATCGGCTCAGGAATGTGATCGACTTCGCCGTCAAGGATCATGCGGAAGCCGCGAACGGTGTCTTTGATCGTCACGTACTTGCCTGCACGACCGGTGAACTGTTCAGCAACCACCATCGGCTGCGTCAGGAACTGTTCGATCTTACGCGCACGAGAAACGAGTTCCTTGTCGTCGTCGCTCAGTTCGTCGATGCCAAGAATAGCGATGATGTCTTGCAAGTCTTTGTAGCGCTGAAGCACCTGCTGCACTTCACGCGCTGTATTATAGTGTTCTTCACCGATAATCAGCGGGTCCAAAATCTTGCTGGTACTGTTCAGCGGGTCCACCGCAGGGAACAGACCACGCGACGCAATCGAACGCTCAAGCGCGATCGTACCGTCCAGATGCGTAAACACCGCCACCGGGGCCGGGTCAGAGTAGTCGTCGGCGGGCACATACACGGCCTGCATTGACGTAATGGAACCGGTCTTGGTCGAGGTGATGCGCTCTTGCAACTGGCCCATCTCGTCTGCCAGCGTCGGCTGATAACCAACCGCCGAAGGCATACGACCGAGCAACGCCGACACTTCTGCACCAGCCAGCGAGTAACGGAAGATGTTGTCAATAAACATCAGCACGTCACGGCCTTCATCGCGGAAGTGTTCCGCCATCGTCAGACCACTCAGCGCCACGCGCAAACGCACACCGGGGGGTTCGTTCATCTGACCGAACACCATCGCCAGTTTGTCCAGCACGCCCGCTTCTTCCATTTCGCTGTAAAGCTGCGTGCCCTCGCGGGTACGCTCACCCACACCCGCAAACACCGACAGGCCGTCGTGCTGCGTGGCGATAGAGTTGATAAGTTCCAGAATCGTCACCGTCTTGCCGACGCCTGCCCCGCCGAAGATACCGGTCTTGCCACCGCGAGTCATCGGTGCGACAAGGTCGATGACCTTCATACCGCTCTCGAAGGCTTCGGTGCGCGTCGATTGGTCGTCAAACGGCGGTGCGGATACGTGAATCGGGCGGCGCGGCGCATCGTCAGCCACTTCCGCGCCGTCGTCAATCGGGCGACCGAGCACGTTAAACACGCGACCGAGGGACGCCTGCCCCACCGGAACCGTAATCGGCTGGCCCGTACCAAACGCCGGGACGCCACGCTGCAAACCGTCGGTGGTGTCCATCGCAACGGTGCGGACCATGTTGTTGCCCAACTGCATCTGCACTTCGAGGATCAAATCATCGTTGTCGTTACGTGGCACGCGGACGGCGTCGAAGATGTCCGGCAGTTGGCCTTTCGAGAATTCCACATCGACCACCGCGCCCAGAATCTGCGCGATACGGCCTTTGATTTCCGCCATAAGGATTCGTCTCCTGTTTTGTCAATGTTGTTTCGCTAATTCATGCATCGTAAGGGCGCAACATGCCGCGCCCATAATTATTGTTAGACTTCGCGCCCGCCGACCAGTTCGTCCTGATAGGCTTGCAGGCCGTCCCAGTCACCTTTTACGGCGAATTCCGCCTGCCGCGACCATGTCCCCATACTGGGAGCGAGCCGCATCCCGGCGGCTTCGATTGCTGCCCGCAACTGTTCTTCAGAAGCATGTGCCAACTCTACAAACGTCGTGATCCCGGCGTCAATGAGCGCCTGCGACATTTTCGGCCCAATGCCCTCGACCTTGGTCAGATCATCGCTTTCGCCGCGCTTCATCGGCACGGGGGCTTGCGAGCTGCCACTCATCGGCTCGGTTTTAGGGAACATCTCTTCGATTTGTGTTGCCGCTTTATCAATGCTTGCCGACAGCGCCTCTGCACCGCCGACAATATCCAGGATTTCCGACGTAATCGCCGTCTGGCGTGCCTTGTTGTAGACCAGCGTCAGGTCATCCACCAATTGACTGGCGTTGTCGGATGCAGAACGCATCGCTACCATACGTGCCGAGTGTTCAGATGCCTGAGCTTCCAGATACGCCTGATACAACTGCAATTCGGTGAATCGTGGCACGATCTCTTGCAAGATCGCTTCTGGGCTGGGTTCAAACTCATAGTCAGAACCGCTGCCCGTCACTTCCGGCACATCCTTGACATACTCAGCAGCAACCGAGTCCTGAATTTCATGCGGGACCAGCGGTAACCACGGCAGCACCGCCGGACGCTGCGTGAGCGTATTGACGAAATCAGTATAGGCGATAAACACATCATCCACGCCACCACTCAGAAACTCGTCAATCGCAATGCGCGAGATCGGCGACAGGTCATTGATCGACGGATAACCGGGCAGCCCGGTGAAATCCGCGACGATGTCTGCACCGATGCGAACCAGCGAGTCACGGCCTTTTTTGCCCACCGTAATCCACTTGACCGGCTTGCCCATGCGTTCGGCAAAACGCAGCGCCACACGCACAATATTGGCATTGTATGCACCCGCCAAACCGCGATCTGACGTGATCAACACGATCATAATCGTCTTGATCTCCTCACGTTCTTCCAGCAGCGGATGGGCGGGACCAGCCCCGCCACCCTGCGTCGCATTCTGCACGTTCAACAAAATCTCCCACGCCTTTTCCGCATATGCGCGGCTGGCGAGAGCGCGTGCCTGCGCCTTGCGGACCTTGGTCGCGGCCTCCGCTTCCAGTGCCCGCGCAATCTGCGAAATATTCTTTACACTGCGGATACGTTTCTTGACTTCGCGTGCGCTAGGCATGACTTACGACCAGCTTTCGTTAAACGTCTTGAGCGCTTCTTCCATCTTGGCCTTGATGTCGTCGGTCAGCGCCATCTCTTCCTTCATGGTTGCAACGGTACTGGCGTACTGACTGTTGAACACGCGCAAAAAGTCGTTCTGCCATTCCTTGACGCGCTCTACTTCGACTTCGTCAAGGTAACCATTGGTACCGGCATAAATCAGAATTACCTGATCGGTCAGGTCCATCGGCTCGTACTGCTTCTGCTTCAACAATTCAGTCAGGCGCATACCGCGATCCAACTGCTGCTGAGTCGCCTTATCGAGGTCAGATCCGAACTGCGCGAATGCCGCCAGCGAACGGAACTGCGCGAGGTCGAGGCGCATACCACCGGCAACCTTCTTCATGATCTTACGTTGGGCGTCACCACCCACGCGGCTCACGCTGATACCCACGTTCAGCGCCGGACGCTGACCGGAGTAAAACAGTTCGGATTCCAGATAAATCTGACCATCCGTAATTGAAATCACGTTCGTGGGCACGAACGCAGATACGTCGCCGAGCAGCGTTTCGATGACCGGGAGAGCCGTCAGACTGCCGCCGCCGCGCTCGTCGCTCAACTGTGCCGCACGTTCCAGCAGACGGCTGTGCAGATAGAACACGTCACCCGGATACGCTTCACGTCCCGGCGGGCGGCGCATCAGCAGCGAAACCTGACGGTACGCCCACGCGTGCTTGGAAAGGTCATCGTAGACGACCAGCGAGTCCTGACCGTTTTCCATGAACCACTCGCCAATCGCGCAGCCAGAGTACGGGGCGATATAGTTCATCGCTGCCGGGTCAGAGGCCGACGCTACAACGATTGTGGTGTATTCCATCGCACCGTTTTCTTCGAGGATAGCACGCAGACGGGCAATCTCGCCTTTACGCTTGCCGATGGCAACGTAAATGCACTTCATGCCTTCGCCCTTCTGGTTGATGATCGCGTCAATCGCCACAGCGGTCTTACCCACCTGGCGGTCACCGATAATCAACTCACGCTGACCGCGACCAATCGGGATCATCGCGTCAATCGCCATAATACCCGTCTGCACCGGACGGTCTACGTTCTTACGCGCCATAACGCCGGGGGCGATGCGCTCGACGTTGTAATATTCCGTAGCGTTGATTGGGCCAAGACCGTCAAGCGGATTACCCAGCGCGTCTACCACACGACCAACCAGCCCTTCGCCAACGGGAACCGAGGCGATACGACCGAGGGGGCGCACTTCATCGCCTTCGTTGATGTCGTCGTATTCACCCAGGATGATGATACCGACATTGTCTTTTTCCAGATTGAAGGCCATCCCTGCCGCGCCAGTCGAGAACCGCACCAGTTCACTAAACTGGATGTTGTCCATGCCACTCACGCGTGCGATACCGTCGCCGATTTCCTGAACGTAACCAACTTCGACCGACTCAATATCCGGCTGATAATCTTCGATCTGCTTCAAAATCGCATCATAAACATTCGGTGTGGCTTCCGCCATAGTCATGCACTCCTACTGATTTGGAAAGCTAGTGTCGTTTTCGAACATTCCGCTTTAAGAGAATGATTGGTTCCATCAAAAGTGGGAACAAATGGAAAAAATTGCGCGTAATATCGCGCAAGGCTCGGCCTATTGTAGCTTATGAACGAACGAGTGTCTACTTTTTCACAAACGGAATTTTACCTTTTGTTGAGTTCATTCATACGATCACCAGCAGCGCTACCAGCAACCATACACAAACGCTCAAAAACAGGGCGATTCCGCGCCATCGAGTCGCCGCCAGTGCAAATGCCGGCAGCGTACTGTACCCTGCGATATACGGTGTCAGGAACACACCTGATACCACACAATAGACGATGTCTCGCCGCCGGATGCCCCGATACAACAGCCACAACCCAAATGGAATCGACAGAAACGGCGTAATAATACTCATCGGCGCGAGGTTGACGTTCTCCCCTACCCCTGCGTCACGCGTCGATTCCAGCAAATCAGGTATCCAGAACCCCCATACCAGCAGCGATATCAATATGACCACCAGCCCGACGATAATCGCGCGAACCCATTGATCGCGGGTAAAGCTAAACACATAGCCAAATGCCGTCTGCGGCTTGACTGCCAGAAACGGCCCGCTCCACATTGGCGGAACCACTAGCCCAACACACACAATCCAGTCAATGTTGAGTTCCAGCGCAGAATCAATCGCCAGTGGCGAAGTCAGCGCAATCAGCAGCGAATCAAGCTTACCACCTGCCTTATAGACGACTGTCGCCAGCAAACAGAAATATACAACAAGCTGTAGTAAAACGCCGATATCGAGCGAATTGACAGCATTAAAGGGCAGCAGAGGCAGCACTCCCCACGGCGCATTGAAATAGCCGGGGATGTCATACGGGCGCAGCAGATACTCGGTCGGGTAACCCCGCAGGAACGTAATCCGTTGATCGACCCAGATTTCAAATTCGCCTGCACCCAGATATCGCGCCAGCAGCCACCATACGATCGCAACCCCCGTTGCAACCAACAATGCACGGTAGAATGCCGCATCCAAAGTAACACGCGTTTCCGGCAAAATCGCCTGAGCAGGTTTGCCTCGCGCCAGCAATTGCATCGCGCCTACTCGTCATCTTTCCCAAGTTCGACCGAGCGATTATATGCCGCAAAAATCGCCTTTGAAATCACAGTCCGCACGCTGCCTTTTTCCAGTTGATACAGCGCCGCCGCCGACGTTCCACCCGGACTTGTTACCTGATTGCGCAACTCTGCCGGATGCTCGCTGGATTCAATCGCATATTGCACCGAACCGAGGACGGTCTGCTGTACCAACTTCTGCGAATCCTGCCGCGAAAAGCCCATATGCACTCCGGCGTCAATCATGGCTTCCATCAGTAAAAACACATACGACGGCCCCGACCCGTTCAACGCCGTCGCCATGTCCATGAACTTCTCGTCATTGACATACAGCGTCTCACCAAGCGCACCGAGAACCGCCTCGGCCCATTCACGTTGTTCTTCTGTGACTGCCGGCGTCGATGTCCACACAGTCATGCCCGCGCCAATTTGCCCCGGTGTGTTTGGCATCGCCCGCACGACGTACTTGCTGCCCGATCCTGCGCTCAGGCGCTTGATCGGATACCCGGCGGCGATGCTCAATACCAGTGATCCGCGTTTCAGATGGTCGATCACCTGCGGCAGCACTTTGTCCATCACCTGTGGCTTAACCGACAGTACAAGTATATCGGCGGCTTCGGCAGCTTCGCTGTTACTGGTGGTGGAGTACAATCCGTAGCGCTCGCCAAGCTGCTC
>DAOTXA010000620.1:0-5967 GCA_034435595.1 Anaerolineae bacterium | reverse complement strand
TTCGGGCCGGTGGCGGGCGCACTGCTGCTGCTGGCCCTCGTGATGCGGCTCCGGCAGGGGCCGCGCCTCTCCTCCACACTGCTGATTCTGGGCGTGGCAGGCGCAAGCGTCGCCGTCGGCATCATCGGCACCGCGTTCCACTGGGCGCGGGCCTTACCGCCAGAAAGCATCGGGCAAAGTCTGCGCTGGGACTGGATCATCTACGCTCCACCTGTACTCGGTCCGCTGGCCTTCGCCGGGATCGGCCTGTTAGCGATTCTTGCCGTACTTGAAGACACGAAGCCGGAAACGGGCAAGCTGACCCTACCCGGCGTCATCACCTTCAATACGCCCATGCCGCAAACGCGCCAATTCCTGTGGCTGGTCGCATTTGGACTTTACGCCGCAACGATCAGCGCCTTTCTCGATCACGGGCGCACCTCGTTTGAAAACATATTCGTATGGATTCCAGCAGTCACCGGGCTGTTCGGCGCGATCACAACGACCATCATGGCTGTCTACCCCAACCACCGCAACAGTGACTACTTCATCTTCTTCTGGGTGATGGTGCTGATGGTGGTCACGGGCGTGCTTGGACTCGGCCTGCATGTCAACTACGATCTGCCGGAAGGCGCAGCAGGCATCCAGATCGAACGCTTTATCCGGGGTGCTCCGGTCATGGCTCCCATGCTGTTTGCGATCATGGGCAGCTACGGGATTTTTACCATGATCGGCGCAGAAACCGAAGACGCGCCCGACGAAACAGAACCCGCAGAATCTACACCACAAGGCGATGCTCCCGCAGTCGCGGAAGCGGCTTCTGCGACCTGACCCCAGCGGCTGGCATCACACGCTAACAACAACGGGACACCGATTCTGGCGTCCCGTTGTTGTTCTACTCGCTGATTTGCAGCCCTACCTTACAAACCGCTGGATCGCTGCATAAACGTTGTCCTGCACTGTTTCATCCGCAAATTTCGCATCAAACGCAGTTTGATCGCCCACTGCCCCGTCGCCAACTGCGACTTACTGCTGCAAACTGTCTTAGTTGATGATACTGGTGGATTGCAATGATTACAGCCGGGTTCGTATCGAATCGACACAATACACCGAAGCGAGTACACTCAAACCAATAGACAAATCTCAGGGGAATTCTTTATGAACAGACGCCTGCCCATTATTGTGTTGCTGATTGCCATTTGCCTGCTCATCGCCCTGCCGACCGTCGCGCAGGACGCGGATGGCGTCACACTCACCGAGTCGTCGGTGACATGGCAGACCATCGCCTACGAACTCAACGACGACAACTCAATGGTGTTTGACTCGGTCGATCCTGAAACCATCATCGAGCACACCTTTACCACCTACATTCTCGAAAACGAGTATCTACGCGTGACCCTCATCCCCGAATACGGCGCACGCATCCTGTCCATCATCTACAAGCCCACCGGACACGAACAACTCTACCAGAACCCGCTCGGAACTCCGTTCGGCGTCTACGAAGGAAACTTCTTATACGATTGGCTGATGGTTTACGGCGGCATCTTCCCCACGTTCCCCACTGCCGAACACGGCAAAACATGGCTGCTACCCTGGGATATGGAAATCGTCACCGAAACGCCAGAAACGGTCAGCATCCGTATGAGCTTTGTCGATGACGTGGATTTCCGCCCCGCACCGCAGCGCTTTCGGGGCCGCCCATCCTTCATGGAGATGGATTTCACCGTTACCCTTCATGCAGGGCAGGCCGCGCTCGATACCGAGATCGCCATCCGCAACCCCACTGACCGCGTCGCCCGTTACGAATACTGGACCTGCGTCACCTTCGCGCCGGGGACCGTCCCCGGTGATACGCGCCTGACCGGAAACAGCGAGATCATCGCGCCGGTTGATCTGGTCAAAATGCCCCCGTGGTGGCCGGATACAACCGCGCAGGAAGTCGCCACCGATACCCGCGACGTGTACGAATTCGACGCCCTGCGCCTGTTCGAAAACTGGCCCGATCAAGGCATCGCCTACGCCTACCCCAATCTCGGTGACGTAAATTTCTGGGGCGTCATCAATCAGGACAATGCCGAGGGCTTGATCCGCATCAGCGACAACGACGTGTCATTGGGTATGAAAATGTGGACGTGGGGCGAGCGCAGTCTCAACCTTACTGAGGAAGATTATCCCTACTTCCCCGATCGCCCATACATCGAACTGTGGGCGGGCGTTTCGCCAGAATTCTTCACCAGTGCCCGCCTCGAACAGGGCGACGAAATCCGCTTTACCGAGCGTTACGTCCCCACCGTTGACCTGACCAATGTCACCCACGCCGCAGATTCCGCACTGGTCGATTTTCATATCGGTGAAACGTACAACGCCGTCTTAAGCGTGATCAATACGCAGCCAGAACGCCCACTAACCGCTATCATCACCGCTGACGGCACAACAATCGCGGAAGCTGTCGTTTCCGGTACAGACGGCGCAGTTACACTCGATACACCCATCCCGGCAGATGCGGGAATTATGTTCGCACTCATCGACCCGGACGGTCAAACGGTACTGGACGGAACGTTCATCATCCCCTAGAGCAACAAATACCCGCTATGGTTTCTACACAGCGACCGACCCCCTCTCAGCACTGAGGGGGCCAGGGGATGAGGTGAACACCTTCACCTACAAACCATTTGTCATACTGCGTAACGTGACCTTCCTCACAACTCGCTTCCGACGTGGTTTGATTGCGGTATAATGCGCTCCACTCGCTACTCATGCAGATGAGAAAACTACAGACTCATCTTGCACTTTTTTGTAGTTTTCTGTATGTTTGGCTGTAAATTCTGTTCTTACATTGCAGAAGGAACGAACCAACTTATGGCTAGCCCGCCCGTAACCAAACGCCCCGGTATGCCGCCAATTGCACAGGCTAAAGCAACGCCGCAGTCGCGTGCCGCCAAGCTGACCAAGCGCCAGTATGTGCGCTTCGCATTCTATACGATTGATCCGACGTGGCGGCGTCTGCCCCCGAACAAACAGATCGAACACAAGCAGGAACTACTGGCGACTATCGAAGGCTTCAACCGCCGGATGCTGCTGCGTCCCTACAGCACCATGGGCACACGCTCCGATACCGAATTGCTGCTGTGGCAAATCGCGGAGACGCCGGTCCCGTTTCAAGAACTCGCCACCGCCATCATGCGCACGCAGATGGGCGGTTATTTGACCCTGTCCTATTCCTACTTCTCGCAAACCAAACGCAGCATCTACGAAATCCGCGACCTGAAAGCCGGTGTCGATCTGGACGAAGAACAACTCATCATCCAACCAACGGAAGCGAAATATCTGTTCGTCTACCCCTTCATCAAAACCCGCGACTGGTACCAGATGTCGCAGCACGCTCGGCAGGGGATCATGGACGAGCACATCGTCGTCGGGCGCAAGTACCCGTCCGTCAAGCTGAACACGACCTACAGCTTCGGCATTGACGACTATGAGTTCATCGTCGCCTTCGAAACCGACGAGCCGAGCGACTTCCTTGATCTGGTGCAGGAACTCCGCGAGACAGAATCCAGCCGCTACACCTTGCAGGATACGCCACTGTTCACCTGCATGAACATGCGTCTGGTCGAGGCGCTGGACGCACTCGGCGGGCCAGAAATCGCGGAACCGCTTGAAGAAGTAGTGCAGCAAGACATCTGGGCAGAAATCTGCCCGGTAGATGATCTCGCCCCCGGTGAGCAGCGCGTCGAATATGTTCAGGGAAAGCAAATCGCCATCTTTAACGTTGAAGGCAACTTCTACGCCCTGAGCAATCGCTGCCCGCACGCACGCGGACCACTCAGCGAGGGGACCATTGACCATTCCGACTGCACCGTCACCTGCCCCTGGCACTACGCCAAGTTCAGCCTTGAATCAGGTGAAGTCACCGATGGTATCGCCAGCACCGGCGTAGAATCCTACCGCGTCGACATTCGTGACGGCGTGATCTGGGTGGGGACGAAGTAATCTAGCTCTCAGACTTTCTCCCCTCACCCACTCAATCCCCCTCGCTCACTGCTTCGTAGTAAGCGAGGGGGAAGCTACGATCAAAACCTATACGGCTGTACTCCTTAAACTGTCTCGTAAGGCAAAGGCAAGCATGAGCGAAAACGGCTATCGTAGAGGACAAGTAGCCTTTCTCCCCTCGTCCACAAGGGGCGAGGGGCCAGGGGTGAGGGGTAACATAGATATTACGGAGAAACATAAATCATATGGTACTCGAAGCCCCAACCGATGAGGGCATCCACGAAGAATACGAACAGCAGTTTGACGCGGTGATCGTCGTCAGCTTCGGCGGACCAGAAGGCCCCGAAGATGTCATCCCGTTTATGGAAAACGTGCTGCGTGGCAAAAACGTCCCGCGCAAGCGGCTGGAAGAAGTCAGCAAACACTATTTTCTGTTCGACGGCAAAAGCCCCATCAATGACCAGAACCGGGCACTGATTGCCGCGCTCAAAGACGAACTCGCCACCCACGGGCCACACATCCCCGTCTATTGGGGCAACCGCAACTGGGATCCATTTCTCGAAGAAACCGTCCGCCAGATGCAGGCCGACGGCGTCAAACGGGCGCTGGCCTTCTTCACCTCGGCCTATAGCAGCTATTCCGGCTGTCGTCAGTACCGCGAGGATATCGCCCTCGTCCGCGACAAGATCGGCGACGGTGCGCCAGAAATCGCCAAGATGCGCGTGTTCTTCAACCATCCCGGTTTCATCGAGCCGATGATCGAAAACGTCAACGCTGCCTTCGCGCAAATCCCAGAGGATCGCCGTAATCGCGCCCCGTTGATTTTTAGCACGCACAGTTTGCCGCTTACAATGGTCGAACGCAGCGCCTACCTGCGTCAACACGAAGAAACCTGCAAGCTGATTGCCGAAGGTGTCGGACGGGCAGACGACTGGATACTCGTATTCCAGAGCCGCAGCGGTCCCCCACACCAACCGTGGCTAGAACCGGACATCTGTGATTACATCACCGAGCAGAAAGAGCAGAACCCGGACCTGACCGATATGGTTGTCGTTCCGGTCGGCTTTATCTCCGATCACATGGAAGTCAAATACGATCTCGACACCGAGGCGCAGCAGGTTGCCAGTGAACTCGGTATCAATATGATCCGCGCCGCCACTGTCGGCACGCATCCGCAGTTCATCAGCATGATCCGCGAACTCATCGTAGAGCGCATGACCGCCAATCCTGAACGCCGCGCTCTCGGCGACATCGGGCCAAGTCACGATGTCTGCGGTAGAATGTGCTGCCTGCGGAGCTAATTGTATCCACCGTCGAGTACGGGCAATTTGATGCAATCACCCGTACTCGTCCTCATCGCATCGCCGCCCACTTTGCACTCCATGGCAAAAATACCCGTTGCGCGAGACTTTCTTCAAATAATTGCTTTCTCAAGATTCGCGTTTAATTTGCAATGGGGCAACAAGAGATGTCACTATTCGTGCAAGCGATCCTCGCCGCACTTCCGATTCTGATGGCGGCGGGCTTACTCGTCGCCTTTCGCTGGCCTGCTCGCAGGGTCGTGCCACTCGTCTATGTTCTGACGGCGGGAATTGGCCTCGTACTGTGGGAGATGCCGTTTAACGCCGTCGCCGCCTCGACAGTACAGGGCCTCTTCATCACCTTTGATATTCTGTTTATCGTCTTCGGCGCGATTTTGTTGCTGGCTGTCCTCAAACAATCCGGCGCAATCCCCGTGATCCGGCAGATGTTCGTAGATATTAGCCCGGATCGTCGCGTGCAGATCATCATTATCGCATGGCTGTTCGGCTCGTTTCTGGAAGGCGCATCCGGCTTTGGAACTCCGGCGGCGATTATCGCACCCTTGCTGGTCGCCCTCGGATTCCCCGCGATGGCTGCCGTCATGATCGGCCTGATGGTACAAAGCACCCCCGTGACCTTCGGCGCAGTCGGTACACCCGTTTTGATTGGCGTCACCGGGGGCCTTCAAACCCCGGA
>DAOTXA010000619.1:0-2731 GCA_034435595.1 Anaerolineae bacterium | reverse complement strand
GGATAAAGTCGAGTATGAGGGTTTGCTGGAATTTCGTCTGCGAATTGCCCCGGAGAAGATGGCAATCATCATGATCTTTACTGGCGTCGATACCGGGATGCGACTGTTCAACATTACCGCAATTGCCCTGACACTATGGATGATGAGCCGTGCATTAAGCCGCCTATCGGTGCGGACCTGGATCATCTGGATGGTGTTGATCCTCTACGCTACAAACGCACAGGTGCTTTATAATCAGTCAATGATTATGAGCGAGCCAGTATTTATCGTGCTGCTGTTAGCGGCACTGCTGGCGCTAGATGATGATCGGCTCGTCCTTGCAGGGTTCTTGACGGCGCTATCAGTACTGGTGCGCTATGCTGGAGGTGCTTTGATCCTCACTGGAATGCTATGGATCTGGCGCAAGCGTGGCCCTATTCCGGCGTTAGCTTGGGCATTTTTGACTGGATTGCCGACGCTGCTGTGGGTCATGCGCTCACAGATTTTCGCACTTGATGGCGGTGTAGGCCGAGAAATTGTATTTCATCCGCCACTGTGGTCACGTCATGCTGCACCATTCTTCGACTCGATTGCAGTCTGGTTTGGCCCCTTTATCATCATCTGTCTCGTGGCGTGGTTTCACAGCCGCTATCGCATCCGCTCGATACCTGATTTGATTGGGCTATGTATGCTGCTCATCCCATGTTACTTGGCATTTCTTGTCTTTACATCCACGTTCGTTGACTTCGCAACCACCTGGGGTGGACGCATGATCTTCCCCTTACTGGTGGCAGGATGGATCATCCTTGGCTGGCTGCTAGAAAAATCTCTGGCGAATCTGCAATCAGATATCCTCCTGCGGCGCACCCTGACACTGGTCTTCGCGGTTATCGGTTTCGCTTATGCGGTAAATGGCATTAGCACAGGTATCTTATATGCACTTATTGGAACCGGACTGACCGAAATCGACGAACCAGAATATTATGAACGCCTCGCCCCACTATCTGGCCCAATTTACACAAATAGTTATACGCTACTACATTTCATGGCCTTTCATGACGACCGTCTATCAGACATTGAGGTCTATTCGGTGCCAGTGCTGTACAATCATGTGACGCTTATCGACAACGACAACTTCTTGCAGGAAATGCAAGCCCTAGCAGAAAGCGACGCGCCGGTCGTCTGGTTTCCGGATGAGCGTGCTACGTTGCCAACACGGACAGAAGTAGAAGCCATCATCCCACCGGAACGCCTGACCATCTTCGAATAACGATATGCGCCCCGCATGTGGTGTACTTTCTTGCGCCTGCATCACACCTGCGCTACACTGCCTTCACCCTTTTAAAAACATTTACAATGGAGAAGCGCATATGAAGGTCTTGATTCTGGGCGGGACAGTGTTCCTCGGTCGCGCCATGACCGAGGCGGCACTTGCGGCAGGGCACGAAGTCACGCTGTTCAATCGCGGGCAAAGCAACCCCGACCTGTTCCCCGATGTCGAAAAACTACAGGGCGACCGCGACGGCGGCCTATCTGTACTCGAAGGGCGCAAGTGGGATGTCGTCATGGACCCCAGCGGATACGTGCCGCGTCTGGTCAAAGCCTCGGCGGAACTACTGGCGGATCATGTCGAACACTACACGTTTATTTCCTCAATTTCAGTGTATTCGCATCCGATTGCGGCGGGAACAGACGAAACTGCCGAAGTCGCCAAACTCGAAGACGAGACAAGCGAGGAACTCACGAACGAAACCTACGGCGCACTCAAAGCCCTGTGCGAACAAGCGGCAGAATCTGCCATGCCGGGGCGTGTCAACAACGTCCGCGCCGGGTTGATCGTCGGCCCGCATGATCGCAGTGACCGCTTTACCTACTGGCCTGTGCGAATCGCACGCGGTGGCGAAACCCTCGTCCCCCCGCTGGATACGCCTGTGCAAATCATCGACGTGCGCGATCTGGCGGCCTGGTGTCTGCGCATGGCAGAGGCGCGTAAAGGTGGCGTCTATAATGTGACGGGTCCGGCGCTGCCGCTGAATCTGGGCGATGTCGTCGATGCGTGTCAGGCGGCATCTGGCAACAAAGCCGAATTGATCGAGGCCACCGAGGAATTCCTGACACAGCACGAGGTCGCGCCCTGGACAGGGCTTCCGCTGTGGCTGACGGGAGAAATCGCCGGTATGAGCAAAATGAACGTCAAGAAGGCGATCAACGACGGCCTGACGCTTCGCCCGCTGGATGACACGGTGCAGGCGACACTCAACTGGTTCAATGCCGAGCGCACCGGAGAAGCGGCTGTGCTTCGCACCGGGATCGACGCAGAAAAAGAGGCCGAAGTCATCGCCGCATGGAAGAAGGACAGTCACAACGGATAGTTGATCTGTGATGCAGGGCGACCTGTTGGTCGCCTAAATGATTACCGCGCATATTCCGCCGAAGCGACAATCTCGACCAGCGCGTCAAGATGCGTGTCTATGCCCCCCGCCGGTGCAATCGCGCTGAACACGATCACAGCCCCGTCGCCATTGACGGCGAAATAGGCCACGTCAAAAGTCCGCTCGCCATCGGTTTGCGTGCCACGAATTAGCGCTATATCGCGGTCGTCAATGTCGATGGAACTGGCTACAAGGTCCGCCGATACACCGTCAATGACCGTCTGTGAAAGAAACGCTTCGAGGACGGCGGCGGGGTCGGCATCGCTGTCGAGTCCGTAAACATTTAGCGATTCACGCGGGATAACACCTGCGTACCCGGC
>DAOTXA010000618.1:0-8227 GCA_034435595.1 Anaerolineae bacterium | reverse complement strand
GTGTCGCAGTCGCGGTAGTAGTCGGTGAAGGCGTGGCTGTGCCAGTTGCTGTTGGTGTATTGGTAGCTGTCGCCGTTGATGTAAGAGAAGGTCTTGCCGCTAGAAACGTGGGTGCCAGGTTACCGTCTGAGGCAAGAACAACCCCAGCGATTGTCATTCCAATCAAACCAATCAAAAGCGGTAGCAACCACATCCAGCGATTGTTGCGAATGTGCTGGCGTCGATAGACACGAATGGTCTTTATGAGGTTATCGAAGGCTTCGTCGACATAATGACCGCTCTGGTCGTAAATGTGGATTCCTGCATGATTGAGTAGATATTCCACCGCAACCGAATCCGATGCGATGGCGTGATAGCTTTCCTGAAAGATAGGAATGCAGAATTTATTGTGTTTATGCGCATGTTCGATCTCGTGCAGCACCCACTCGCTTTCCAACGTGTGTTTGCCATCAATTTCACCCAGTACACAGATAAAGACCGGCGCTTCTTCGATTGCTGACAGGATACGATCAGGGAAGGGGCCAGAGCGGATCTTCTCGTCATCGACATCAAGGAACGCATTAACGCCCCTGTTGCTCAGTGTGTTGTGAATCAGACGAGCAACGGCTGCGCTGGGCGTTCTACGATATGAAATAAAGCAATCAGACATATGACTTAGTTTTGTATCATTTCACATGTGGAGAGTATAGCAGCGGCAACTCTAATGGCAAAAAAATATTGTAATTTTGTCGCTGTGGTCCATGTTAGGATGGATTTTATGCTGTTTTGCTGGCTGTGGATAAAGCAGACCCGCTATATCCGGTTGGACCAATGTGGTCTATACTCGCCACGATAAAATGATAGCGTTGTCATATTTTTAGAGGTCAGGGAGCATTATGGCGAAAAAACGTTACGCAGTGGTGGGAACAGGTGGGCGCAGTCGCATGTACATTGATGCGCTGACGGGCGATCATGCGGACGATGGCGATCTGGTTGCGTTTTGCGATCTCAACCAGACGCGCATGGATTTCTACAACGAAACGACCGTCAAACCCTTCTACGGCAAACCCGTCCCCACGTATCACGCCAGCGACTTTGATCGCATGATTGAGGAGACTAAGCCCGACTGCGTGATCGTCACGACGATGGACCGTACACATCACAAGTACATCATCCGCGCTATGGAACTCGGTTGCGATGCCGTCACTGAAAAGCCGATGACCACCGACGCCGAGAAATGCCAGCAGATCATTGACACCATCGAACGCACCGGCAAGCACCTGACCGTCGCCTTCAACTATCGCTATTCTCCGCGTGACTCGAAGATCAAGGAATTGATCCAGAATGGCGAAATTGGCGAAGTCATCAGCGTGAGTTTTGAGTGGATGCTGGACACGATTCACGGTGCGGATTACTTCCGCCGCTGGCACCGCGACAAGCGCAATTCCGGCGGGCTAATGGTACATAAATCGACTCATCACTTCGATCTGGTCAATTGGTGGCTGGCGGCGACCCCGGTAACGGTGTTCGGCATGGGGCGGTTGGCTTTCTATGGGCGCGAGAATGCGGAGAATCGCGGCGTGACGACCTTCTACCAGCGCGGGACCAGTACCGAATATGCCCGCAACGACCCATTCAGCATCGAACTGGACAAGCATGAACGCCTGAAGGGGCTGTATCTGGACGCGGAACACGAAGACGGCTACATGCGCGATCAAAGTGTGTTTGGCGATGGCATTAGCATCGAGGATACGATGAGCGTGATGGTTCGCTATGATACGAAGACAACGTTGAATTACTCGCTCAATGCGTTCTTGCCGATGGAAGGCTATCGCGTGATGTTCAACGGAACAAAGGGGCGTCTGGAATTGGACGAGGCCAAACGTTCGTATGTTTCGGGCGCGGTGGACGATCACAATCAGCCAGATATGCGTCACCTCGATAGCGATCCGCATTTTGATATGTCCAGCATTGAGACGCGCCCGACGATCATCCTGCAAAAGCAGTGGGGGCAGCCGATTGTGGTCCCGTTTGTGGAAGCGAAGGGCGGTCATGCTGGCGGGGATGTGCGTTTGCTGAAAGACCTGTTCCAGGGAGCGGGGGACGATCCGCTGAAGCGTGCAGCCAGCTATGTTGACGGTGCAAAAAGTATCCTTGTGGGGATCGCTGCCAACAAGAGTTTCGAGACGGGGCTGCCGGTCAATATTCCTGATCTGGTGAAACTGCCGAAAGCATAGTGCGTTGACTGATTCTACTGATATTGACGCGACTGATTATGCTGGATGTGGGGAAATGCTTTGCGCGGTGACGACGATTCATCGCGGTCGCCAGTTGGTCACGTCGGAAGTTCTGCTTAAGGATGAGGCGGGTAAGCTGTACGCCCACGCGACGACTATCTGTACGGTATTCCCAATTTCGCGCCCGGAACAATGAGTTGAATCAACTGTGGAGTTGTGTTGTAGGACACGCCACGTCGTGTCCTACAATGTGAGTTATGCATATGATCCGTACCTGTCGATCAGCGAGATGATCGTCTTGTATGTCTCAAGACTGACCTGTGGTGGGACCGAGTGGTCGGAGTGATATGTATAGCCCTTCGTCGCCATACCCGCCGCGAACTTGCTCTTGATCTCCTCTTCGATGATGTCGCGGTCGTTAGGGATCATTTTCATTACGTCGATATTGCCCATGAAGGCCAGACGGTCGCCATATTCGGGGGATAGCTGGCGGATGTCCATGCTGGCTTTGGCTTCCAGCGGTTGCAAACAGTCGATGCCCGCCTCGATATACAGGTCCAGCACACGTGTGACGTTGCCGTCTGTATGGTAGATGAGCTTGAGGCCACGCTCGTGCGCCCAATCCGCCATGCGTTTATGATCGGGCCAGATCAGATTGCGGTACATGCGCGGGGAACAGAACGTATTGCGGTTATAGGCCATATCGCCCCAGTTGAAGATGCCGTCTACCTGTAACCCCGCGTTCCATATAGCGTCATATTCCTGCAACAGCCGGTCGGTGTAGGTCTGCGAGATATCGCGCACCCATTCGGGATCGTCCGCCATTGCCATGAGGATGATCTCGTCGCCCATGATCTTGCGCGTGACCTCGAACGATTCTGCCGAATGCCACAGCACCCAGCGACCCGCCTTGCGTCCTTCTTCGTAACGGGATTTGGCGCGTTTTATGTCGATTTGTAGCGGCGAGTTCACCAGTGCGGGCTTGTAGATCGCCTCCCACTTTTCGCGGGTGTCGCATTCAAAGCCGATGTGTTCCGGTGTGCCGGATTTATGCTTCCAATAGCGGACGATGGCCCCCCAGTGATCGCGGAACACTTCGGTGTCCCCGGTTTCTTCCAACACTTCGCGCTGACCGGGGAAGGGGGCAGGCCACGCCACGCCGATACTGTGGAAGTCGGTTTCGAGCAGGTTGAGTGCACCGTCGTGCCGCCCGATCAGCCCTTCGCCGGTCCAGCGGTCCAGCGTTTCGTTCCAGTAGGTGTCATAGCGTGGGATGCGGTCGTGATCCTCGCGTGCGAACATGCGGTTGACGCGCTCGCGTCCGGTGAGTGTCGCTTCGGACATGGTCATTTCCCCTGAATAAATTGTGTTTAGGGTCGAGTTGTCGCCCCTCGATGTCACTTCATCATCGCGTAGATGTACTGTTAGTAAGCCACGCTGCAATCTCAGTATGGGATAAAATCCGCCGAATTGCATATCCCAGATGCGCGAAGTGCTATCTGTGCTTATCGCGTTACGCAGTTCTCCATTCGTGGGGGGATTTCATTCAAGGGGCGACACTTTGATTGCGTATCCCGGTTTTGGGATATGCTGATGCTTAATCACTGTCTGCTGCCGGGATCGCGTCGAGGTCCGCACGCCCGGTCAAACGGAACGCCTGCGAATAGAACCACACCGACCCGAAGCTAACCAGTGTCACCACGATGAGTGCGTCACGGACGCCAATTTGATCCGCCAACCAACCGAGTGCCAGTGATGCCACCGCGAACATCAAACTGCTGCCGAATGCGACCAGCGATCCCATCGTCGCTCGCTGTTCTTGTGTGAATTCACGTTGTTTGAGGCCGTTGATTGACACCGTGTTGACGCCGAAGAACAGCGATGTCAGTCCTTGAAACACGGGTGAGATGACATTATTCAGGATCAACGCGAACAGATTGGTGAACTCCGCCAGTGTGATACCGCCCAATAGCAGGCGCTTTTGCCCGAAGCGGCGAATCAATCCCCCGGCGAAGTAGAAGCTAAAGGCCGCGCTGATATTGGAGATGGTCCGCGCCGCGCCGATGGCCCACAGCGGCCACAGCGTTTCGATAAACACGGTGCGGAACTGGAACGCTGCCTCGCCAATCGACATTTGCAGGATGTGTCCGGCGCTGAGGGCGCGTAATCGCGGGTTGACCATGATATTGTGAAAGGCCTCGCGCAGATGGGCGTAGGCATTGCCGCTTTCGGCTTTGTGAATTTGCGGTTCTATAAAACGCAAGCTGACGATGACCAGTCCGATTTGCGGAATCACAGATAGCCACATCACCAGTGCAAACGACACATTCGCAATCACACTGCCGACCAGTGCGCTAATCGCCAGTGCGAACTGAAACATCGAACTCACGCGCCCCAGATGTGCCTGATAGTCGCCTGTCGTGCCGGATTCGTGCAATGTGTCGTGGAGCAGGGCATCGTTGTTGCCGCTAAACAGTGAGCTTGACAATCCATTCAATATGCCGCCAAGCGCGAGTACTGCGAATCCACCGCCGATAGCATAGCAGGTGACGGAGAAAACACTGGCGATTGCGCCCCAGACCGCCGTCCACTTGCGCCCGATGCGGTCGCTAATTACTCCGGTTGGCACTTCAAATAGTGCAGCCGACAGTGTGCTGATGGATAATACCCCCATCGCCAGCGCATACGATCCCGTAACGCGCTCGAAGTAGATGATCATCACCGGGGCATACAGGCGAAAATCCAGCAAAAAGTTGAACCACGCCAGCAGACGAATGTTGCGCTGTGATTGCATATGCGGCCTTTGAATTTGCACGTTACAGCATACGGAACGCAACATGGTGCGCCCCTACGATCAATCGCTATATTGTAGGTCAACGACTTGGTACACGCAATGACCTTTTATGGTCTTTTATGATCTAAATAAATCGAATATGCCTGCATATGTGTATGTGATGACCGGATAGTCCAGTATGCGGAAATGGTTCTCTAAATCGAGATATAATCGCGATATTGATAATCTGAACACCGAAAAAGGATGGTAACAAATGAGCGTTCCACGCCCTGAATATCCACGCCCGCAACTGGCCCGTGATGAGTGGCTGAACCTCAATGGAACCTGGCGTTTCGCATTTGACGATGACAACATCGGATTGTCGGAGCGCTGGTTCGAGGGCGGCGATCTCGACCGTGATATTCTGGTACCCTTTGCATTCCAGGCATCACTTAGCGGCATTGGCGAAACGGATTTTCACGATATTGTGTGGTATGCTCGCCAATTTGAGATTCCTGAGTCGTGGCAGGGATGCCGCCTGCTGCTGCACTTTGGCGCAGTCGATTATCGGGCGTGGGTGTGGGTGAACGGGGCGTTTGTAGCGCTTCATGAAGGCGGACACGTCCCGTTTACGGTTGATGTCACCGGGTATGTCAACGAAAGCGATAACCGCATCGTCGTGCGTGTCGAGGACATCTCGGAGGACAAGCACCAACCACGCGGCAAACAGTACTGGGAACGTGAATCAGCCAAGATATTCTACACACGCACGACCGGCATCTGGCAAACGGTATGGATGGAACCCGTCGGGGAGGCATATATCCGCCGGGTGCATATCACACCGCTGGTGGACGAAGGGGCGGTGCGCCTCGAATACGATCTTGGCGGAAGTGACTCACATCGGGTGGAATTTGCTGTCTCAGTTGGCTTCGATGGCGATGAAGTCGTACAGGCAACGCAGTCGCCAGACAAAGAAGGCGGGCGCTATCATACGCAGACCGTTGCGCTAGACGGTGAGGTCGCGCTGTGGTCACCGGAGCAGCCTAATCTGTATGATCTACAAATTGAAGTCCGGCGCGATGGACAGGTCCTCGACCGGATTACCTCGTATTTTGGGATGCGCAAGATCGAAGTTCGGGACGGTCGGGTTCACCTGAACGACCAGCCTTATATCATGCGCCTCGTACTCGATCAGGGCTACCATCCGCAAGGTGTGTTGACCTTCCCTGACGACGAAACAATCCGCCGGGATGTGGAATTGACGAAGGCGCTCGGTTTCAACGGGGCACGCAAGCACCAGAAAGTCGCCGAGCCGCGCTATCTGTACTGGGCGGACCGGTTGGGTCTGCTGGTGTGGGGAGAGATGGCGAACGCGTGGGCATTTTCGCCGGAATCTGTTGCACGCATTACGGCGGAGTGGCAGGAAGCCATTCTGCGTGACTATAACCACCCATGCATTGTGGCGTGGGTTCCCATAAACGAAAGCTGGGGCGTGCCGAAGCTCGCTAATCCCCGGCAGCGCGGGCATCTGGTGAGCCTGTATCACCTGACGAAATCACTTGATGTGACGCGCTTGATCGTCTCTAATGATGGCTGGCAGCACGCGCAAACCGATCTACTGACGATCCACGACTATGAAAGCGATGGCAAAATCTTGCGTGAGCGCTATGCCTCGATTGAATCGACGCTGGCGGCGCGTCCGCACAAAAACGACCTGTACGCGCCCGGTTTTGAACACACCGGAGAACCCGTGCTGTTGACCGAATTTGGTGGTATTGGCTTCCGCACCGGTGAGCAGGAGGGATGGGGATACTCAACATCCACTGACGAAACGGGCTTCCTGGCGGCGCTGGAAGAAGTCGTCTCGGCGGTGGATGCGTCGCCCGTGCTGCAAGGGTTCTGTTACACACAGTTGACCGATGTTGAACAGGAGATCAACGGTTTGCTGACTTATGATCGCCAGCCGAAAGCTGATCTGGCGGCGGTTGCGCGTATCATTCGCGGTCGGGATGATTGATGTTTGCTATTGAAGTTCCGGCACAGAGCGGGAGTGCAGCCCGCTTGTCGTTCGGCATTCGACCCAGTAGAATTTGAAACATTCCATGATAGATCACCGAACATCGAACCTCTGCAAGTCATCAGACAACGGATGTCTGGCGACAAGCGCATTGTCTATAAACAGAAAGCAGCGAAAACATGAAAATCACTGACATCGAATGTCATATTCTGGTGGCCCCGGATTTACGCGAGGACGCCACCTCATCGTCGCAGGATGACGCGATTGTCATCGTGCATACGGACGAGGGTATTTCCGGCATTGGCGAGACGGATACTGGTCCCTGGTTGGTGAAGGCCGCCATCGAAGCACCGGGCAGTCACAGCATGGCGATGGGGATGCGCGATTTGCTGATTGGCGAAGACCCGTTTGATACCGCCGCTATCTGGGAAAAACTGTACACGTTCACCGCTATGAGTGGACGCCGGGGCGCGGTCATCTGCGCGATTGGCGCGATTGACATGGCCCTGTGGGACATCAAGGGTAAGGCGCTGGGTTTGCCCGTTTATAAGCTACTCGGTGGCGCACACAAGGATCATATCGTGCCGTATGCCTCCCTGCAACCTCACGGCGACACCGTCGAGGAATACCGCGATTCGCTGGTCGAGTGGGCGCACAAAGCGAAAGAATACGGTTACACCGCCGGGAAAATGGAATGCACGCTGGACGGTCCCTATCGCCATCTCGGTCTGCTGGGAACCGATGAGCAGATGACTGAAATCGTCCGGGCGTGTCGCGATGCAGTCGGCCCTGATTTTACGATGATGGTGGACGTGCAATATCGCTGGTTTGACGCCTCAACGTGTTTGCGAACGGTGCGCGACTGGGACGACCTCGACATTTTCTTCTTAGAGACACCGCTCCAAATCGACAATCTGGACGGTTACGCGACCCTTTCCCGCGAGGCTCCCATGCGGATCGCGTGCGGTGAGTGGCAGAATACGCGCTTCGAGTTCATTGATTTGATGGATCGCGGGGGGATTCAGGTCGCGCAGCCGGATGTGGGGCGCGTCGGAGGGCTGACCGAAGCGATGCGCGTGTGTCATATGGCGCAGGATCGCGGGCGTCTCATCGTGCCGCACTGCTGGAAAACCGGCATCGGCATTGCGGCCTCGGCGCATATGGCAGCGGCAGTGCCGAACTGCCCGTTCATCGAGTTCCTGCCCGCCGAACTGACCGATT
>DAOTXA010000617.1:0-3196 GCA_034435595.1 Anaerolineae bacterium | reverse complement strand
CCAGCCGTACCCCGACTACCTGACCGGCGACTACCTGAGCTGCTACCTGCCGGAACACATTTTCGCGGAAATGCTGGAAGCTGATGGCAACATTGACGCGCACCCGTACTTCGACGGTGAAGGCGTTGTTGGCTATGGCCCCTACGTTTTCGGTGAATGGAATCGTGGCGAAAGCGTCACCTTTGACGTGAACCCGAACTGGGACGGTCAGATGCCCGCTTACGAGCGCGTTGTGCTGCGCATCATCACCGAAACCGCGCAGATGGTGAACGCCCTCGACGTGAACGAAATCGACCTGTCGCTGGGTTGGCCCGATGATCAGGCTTCCAACTACGGTTCGCTGGAAAACGTCGAAGTTTGGAACACCCCCGGCGTCTACGGTGACGCGATCTGGATGAACGTTGGTCGTGAGCAGGCCCACCCCGCCCTCGACGACGTGAACGTCCGCCGCGCTATCATCCACGCCATTGACCGTGCCACCCTCGCCGAAGAACTGATCGGCCCCGGTACAGAAGTTCCGAAGAGCTGGTTCGCCGCTCAGTACTGGCCCGAAGACCTTGACTTCATCGACTACAACGTTGAAGAAGCCAACCGTCTGCTGGACGAAGCGGGCTGGGTTGACACCAACGACAACGGTATCCGTGACGATGGCGCAGGCACCGAACTGGTCCTCCGCTTCTTCACCACCACCCGCCAGTTGCGTATGGACTACCAGGTCTTCATCCAGGAATATCTGGCTGAAGTCGGTATTCAGGCGCAGTTGCTGCCGATCCCGTCCGGCGTCCTCTTCGCCTCCTTCCTGGAGCGCGGCGTGCTGGATACCGGTGACTGGGACATCTCCCTGTTCGCACTGAGCGCCCCGGCGCTGTCGCCCTTCGCCCCGTACCTGCCCGACTGGTTCGGCTGCGACGGTATCCCCAGCGCTGAGAACCCCAACGGCAAGAACGGTTGGGGCCTGTGCCTGCCGGAGATGGACAGCACCAACCTCGAAGTTGGTACGACTGTTGACGTTGCCGAACGTGAAGCACTGGCTGGCGAAGTCATCAACGAATTCTTCGAAGGCTACCACTGGCACGGCCTGTACCTGCGCCCGACCTGGTACGCAGCTCGCACCGACGTGCTCGACACCAGCACGATGCAGGACCTCGGCGTGCTTAGCTCCAACTGGCTCAACAAGATCGAGTTCTGGCAGCCTGCCCAGTAACCCCGATCCCCAATCGTAAACACGCACGGGGGGTGCGCGATAATCGCGTCGCCCCCCGCGTCTAATTCCCCCGGATAGCTGCTCATGACCAAATACATACTCCGCCGCATCTTACAGGCCATCCCGCTGATTATTTTGATCACGGTATTCGTGTTTATTCTGCTTAAATCGGCAGGGGATCCGTTTGCGTATCTGGCGCAGGACCCGACGGCGACCGCCGAAGACCGTGCCCTGCTGCGTGCCCGGTTCGGCCTTGACGACCCGCTGCCGCTGCAATATGTACACTGGTTGATCGGTGATAGCTGGTATCTGCGCACCGCCGACCTCGATAGTGACGGCGAAATCGACTTTGAACAGTACGGCGTGCGCGATGGCATTTTGCGCGGTGACTTTGGCGAATCCGTGTTTTATCGCCGCCCCGTCACCGATGTGATCGGCGACTTTTTGCCAAACACGCTCATTCTAGGCGTCAGTGCCTATATTTTGACGATTATCGTCTCGCTATCGATTGGCATTTACGCCGCGCTGCGCCAGTATTCGTGGTTCGACAATGCCGTAACGTCGTTCTCGTTTGTCACGTACTCAATGCCTATCTTCCTCATCGCATTGATTCTGGTGCAAATTTTTTCGGTACAGGCCAATCGATTAGGCTTGCCATCGCTGCCGGTTTCTGGCATGTACGATTCACGCGGGGACCGTTCGTTTGATGAACTGCTGCGTCACATGATTCTGCCGGTGATCAGTCTGGCATCCATCAGTATCGCCGCCTACAGCCGCTATATTCGCGCTACAATGCTGGAAGTCATCAACAGCGATTACGTGCGCACAGCACGCTCTAAAGGCATTGGCGAGCGACGGATCGTGTTTCTGCACGCCCTGAAGAACGCATCTCTCCCGCTGATTACGCTGGTCGGGCTGGACCTGCCCTTCTTGCTGAGTGGTGCGGTCATCACAGAAACGGTGTTTAGCTGGCCTGGAATGGGCAAGATGTTCATTGACGCGCTCAACCAGATCGACTACACGCTGTTGATCGCCTTCGTGCTGTTGATCGCGGTAATGGTCGTCACATTCCAACTTGTCACCGACATTCTCTACGCGGCGCTCGATCCGCGTATCCGCTACTAGCCCGCAGGAGACGAACCAATGTCTACTATTTCCAAATCCCAGTCGGGCGACGTTACCAACCTGTCGGAAAACGATACGATACAAAATGACAGCTTGCTGCGCATTACCATTCGCCGCTTTATGAAGCATCGTATGGCGGTGTTCGGTGTGCTGTTGCTGACGCTGATCGTTTCTTATGTCGTTTTTGGCTCGTTCATCTACACCGAAGACTACGCCAATGACACCGACGTGCGTAACCGCCTTAGCGCACCAACAGCCGATCACGTCTTTGGCACAGATGAAGCTGGACGCGATGTGTTCGCACGCACCATCTATGGCGGGCAGATTTCGATCATGATCGCGCTCACTTCGGTCACAATCTCGATTGCGCTCGGTACAGTTGTCGGGCTGGTTTCCGGCTACTTCGGTGGGCTGGTAGACGCGATCCTTATGCGCATCGTTGAGGCACTGCTGGCGATTCCGGCGCTGATTTTGCTATTGGTGCTATCACGCACCTTGCAGGAACAAACCGGGTTGGCAGAGATCAACATCTTTGGGCGACAATTGAGCGCGACAGTGGTTTACATCGTGCTCATCATCGGCCTCACAGGTTGGATGCGCCTGTCGCGTATCGTGCGCTCACTGGTACTCACACTCAAAGAACAGGAATTCGTCCTCGCGGCACGCACGGTTGGCGCAACGAATGTTCGCATTCTGTTCGGTCACATTCTGCCCAACTGCGTCGCGCCGATTGTGGTGGCGGCGACCCTCGGTATCGGGACCGCCATTATCGTCGAAGCCGCGCTCAGCTTCCTCGGCTTTGGTGTGATGCCGCCAACGGCAACATGGGGCAACATCATCAACCGTGCGCGTCAGGATATTGACCCG
>DAOTXA010000616.1:0-6404 GCA_034435595.1 Anaerolineae bacterium | reverse complement strand
CTCACCGCTAACGTTAAATTCAAGGCTGCCGACGACATCGGCGTTCCCGGTAATCAAATCGGTCGAATCCGGTTCCAGTGCACCAACGGTTACATCTTGCGCATTGCTGGAGATAAAGATTTCTGCACGTTCGACGCCATCCAATGCGGCGGCGAAGGGCTGGTTGGTGAAGGTATCGGTAAAGGCGTCCGTGAAGGCGCATCCGGTGATGACTAGCGCCAGCACCAGCAGCGAAATCAGTGCAAATCGTTTCATGATCGGGTTCCCCTTGTATGTTTAGAATCTCATAACATACGTATACGCAGCGATTGGATTTGCGTTGCGCGTCAAGGCTGGCAGATGCCCGGTCCTTCGGGGGGATAGGTCCACGTTTGCGGCAAATTCGCTTCAGCAGCCATCGCACGAAACTGGTTATACACACGCAGCAAACCGGGGCAATCACCTAGAATTTCGGCAGATTGCCCCTGCAAGTACCAGCAATCAAGTTCGCGTTCGAGGATGGGGATATTTTGCGCGACCTGTAACATGGAACACTGGTTCAAGGCGATTTGTGCCTGCGTATAATCGCCGCGCAGGAAGTGCTCGCGCCCCAGACGATACCAGCCCGCATACCATTCCGGCGCACGAGCGGTGACCTGTGTGCAGTAATCGAGCGCCAGATCGCCTTCACGCAGCAATGATGATAGTTCGCACATGCGCAGACGTGCCTTGATGTTATCAGGATCGAAGGCCAACACGTTGAAATACGCCGCCGTTGCGGAGTCGGCGTCACCGACTTGCAGGGCATAGTGGGCGCTTTCAAAGTGGAGCGGGAGCAGGCGCGTATGCAGGGAAATTGCCGCTTCGATGGCGTTGGTTGCGTCGGGGTAGCGTCCGAGGTCGTTGTAGCTCAGGGCCATGACGCGCAGCGCGTCCATGCGATAAGGCGAATCCTGAGTCGCGGCGCGGCGTGCCTCTTCCAGAGCGACTTCGAATCCGCCTGCACCCGCGTATCCAAGTGCACGCACGACTCGTGCCAGCACATGCGACGTATCCCAGCGTAGCGCCTGTTCCGCCAGACGTGCAGCCCGGACGGGTTGACCGTTGGCTTGCAGCGCGAACCCGTGAATGGCGACGACATCGGCATTCGTCGGGTGACGATTGTAGGCGTTTTGTGTCAAATCAAGGGCAAGGGAACGGTCAATGCCCCGGTCATATTCCTGATAGCTGCGATAGACCAGCGCCCGGACCAGCAGCAGCAGTGCGTCCGTGTTTGCCGGCGTGGGGGCCGCTTCCCAGCTTTGTTGCGCTGCCGAAACCGCCGTATCGAGGTCGCCACGTGCGAATGCATCACTGGCACGTCGCAGCGATTCCGCCGCCTGTTGTGCCGGATCGGGGGTAAACCGCGCATCCAGCCAAGACCACGCCGCCACAGCGAAACCCGCCATGAGTGCCAGCAGCAACAACAATGGGAAGCATCCCGCAGAACGGCGCGTTCGCCTTGCGGGGCCACGATTCAGATGCATGTTAGCTTTCCGGTAAGGGTGAGACTATTCTCCTTTTAGCATACCGGATTATGCGTCTGAATGCACACAAAGAATTCAACTTGATTCGCCCTTGCTTTCTATCCGATCCCTAATGATATTTAACTCCACATCTAAGAGCGACATCTGATATACTGCGTTCAAACCATTTAGTTTGTGCTGAATTTCCCAATCTCGCTAAACATCGCATCACAAACTTGACATAAGGAGAACAAATCGTGAAAAAAACTCTCGTACTCATGGTGCTGCTGGCATTACTTCTGACGGCAATCGTCGTCCCCACCGCCGCGCAGGATGAGACGCCTACCCTGCGCATCGCCGTACTGCCCGTTTTGAACACGCTGCCGCTGTACGTCGCGCAGAACGCCGGATTCTACGAGGACGAAGGCGTCAACGTGGAACTGATCCCGTTCACCTCGGCGCGTGACCAGCAAGTCGCGGTGCAGGCGAGCGAAGTTGATGGGCTGAACACGGATATGGCGGTGCTGAGTCTGCTGGTTAACGGTGGCATCGATATCAAGGCCGTTCGTCACGAACCGATCCTCGAACCCTACTTCGGGATCGTCGCCGGGGCAGAAAGCGGCGTTGAGTCGATTGACGATTTGCGCGGCGTGCCCATCGCCATCTCGCAGAATAGCATCATCGAGTATCTGACGACCGCCATGTTGCGCGATGCGGGCTTCAGCGATGACGAAATTGTCTACGAAGAGGTTCCTGCCATCCCTGTGCGCCTTGAATTGCTCGGTCAGGGGCAAATTGCCGCTGCGACGCTGCCGCAACCGCTGGTGACGCTGGCATCCGACCTTCAAGGTGGCACCCTGTTGGCCGTCGATCAGGATGCCGTGGACTTCGTGCCGACGGTCCTCGCCTTCAACGGGGATGCGCTGGTAAATAACGGTGAAGCCGTATCCGCGTTCCTGCGTGCTTACGAGCGTGCCGTCACTGTCATCAACAACGATGGTGAAAGCTACCGTGACGTGATGACCGCCAACCTGATTATCCCGCCGCCGCTGCAACCGACACTACCGATCCCCACATTCCCGGTTTCTGGCGTGCCGACTGAGGCCGAAACTGCGCTGGTAGTCGATTGGATGGTGGAGCGCGAACTGCTCGCCGAACCACTCGCCTATGACGCGCTGGTGGACGCTTCGTTTGTGCCGGAACTAACCGTTGCCGAAGCGCTGGCAGGCAGCGCCGGGTTCTCCACGCTGAACGTCGCCATCGCCCGGGCCGATCTGTTCGCAACGCTCAACGATCCCGAAGGCTCGTTTACCGTTCTCGCGCCGACGGACGCCGCATTTGACGCCGCACTTGCTCTGCTTGACATCAGCGCCGAAGACCTGCTGGCAAGCGAAAATCTGGCGAATATTCTACTGTATCACGTCATTAGCGATGGTGCATTCCTCGCGGAAGACGTGGTCGCATCAGACGGTCAGAGCATCCCGACCGCGCTTGAAGGGGCATCCATTGATGTGAGCGTTGTCGATGGCAATGTGATCCTCAACGGTGAAGTGCGTGTTATCACGACCGACATCACCGCCAGCAACGGCGTCATCCACGTGATTGACGCGGTGCTGCTGCCTTAACAGCCGCACGAGCCACCAAGTTCGTAAGGGCACGGCGTGCCGTGCCCTACTACAACCACTGCACATGAGGCGTACCCCACCTATGACCGCCGATACCCACACCCGCGCACACACGGTCCACGCTGACGACCGCCCTATCGCCATCGAACTTGATGAGGTGACATTTGCGTATCCGGGCGTGCGCCCAATTGTAGATGGATTTTCATGGCGGGTCGGCGAGGGCGAGTCGTGGAGCATTCTTGGGCCATCCGGCAGTGGGAAAACGACGCTGTTGTATCTGATGGCAGGATTGCGGAAGCCGCAAACCGGGCGCGTTCTGCTGAATGGCGAACTCGTAAAGGGGCCATCGCACGAGGTCGGGCTGATGTTGCAGGATTATGGCCTGCTGCCCTGGTTGACCGCCGAGCGCAACGTGCAGCTTGGTCTGAAGATTCGTAATGTCCCGCGTGGAGATCGTCACCGCATCCGCGCCGCGTGGCTAGACCGGATGCAGATTGCCCATGTCGCCAAACAATATCCCGGTCAACTATCCGGCGGGCAGCGACAACGGGTGGCATTAGCGCGTGTCCTCGCGCTGCAAACCGATATTCTTTTGCTGGACGAGCCGCTATCGGCGGTGGATGAACTGACACGAGAGCGCCTGCAAAAGCGGCTGCGTGCCATTCGCATGGAACTGGGTGTAACGATGATGATGGTCACGCACAGCGTCGAAGAGGCGGCACTGCTGACCGATAACGTGCTCATATTCCCCGAAGATGGCGCACTGCGCGATCCTGTGGTGATGCGGAGTCCATTTGTGGGCCTGGGTGCGGTTGAACTGCCGGGGCGCGATCATCCTGATTTTCTGCGCTTCACCCGTCAAATCCGCGAGGCACTGGGCCTATGACAACCCCGGAACCCGACATCGCACCCAAAAAGACTGCGCCACGCCAACCCCTGTGGAAACGCGGCATTCTGTTTGTCGATCTATTTTTGCTGGTGGTGTTGTGGCATATCGCGGCGATCAACGTAGACGCGAACTTTCTGCCAACACCGGGCGCAGTTTGGGCCAGCTTCACCGATGAACTGGCGCTGGACGCAGAAGAAGGCGAAACGCTTGCCAACATCCCGGAAGATCACCTCATCACCCATACAATTACCAGCGCACGACGACTGGGCTTAAGCCTGTTGCTATCGGTCGCGCTGGCGGTTCCACTGGCGTTACTCACCGCGCAGATTCGCCCGCTAGATGCTGTCCTCACGCCGGTGCTGACCTTCGCCTATCCCGCGCCGAAGGTGGTGTTCTTACCGCTGATTATCCTGTTTCTTGGGTTGGGGGATGAGTCCCGCGTCTTTTTGGTGACGCTGGTGCTATTCTTTCAGGTGTTCGTCATCGTCCACGACGCGGCGGTGCAAGTGCAGCCAGAAACGCTGGAATCGATCAATTCGCTGGGTGCGAATTTATGGCACCGCCTGCGCTATGTATATCTGCCGGTCAGCATCCCGGCTGTGATTACCGCGCTCAAGATCAGCACCGGGACCGCGATTGCCGTCCTCTACATCGCCGAGGGCATCGCCGGACGTACCGGATTGGGCTACCTCATCAACTTCAACTACAACATGCTCAACTATAATCGCATGTATGCGGCAATTGTGATGATTAGCATTCTTGGATTGGGTCTGTTCGGTATTTTTGCGTTGCTGGAGCGTTATTTTACACGCTGGCAGAAGGCGAATTAGGCCACCTCACCCGCCAGATTGATATAGAGGCGACCGGATCAGTCGCCTCTATGGTTAGCGATATGGCCTAGTGAGCGCCTTCACTCTCAACAGGTGGATAGTTGCGCGGCAGTGCGTCCTCTGGCAGTTGATCCGCCGGGGTAACGTAATGCGCACCGTGACAATCTGTGCAGCCGACCAGGATATTACGGTCGAGGACAGGCTGCCAGTGTTCGTCTGCATCCACATGACAGTCGATGCAGAAGTTGGACGAATCGGCGCGATAGTCGCGCAGACTTGCCGGAAGCGCACCCGCGTGCGGGAATGGCCCCGATGTGTGGCAATCGGTGCAGCCCCATGTGCCAAGTTCGCTATCTGCACCATGTACAGAAGCGGCTTGCCGTTCGTAGTCCACGCCGATATGCAGCACATTGCCATCCGCCAGCATAAACTGCGAATCTGATGCGTGACAGAGTTGGCAGTTACCATTGTCACCTGTCAGCGTGATCTCAGGCATGGCGCTCTCTTGCCCTTGAATGACCACACCACCCGCAATCAGCACCACCGCCAGCACCAGCGTTACGCCGGTGTAGATCAAACGACGTTTGCCGCCCAGCAGCAGAATCAGCAGGCCAAGCAGCAGATTCAACACGCCAACCCCGATTAGACCGAGGATCAGGAGCGGTACACCAACAAATTCCTCATCCATCAACGGCAGATTCGATACACCGTTATCCGGGTCAAGGTCAATCAAGGTCGCGCCGACTTCTGCCGTACCGAGTTCGACTTCCGCCGCATCGAGCAAAACATCCGTGTAGCCGAAGTTGTGGATACCGCCGGATGAGTCACCTTCCACGAAGTCGAGGGCGTCCGTCACCCACTGCGGGGTATCGCCGCCGACGCCTTCACGCGCTGCGACCAGTCGCGTTTCGACTGTCGATTGCACGTCGTCAATGAGCGTTTGCAGATCGGCAGGCGATGCGAGGTCCTCATGGCACTGCGAGCAACCATCAACCAGACCTTCTACATCCATCGCCGCACCGGGCAAAATCGGCTGCATCAGGTGACTGACACGCTGCTTGCCGCCTTCTACATCCATGACGGGCAAATGACAGGTCGCGCAATCGGGGCCGCCTTCACTGGTAAAGTGCGAGGACGGCGAACCGGGGACTTCTTCGATCAGCGTCGTGCCTTCGTACATTTCCTGCACCGGGCGGTGGATGCCCTCACCGAAGGCTTCGGTATAGCGGGCGTTGCTGTGGCAGGATGTACACTGCGCGTAAACTGTCTCGCCGACCAGGTTGCCGGGTGTGCCCAGATGCGGGTTGTGGCACGAAGCACAGGTGACGCCGAATTCTGCCAGCGGATCCGCATGTTCAGGGATCAGTGAATAGTCGGTGACGAGTTCGCCTGTCGCACCTGCGTTCTCTGCAAGGGTGACGAAGTATTCATTCATCGCCTCTTCGCTGACGCCAAGCGCCTGCAACGATTGGATCATCTGCGAGGGAATGTAGGGCGATTCTTCATAATCGGCAACGGCATTGATCGCACGCGAATAGGCCGCACTGTGGCAGGTCAGGCAGGCCGGGTCTACGTC
>DAOTXA010000615.1:0-4145 GCA_034435595.1 Anaerolineae bacterium | reverse complement strand
CCGACTTGAAATACCCGCCATATGTGCCGCCACCCACAGATAGCGTCCCGCAGGGCACAGACCTGTTCGGCGCGATCCGTGACCATGATATTCTGCTATTCCACCCCTACGAATCGTTCGCCCCGGTCGAGGATTTCTTCCGCGCCGCAGCCCATGATCCGCAGGTGCTGGCGATCAAGGCCACGCTATATCGTGTCGGCAAAAACTCCCCCGTCGTCCAGGCTCTTATGGAAGCGCGTGAAAACGAGAAGCAGGTCGCGGTGCTGGTCGAACTCAAGGCACGTTTTGACGAAGAGAACAACCTCGAATGGGCGCGTCAACTGGAACATCAGGGCGTCCATGTGACCTATGGTGTAGAACAATTATCGGTTAAGACGCACGCCAAAGTCGCCATGGTCATCCGCAAAGAAGGCGATGGACTGCGCCGCTATGTGCATCTGGGGACGGGCAACTATAACGCCAGCACCGCCCGCATGTACACCGATTTTGGGCTGTTCACCGCCGACCGCGAGATCGCCGAGGACGCATCCCGTATGTTTAACCGCCTGACCGGGTACGCCCCCGCGACGACCTACCGCCGCTTGCTGGTCGCGCCGGAGTATTTGCTGCCCGGTTTGGTCGATCTGATCAACAATGAAATCGAAGCCGCAAAAGAGGGCAAGCCCGCCCGTCTCATCTTCAAGATGAACCAGCTTGAAGAGGACGTAATGATCCAGAAGCTCTATGAAGCATCGCAGGCGGGTGTGCGCGTCGATCTGATTATTCGCGGTCTGTGCTGCCTGCGACCGGGCATCCCCGGCTTGAGTGAAAACATCCGTGTTTTGAGCATTCTGGGGCGCTATCTGGAGCATCCACGCGTTTTTTACTTCCAGAACGCCGCCCCGCAACACCGTTTCTACGCCGGCAGCGCAGATTTGATGCGGCGCAACCTGTATAACCGCGTAGAAGTCGTATTTCCGATCACGGACCCGCGCTTGCAGCGCCGTTTGCTGCGCATTCTGGCGACTGATCTACTCAGCAACGCGACCGCATGGGTCGGCCTGCCGAATGGCGGTTACGAGCGTATCGTACCCGGCCCTGATGAGGAGATCATAGACAGTCAGTACATTTTTATGCAAGATGCTTCCGGGTTGGATATTGATCCGTAGCATTTGTCAGAAAGGGACACACACATGCAGGACGAAAACAACAGCGGTTGGTTACAAATTCTTGTGTTGTTCGGGGCGGTAGCGCTGGTACTGATCGGCCTCCTGGCGGCGGCATCCGGCGACGACACACCGACCCCGCTTGATGCGCTTTTCGACAGTGCAGGCACGCAAACCGCCGTCGCTGACATAGAAGCACCAGAAGCTACGCCGGAATCCACGCCAGAAGTGATAGCAGAAGCTACGCCAGAAGCTACGCCGGAATCCACGCCAGAAGTGACAGCAGAAGCTACACCAGAAGCTACGCCGGAAACGACCGTCGAAGCTACTACAGAACCAACCGTCACCACCAACACCGCGACCGAACTACGCGCCGGGGCAGGCATAGACTTTCCCACCACACATGTGATCCCCGGCAACCAGACGCTCCCCGTTCTCGGTGTCGATGAAAGCGGCGACTGGCTGCTGGTCGATTTTCGCGGTGAGGAAGTGTGGGTGCAGTCCGAGGTCGTCACGCTGGACGGCGATTCAGACGCCTTGACCGTCATCGCCGTGCCGTCTACAACGAATGTGACACCAACACCATCTGCGATACCCGGAACGACAGGTCCATCTGTCACAACCACAACCGGGCTAAATTTGCGTTTTGGTCCAGGTATGGATGCGCCAATCATACTTGCAGCAGCCGAAAACGAAACCATGCCTTTGCTCGGCGTGGATGAATCCGGCGAATGGTACTTTGTCGAATATCAAGGCCAGCAGGCATGGGTATTTTCGACATTGGTGGTAGTTTCGGGCGACAGTTCGACCTTACCAGTCATTGCCGCACCATCAATGCCAACTGTCACCGCCAGCCCTCCGGTAGCCTCGGTCACACCAACGATGCCACCGCCACCAACTGTATTCAGTGGGCCTGATGGTGTGCCGATGCACACTGGCCCCGGCGAGAACTTCCCGATTTACGATACCTTTGGACCCAATTTAGGAACCAGCGTTCGTGCGATTAGCCCGGATGGTGAATGGTACTTTATCGCCTGGACCATGGAACGTGGCGGTGACGGCTGGGTTCGTGCTGAAGGTCTGGAAACCCTCGGTGATTTTAGCCTGTTACGGGTGAATCCCGGCCCGCCAACACCGGGACCAACCGCAACAGCTACCCCCACCACAACCGAAACACCAGTTCCGACCGAAACGCCATCTCCGACCGTCACCCCAAGCCCAACGCAAGCCGTCCCGCTGGCGGCTTCTGGCGCAGATGAAATCACCGTATACGCGGGACCGGGCGCGGATTACGCCGTCCTCGGCACGTTTGGCCCGGATGAGGAAGCGGTCATCGCTGCATCTGCCAATGAGGGCGCATGGCTGTGGCTGGAAAGCGCCGGTTGGGTCAGCGCGGACGCAGTGACCGTCAACGACGACGCGCTGCTGGCGACTGTCATCCAGATCGCGCCGACGGAAACGCCGACCGCCACGCCGGAACCCACGTTTACACCAGAACCGACCGCAACGGTCGAAGCCACAAGCACACCAGAACCAACCGCCACCACGCCTACGCAGACTGCCGGGGCCAACGCATCGCTGCGTCTCGTCCTCGGTGCGGCAGATGGCGAGATCGCATTTGAAGATGTGCAACAAGCCGCCGAAGTCATTGCACAACGGCTGGAAGCAGAAGATGGGCTGAGTGATGTGTTTATCGCCGCCAAAGACGACGGTACGATTCTTGTGGAGATGGACCTCGTTGATACGGACGACATCGACCGCTATCTCAACCTTATCACCCGGCGTGGCCTGCTGGAATTCGTGGATTTTAGTGGTATCGAAGCCGGATTGTTCGATGACTATATCGCGCAACAGATTCTATCCACCGCTCGCCCGGATGATGACGGTTTACCGCGCCCGGATGGGTCAGCCTTTGAAACAGTGTTGAGCGGTGATATATCTGCGTCAGTCGAGACGTTTGAAAACGACTTCGGCGGATGGTCGATTCTCGTCACCTTCAACGATGAGGCGGCAGCGAGCTTTGAGGAATACACCACCAACCATATTGGCGAAGGTCTGGCAATTGTGCTGGATGGCGAAGTGCTGTCAATCCCGGTGATTCAAAGTGTGCTCCGAGAGTCGGCGATAATCTCCGGCAACTTCACGCAAGTCGAGGCAGAGACGCTGGCGGCGCAACTGCGCACCGGAGCCTTGCCAGAAGCGCTAGATGCACTGAGTATCGAGGTGATTGAGTAACAGCGTCACAATGATTTGGCGGCGGGGAATGCGCTTTGTACGAGCAGCACCTCCCCGCCGACCCACTTCAACCGCCAAACTCGATTGTCCGGGCGCGTGACCCATGCGTCGAACTCAGCGGGTTTATGCGCGGAAGAATGGCAAATAATCTGAATTTTCCGTTTGAGGCCGCCATATAGTCTTATTTTCTTATTCGTTATCTGTCGAAACATAAGCTATACTTTGTGTGTAAAGAAAACATTGAGACACCGTGTGATTTTTCGGGGATCACAAGGATATGGCACAACTTCGCACACACTATCAGGTTCTTGGTCTGCGCCGCACTGCCGGTGCTGACCAGATTAAGCGTTCCTACCGCGACCTCATGCGCAAGGTACATCCTGACCACCTGATCGGTCAGCGTGTCATTCTCCGCGACGATCCCGAAGCCCTCGCCCGCCTCGAAGTCGAAATTGCGCAGGCGGAATACGAAACGCGCCTCATCAATGAAGCCTACGAAATCCTCTCTAACCCGAAAAAACGCGCCTCGTATGACGGCATCGACCCCATGCAAATCGTGCTGGAGACGGTCCCCATCTGGCGGACGGTGCGTGCCCCTGACCCCGTGACGTATCCCGGCCTGTATGTGCTGCTGCTGGCGCTCATCGGGCTGATTCTGTTTCGCGGTGTGCTGTTCACCGGGGCGAACACAGCCCAGGTCAATCTAAATGCGAGTGTCAGCGAAGTAAATGGCGTGTCTCTGTCTGCCAAAGACGCCGAGCGTGC
>DAOTXA010000614.1:0-1512 GCA_034435595.1 Anaerolineae bacterium | reverse complement strand
CTGCGGACCCAGATATCGTCATCGCGCAGGGCGCGGATGAGCGGTTCGACGGCGCGGGCGTCGCCAAGTTCCAACAATGCGTAGGCGGCGCTGATGCGGACATACCAATTGGGTAGTGGTCACATGGTAAGTGATGAACGCATTCGTAAGTTATGCTCGATAATGAACCATCGAGTCACCATTAAAGATGACCCGGACTGGCAGTATTTCGAGTTGGACGGCGAACACGGTTCCATCTGGGAGACTCACCCCAAAGAAATCGCGGATATTTTGCTGCAATTCGCCTGATATGCTGCTACTATCGCGGGAAATTCCCACGTGAATACGGGTTGGGCGGTGGTTGCTGGTTTCCCTGCCCTGGCTGCTGAACACCGGGCTGACCGGGTTGCTGAAAGCCACCCTCTCCACTCTGTTCCTGATGGTACACCGATAGATACTCGACCAGTTCATCGCGGCGGCGCTGTTCTTCTAGCAGGCTTTCCCGCTGGCGCAAACGCTCGCGCCGTCGGGTAATTTCTGACTGTACTTCCTGCGGATTTGGCACGTAGTTAAAGTACTTGCCCCCGCCGACATCGTCGCCGAGTAGCAAAATCCGCACGGTTCCATAATTGAACAGATTTTCAATCAGGCCGCCCTGTTCGCTGATCACATTGTCGATGCGCTCGACGCGAATCTGATCGTTTTCGTTTTGCAGCCAGAACGGGCGCTTGTGGATAATTTTGATCGTATCTTTGCCGACGACATAGGTATCGTGTCGCCAGTCCCAATCTCCCCAGTAGACGCCAAAAGCACCCAATGCCGCCAGCACCGACCCTGCCAGCATTCCCACTGCGCCGAGGGCGGTAAATACACCCAGCGCCATCACCCCCAGACCGAGTAAGGTCAGCATCAGAGGCCAGAAGATGCGCCGCATCCATAACAGCAAGTGTTTACGATAGATGGTTTCGCCTTCATCGTTGACCGAGCGCATCCAGCCGAGGAGACTTGACTTGCGTTTAACCGCAGTGGGTCGTCTCATGCCGTCCTCGCCAGATAACTCCGCGCCGCCTTCGCCGCCGCGAATCGCCCGCATAATGTCCTCGCGGATGTGTTCCTGATGTTCCAGATTTTCACCCTGACGCTGCTTCTCACGATACTCGAAGATCACATCTTGCACCTTGTCGGGGTGCGGGATCAAAGTGAACTTGATGTTGCCCGCCGACCCCGCTGTCTTGAGTTCGACGGTTCCGAAGTCGAACAGGCGGCTAAACGGATTCGCCGTAATCAGGTCGGCGTTGATTTCCTGCACACTCAAGAGGGGGACTTCGCTAATACTGGTTTCGAGCGTCAAGATCGTGCGTTCGATGTGCAGCACGCGCTGGTTGGTGACGATCAAGTGGTCGTTGCGCCATTCCAGATAGTAATACAGGACGATCAACCCGGCGATGACGAGGCCGAGGCCATCAAGCGCAAACACGAGTCCAAAGGGCAGCCCGGTCACACTGAGGATGGCGAACGGCACCAGCACCAGCA
>DAOTXA010000613.1:0-2897 GCA_034435595.1 Anaerolineae bacterium | reverse complement strand
ATCCGCGCCGCCATCCGCCGCCAGACGATTAACGATTGATCCGGTACGCGTATCCTGCCAGACGATGGCGTTATACAGCGGCTTGCCGGTATTTTTATCCCAGACGACCGTAGTTTCGCGCTGGTTGGTGATGCCGATAGAGACGAGGTCGCTGGCTCCGACACCTGCCTTTTTCATCGCCTCATCCATCACTTGCTGGGTGCGCCGGATGATCTCCTCGGCGTCGTGTTCGACCCACCCGGCCTGCGGGAGAATCTGCTCGTGCTCCAACTGGTGACTGGCGACGACGGTTCCGTCGTGATCAAAAATCATAAAACGGGTGCTGGTCGTACCCTGATCAATTGCGCCTATATATTTCGACATAAGTATTTCCTTTTCTTGAAGTGGTGTGTCAAAGATAAATTAGCTGGTCCGGCAAGTTCCGACCTTGAGGTTGCGGTCGAAGACAACACTTTAGGTAACACGATTGGCGCTAAAAGCCCGCAATCTGCAAAATACCGACCTAAGTGCGCAACATTTTACCGGATAATCGATAATCAAAGAAATTCAGAACCGACCGCAGTGGAGGCAGAGATACCAGTTTAGTAGCGATCTGAGGTCAGTCTATGAACGCTGGCCTATGCACCGAAACCGGGCAGGGCAGTCCATAACAGAGCGGCGATGGTCGCACCAACAAAGGGGCCGAGAATCGGAATCCAAGAGTAGCTCCAGTCAGAATCTCGCTTGCCTGAAATCGGTAGAATCTGATGCATGATGCGCGGTCCGAGGTCACGGGCCGGGTTGATCGCATAGCCCGTTGGTCCGCCGAGGGACATACCGATGCTGAACACCAGAAGCGCTACCGGCAACGCGCCAAGCGCACCTGTGGTCACAGCGATTGAGCCTTCGAGGACGTTTCCGCCCACCGCACCAGTAAGGGCAATACCGGCGATGCTCAGTACACCAAACATCAGCACGAACGTGCCCACAACCTCGGTGATGAAGTTAAACACGGGGTTGCGAATTTCTGAGCCGGTCGAAAATGTACCAAGGATCGTATTCGGGTCTTCTTCTGCCTCGAAGTGCTGGTAATAGGACAGCCATACGAGGAGTGCGCCAAGCATCGCGCCAAGTAGCTGCGAGACAATGTAGACAGGGACATCACCCCAACCGGTGAAGAATTCTCCACCCCATTGACCGGAAATCGCAAGGCCGAGTGTCACCGCCGGATTGATATGCGCACCACTAAGTGTCGCGGTCATAAACACGGCGACGAATACAGCCATGCCCCATCCCGCAGTGATTACAATCCAGCCTGACCCGTTACCTTTCGTTTTGGACAGGATCACGTTGGCGACTACGCCGTCGCCGAGGATAATGAGAATCATCGTACCAATGATCTCACCAATTATCACTTCACTCATTTGATTGCTCCTTAAGATTTTTGTATTTGCTGCACAGAATGATCTACGACCATCTCTAATATGATGGGAGAAACATTGCGTGCGATTTGCCTCCTGTAGCGAATTCGTGAAATGGTTAGAATCTAGAGAAAATCAGTAAATCCGCTCAAAAAAACTATCATGAATAAAGACAATACTCAACTAAATTACTCATCTTTTGTTTATGTAAAATACGGTGTTAACGATCTTTTTTCCGCAAGACTTTCGTATAGTTGAGCGAGAACGGGGTCAATTTTCAGTAATTTATGAGAGGGTGATGAAAATGCATTTTCATCGGGAATCAATCCATTCATTTCATTTTTGCTTCATTTTCGCTTGCATATGCAAGCCGCAAACGGTAATTTATAGTGACAAATGTACGTTAAAAGTTGGGCTGTAATGAATGACAAATAGAAAAGAACTATTGCAGGAAATTCGTGAAAACCCCGAAATTCCGGTGCTGATTATCGGCGCGGGAATCAACGGTATCGGTACCTACCGCGATCTGGCGGCGCAGGGCATTGAGGTGCTGATCGTTGATAAAGGTGACTTCAACAGTGGCGCGAGTGCGGCCTCGTCGCACATGCTGCACGGGGGCATCCGCTATCTGGAAAACGGCGAGTTCCGGTTGGTGCGCGAAGCACTGACGGAACGCAATCTTATGCTGCGAAACGCCCCTCATCTGGCGAAACCACTGCCGACCACCGTCCCGATGTACAGGTGGTTTTCGGGCTTCTGGAATGCGCCGCTGAAGTTCCTCGGCCTGCGAGATAAGCCGTCAGAGCGCGGGGCGGCGGTGATCAAAATCGGGCTAATCGTCTACGATTGGTTCGCACGCAGCTATCGTGTTATGCCGACGCACACCTTCCGCATGAAAGAAGCGTCAGAGCGTGAGTTCCCGCACATGAACAAGGATATTCTATGCACAGCAACCTATTATGATGCGTGGATGCCGTCGCCAGAGCGCATCAGCATTGACCTGTTGACGGATACCGAGGATATGGGCGATCACGCGATGGCGCTCAATTATGTCAGCGCGGTTGGCGCGTCTACCGGACACGTCACCCTGCGCGATGAGGTAACGGGCGAGGAGTTCACAGTTAAGCCGCAGGTCGTCGTCAATGCGGGCGGCCCCTGGATCGACTTCGTCAATGAGGCGATGAAACTGGACACCGAGTTCATCGGCGGGACCAAAGGCTCGCACCTGATTGTGGATAATCCCACGCTGTTTGAGGCCACACGCGGCAACGAAATTTTCTTTGAGAATGAGGACGGACGCATTGTGCTGATTTTGCCGTATATGGGCAAGGTCATGATTGGAACCACCGACATTCGCATCGACAATCCCGACGAGGCCGCACTGAGCGAGCAAGAGATTGCCTATATTATCAGCCTGGTGCCGAAGGTGTTCCCGAATATCGAAATCACGCGGGAACAGGTGATTTTCCACTTTACGGGTGTGCGTCCGCTGGCAGC
>DAOTXA010000612.1:0-5109 GCA_034435595.1 Anaerolineae bacterium | reverse complement strand
TACATAAAGTCCGAACAGCCGCGCCGTCGCCATAAACGGAGCAGCCAGCACCAGACCCAGCGCACCCGCCACGCTCGCCCCGGCAATAACGCCGATAATCACCACGACCGGGTGCAGGTTCAGGCTGCCGCCCATCACACGCGGAACCAGAAAAAACGCCTCTAGATTTTGAATGCCCGTCCAGGTGATGGCAACGAGAATGGCGAAGGGCAAGCCTTCTAGAAACGGGATCGTCGCTGACTGGTTAAACAACGCCAGAAAGAACGCCGGGACCAGCGCCAGAAACGGCCCCAGGTTGGGGATGAATTCCAGCACACCCGCGATCAAACCGAGGACCGGCGCATTGGGCAGGCCCAGAATAGTCGCAGCGATGAATACAGCCAGCCCGATACTGATGCACAGGATCAACTGCCCGCGCAGGTACGCATCCCACACACGGCCCAGTTCGTACAACAGGCGGCGCACGTCGCCCTGATAAGACGAGGGTGTTAAATTAACCACATGTCCGGCGAAATGCTCGCCGTCGCGCATCAGATAGAACATGATGAGGATGAGAAAGGTCAGATTTACGACCGTGTTGAAGAACCCGCCAAGCACGCTGAACGCGGGTCCGGTCAACCCGCTCACCGAGCCGACAAATGCCGAGGCCGTCCCCAGAATATCGACATTTTCGGCTTGAAACAGGCCCTCGACTGCACTATCGCCCAGAATCCCCTGTAACTGCTCCATCGGGATCAACTCGCGCCCGTCCAGCATGACCGGGTCGCCGTTGAGCATGACCGGCTGGTTGAGGACACGGGTGAGTTCGTCTTCGAGGTCGGTGATGAACATGGGCAACCCATCGGCGATTTCCTCAAGCTGGTTGACGAATACCGGAACCATGACCAATCCCAGCAGCACAAACAGCATAACCACCGTGATGAAGGTCATCAGCACCGCCAGCGTCCGCGATTTGATCCACGGGACCAGCGACAGCACGCGATCTTCGTAGAATTTTGCCAACGGAATGAGCAGGTAGGCCAGCAGGGTAGCGACGATAATCAAGGGCGCGATTTGCAGCAGATTTAATACGATCAGGCCGCCGACCAGCAAACAGATCATCACGATAACGCGCTTGGTGCGTGTGCTCCAGCGTGCTGACGTGATCGAAGGCGGATTGTGGCGGCTCACTGCTTTTTCCCTCTACTTCCCTGCGGCTATGGGTATTTTAGCAGATCAGGATGAAGGTGAAAGATCAAAGGTGAAGGCGCAAAGCAGCAACCTCAAGATAATTTTGTATTCCGCTGGCATTACAATTGTGTCATTGAAGCCGAAGGTAGGGAGTAAGATCGATGACGCTTTCGCCTTGACTCAATGGTCCGTCAGCATATCAGATGTCAGATGCCCGGTATCGTTGAACGAAAGCAAAAACGGATCGCCGCCGTCGTTGATGACAATGCGCGTGATACCACAGTTGTTGATGAGCATGTTTGTCCATGCGGTTACAGGTGCGCCCAATGTGCGTGCCACCAGATAGCGAATCACATTGCCGTGACACACCAGCAATTCGTGCGTGTCGTCCACCTGCGAATCCGGGGCGCGAAAGAAATGATCGAGCGCGGTGTCGATGCGTTCGGCGCACTGGTTCATCTGGTAACGAGACAGATTTGGCCCGCGCAGCGCGAAGAAATCGACGAGGTGATCTGCCATAGGTGGGATGCACTCACGCAAGAGATCGGTCGGCTTGCGTGGCACACCCGGCATAGAAACGCCGATGGCCTCGCAGGTTTCTATCGCTCGCCGGATCGTACTGTAGTACACCGTGGCGACGGGGATGTTCTGCAAAGAGCGTCCGGTCGCCATCGACTGCCGCAGGCCGAGTTCGGTCAGTGCGCCGTCCTCGCGGTCCTCCAGCAGATATTGCGCGTGCCGGATGAGATGAAGTATTCGCTGTGCCATTGGATGCTACCCCTTTTCGACGCGTGCGCCAGATGCATAGATCAGGAATTTCGGTGTCACGCGGACATTGGCCTGTAAGTGAGCGTATCCGGCTGGTAGTAGATTTTGATCCTTTATAACATGAAGCCGTGTTTTGGCGCATAAACAGCACGTATGTATCGTAGTTTGGTGGCCCTTTGCCAGCAGCACACGCTTGCCGCAAACCCACAAATCAGTCAAGATAGGCGCATTTGCCGCAGCCTGCACGAAAATGACCCATCATGATGCCAACACACGAACCCGCCACCGACTCATCTGCTCGCAATCCCTTCAATCCAGCCACTCCTGACGGACCCTTTGCCGGACGCGAAGGCGTGCTGGTCCGTATACACCGCCATTTGACTGACGCGCCTACGACCGCACCGCTCGTTGTCACCGGAAGACGGCACATCGGCAAGTCCGCGCTCCTGCGACAGTTCATCAGGAGTGACGAAAATCTGATTGGCGTGTATGTCACGCTATCACAGATGCCACTGGACGATGAATCTGCCCTGTTGACCGCACTATCGCAGCAGATCGTGGACAGCGTACAGGCAAATGGTCATGTGCCAGACTCTGCCGTCCGCAACCCGGATCGCGGCGATGTGCTGGCGTGGCTGAAGGAGGTCTGTTTGCCTGCCGTGTATCGCGCCATCTGGCGCAAGCGACGCATCGCCCTACTGCTAGATGAGGCGCATCTGCTGGCGGATGCAGTCACTTCAGGCACGCTAGATAGCGATTTCCCGGCGGTTTTACATGGATTGCTTGGCCCGCAGTTTGGGATTGCGCTGGCGATGGACGAAGGAACAGAGGACGCCCTGCCCGTGCTATCCGCACTGGTCCCGGCGGAGAACGTTGTGCGCCTTGGCATTTTGACGGTTACGGACGTTGCGGCTCTTTGTGAGCGCTGGCTTGCCCCATGCGAAGCGGATGCAGCGACCGCGTTGTGTGCCGCATCCGGCGGAGAACCCCTGCTGATCCAACGCTTCGGACAGGCGCTTTATGCCCTGCCGGCAGCGGCGGACGAGGTAATCACTGTCGCAGATGTCAAAGCGGTCGCTGATGAGGTCTATACGACCAGCACACAGGGGTTCGCCCGTGTGTGGGCACAATTGGACTCGATAGAGCGGCAGGTCCTCACCGCGATTAGCCAGTTGCGCTACGACGATCCGACACGTTCGGTAGATACCGGGCGCATTGAGGCGTGGACGGTGCAGACTGATTTTCCGCTGGATGCGACCGCCATCAACGCCGCTATGCGCGGGTTAGAGTACCGCGAAGTGGTGGGCGGTAAAGCGTCGGCGGTGAATATCAACGGGGAGTTAATGCAGCGCTGGTTGATCGAACATGCGGCGAGCGGGGGCAAAATTACCCTTACGCCGGCGGATGGCGCACTGTCTACACCGGATAACACGCGGCGGTTGTTAATCGCGGCTGCCCTTGTCGGGCTGCTGTTGATTTTGCTGGTCGGCGTGGCAAGCCTGAACAGTTCTGGCGGCAATGAGGGGGATGCTGTGCCTACCATCACCCTGGCCCCGCGCCCGACGTAAAACTCCTAAAATCCCTTACTCCAATTTGAGGCAGCGCAAATACGGCAGGCTGCTATCCTGTGTCTGCAAGAAGTCGCAGGCGGCACGCATCGTCTCAAAACGGCGAATCGAAACCCCGAAGCGAGTCATGGTGTACAACACAAGATCGAGGATCGCGTGCGGGTGCGAGACAATGAGAACCCATCCCCGGTTGCGATGGCGCAGCGTTTGCATTGATTCGCGGACAAATTTAGCACTCGGCGGCACAAACGACGACGCACGCCGATCCACGATGCTGTGAACCGGGTGGTCACATTGATCCAGATAGGCTTCAATCAAAAGATCAGTCGCAAGGATTTCTGCATGATGCACCTTACCTTTAACGCGGTGCAAGAGGATTTTTGACTCGACCAACCACGATGTTTCTATCGGCATCACATATCCCGATCGTAGCATCTATCTCGCCCGGACCTATCGAATTACATCAGGCGGGTGCATTCCGCTTATGAACATTCAAGTTCGGTCCCCGGCGGATACAGAAATACAATTTGATCCTGGGCGTTAATCGGCAGGTCATACGCTTCGGTCAGCGCGGCAATCCCGGCGACGAGCGGTGCCGCGAAGGAAGTCCCGCTGAACATCGTGTAACCGTTTTGCACATCCGTAGCAAGGATATCAACACCGGGCGCGAGAATATCAAGTCGCGGCCCGTAGTTGCTAAATGATGCGCGTTCTAAGTCCGGCCCGATTGCGCCGACCGCGATCACACCGGGAAAGGCCGCCGGATACCAGACTTCTCCCTGTGCCTGATTGCCCGCTGCCGCCACGATGAGTACATCGCGTTCCTGCGCATAGGCGACGGCATCCGCCATCACTGCCGATGGCGACGGCCCCGCCAGACTGAGGTTGATAATGTCTGCGCCGTTATCAGCGGCATAGATAATGGCAGCCGAAATCGTGCTGTAGCTGCCCAACCCAAAGGCATCAAGGACGCGCAGCGGCATAATCCGGGCGTTAGGCGCGACACCGGTAATGCCCTGTCCGTTGTTCCCGTTGGCGGCGATGATCCCGGCGACGGCGCAACCATGTCCGAAAGCGTCTTGCGGGTCGCTATCGTTTTCCACGAAGTCAAACCCGGCGACCAGCTTCCCGGCGAGGTCCGGGTGATTCGCACACACGCCGCTGTCAATCACAGCGACCGTAACCGTCTGCACGCTGTCAATATCGCTCCACGCGCCGGGGATGCCGATTATGGGCAGCGCCCACTGTTCGACATAGCGCGGATCGTTGGGGACGGCCTGCGTGCTGTATTCTGCGACGGCGGCGACCCCTTCGGTTTCGACACTGATGACGATGGGCGAGTTGGTGAGTACGCTCAAATCCGCTCCCGGTATCACGGTCACGGCAACAGCATTAATCGCTTCGAGGCGCTCGCGGGCGCGTCCACCAACCGATTGAATCACCTGATTGCGCTCGCCCTGATTCGAATCCGGCGTAAAGCGGATCAACAGCCGCCCTGAATCGTCCATTTGTGGGATTTGTACGCGAGTCGGGGCATTGCCAGGGAAGGGGCGACCGTTTGGCAGCGTAGCCGGTGGACCGCCGCGTCCCTGACCACGACCTT
>DAOTXA010000611.1:0-5911 GCA_034435595.1 Anaerolineae bacterium | reverse complement strand
GATCGTAAGGCCACCCGGTCGGCTCCGGGTGAAGGCCGCGCACATGCCACAGTTCACGGTAGTGCTCGCTTTCGCGCCATGCGTCGGCGAGGGCGCGTAACTGCTTGCCGCGAGACGCTTCTAGCCAGCGGCGTGCTTCCTGCCTGCGGACGATAGTCGCGCCGCCATCAATTTGCAGCAGACCGGCGCTTTCCGCGATTTGCAGGGCGAAGTTCAGGCGAATGGGGCCTTTTACCAGTAGATGCGGCAGGACGGCACGCATGGCGGCATCAGACGGGCGTCCGCCTTCGAGTTCGAGGCCGTTGTTCTGAATGAAGGCCAGTACTGTAATCAGGTCATCAACGATGGACGTATCGGCGTTGCGGATTTCGTCAATTACATCGGGGTCAAGCTCGTCAATGCGTGGTCCGTCCTCACCTAGATCAGGTGGCAGACCGTCTGCACTTGCCTCTGGTGTCGGCAAATCGGGCAAATCGTCGTAGGCGGTCTGGTGCAGGGGCAGCGACTTGATCAGTTCATCCGGCACATAAAGCACCGCTCGCGCCCCGGTTGGTGCTTGCTCAAAGGCTTCGTAGACGATCCCCCGGTAGAAGAGGGCTTCGGCAGCGCCCTTCGGGTTTTGTTGCGGCTTCTCGCGGTCGATGAGTCCGCGTGCGGGTTTGCGGATGTCTTCGTACATGCGAGTGAACATCATGCGCGGCATCTTGGCCCCGCCAGCGCCGACGAGGGTCTGTAGTGCGCCGCGCTGCGCATCGTCCAGCGAATCGTAGACGCCCTGTGCGATGGATGCATCTTGCATGGCGTTAGCGAGCGCTTCGACGGTTTCCTGTGGACTCAAGTTGGTGATGGTCACGCGCCAGCGCTTTGCAAGCACAGGGTAAAGTGCGGGTTCGGTATCGCGCAGACTTGCCAGCAGGTCCTTCATGCCGATTCGCTCGTTTCGCTTGGTGGACGGTACAGGGTTATTTTAGCGGGGATTGAGTACAAGAAAAGCGGAAGAGGCTATTGAACAACTATCCGAGTTGTAGGGCAGCACCCCAATAGCTTTTCAAATAGCTTCTTAACGTGAGACGCTTGGCGCTTACTCCGTCGTCAGGGCGGTGACATCAGATACGGCTTCTTCTGCGGTGCGATTGCCCGTAATGACGTTGATGAAGGCGTTTTGAATGGCGCGGGCCAGTGTGCCGCCTGCACCCTCAGAGCCGGGAATCGTTGTGCTGGACAACAAATCGTTCATCAAATTGGTATCGATGAGGCGGCGGTCCATCGTGCGCAGGGCGAGTTCTTGCGAGGGCAGCCGGTAAATGGACTCCGCGTAGGCACGCTGACGTTCGACCTGCATCATCCAGTCAATAAAGCGAGCGGCGACGGTCTGCTGCTGGGTCGTGTTGGCGACCATTACCCACATCCAGCCATTGAGAACGGTTCCCGGTTCCCCGGACACCGATGGCAGGCTGCCCCCGGCATAGTCGATATCTGTTTCTGCACGCAACTGGATATAGTGATCACTACGCAGGACGGCACTGTTGATGTTGCCAGCCTCGAAATCGGCAAGATATGCGTCGGGTGTTGTGTAATCGAGTACAGAAGCGTCGATTAAGCCTGCGCGTGCCGCATTTTCATAGAAGGCTAACACGCTTAACAGGGCGTCGGCGTCTACCCGTGGCGATCCATCTGCCCCGGTCAGGGTTCCGCCAGCTAGCAGGTACTGTAAAAACAGGGTGCTGTTAAGACCTGTGGGACGAGCACCGGGAAGGGTGAAAGCCAGTTCATTTTCCAGCAGGGTTTCGAAGCGAAGGCCGATATCTGCAATGATGGCCTCCGGTGGATCGCGGTAGACCATCATCAGCGTTTCGGTTGTGTAGGGCAGCCCGTATAATTGACCGTTGATTTGACCCAGTTCGAGTGTGCCATCATAAAGTTCGCCGATGACTGCCGTACTGACGAAGCCTTCCAGCGGTTGGATGACACCGTCCTGCACAGCGGTAATTAGTTCCTCGCGGCGTACCAGCGTGATATCGGGCATGGCGGCAGGCGCAACGTCACTGGCAGTACGGAGCGTTGGCAGAATTGCGCCGGTTTCGCTGCCTGCACGCTTCAGGCGAAATACGATCTCGACGGTATCGTCTTCGGCGGTGGTAAAGGCAGCAAACTGCTCGTTAAGGAGTTCAGTGATTTCCGGTCGACTGAGCGGTGCCAGCGTTTCAGGCCACCAGATCGTCAGTGTTGTGGTCAGGGGTGTTTCGTCCGGCGGGGTCGGCGTCGGTTGTGTGATGGAGAGCGGCGTCGCTGTTGGTGTGAGTCCAGACGCAGTCGGGGTGGCTTCGGCCTGTGAACTGCCGCCACGACAGGCGGTCAGGGCGATGATCAGCACAATCATCAACGGCATCAGACGGGCAAATTGCGGTCGAATGGGCATCGTTGTGTTCTCCCCTGAGTCATACATGGCTAAGACTGACCGAGTAGATCAACGCTGAAGTCCATTGCCACGATATACGAATCGTCCAACAGCAGGACTTTACGCGGGGGGCCTTCTGGCTTGTCTTCGGTGATTTTCGTCTCGCAGCCGTGAAGCTCGAAAGCCTTTGCCAGATTGTCTGCCAGTGGGCGCGGCATCTGTCCGACAAGATCGCCGCCGCTTTTGACCATTTCGATCAGGGGGCGCGACAAATTGAGGTAGGTTGGAATTTGCCGCCAGGGGCCAAAGGTGCTTGCGTATTGCTGGAAGAGGTCGAGGACAAGTTCGCTGGCGTTATCTGGCGTGCCGCGAAAGAACAGCGCCGCCGGGTTCGCGTTGTACTGGTGCAGGAGCGGGTGATCGTCCAGCACGCGAGCGGATTTGAACATGCCCACCCCGACGCTGTGTTCGGTGACGCCGACGGCACGCAGGACATAGCGATGCTGGTCGCGCAGGCCACCTGCCGCCTCGTCGTGGGTGGTGGTGGCGACCACACACTGGATGGTTTCTGGTACGCTGTCCATTTGTACCATCAGCAGCACACCGTAGTCATTGTCCCCGGCAAGTTCGTTCAACATCTGATCGCGTTTCGTCATCAAGCCCTCTGTCTCGGTGTGTCTTGTCTGCCGCGATTATACGTGAAGTGAGGGTGACATACTCCCCACACCCAAAGGCGGGGCTTCTGCCGTCAACAGCGATGTTATCCGAAGATAGTCTGGCTCCGCCTCTTGCAGTATGCGCCGATGCCCCGGCGCGAATGTTCATCGCTGCGTTGTGGTCACGGTCTGGCGTTAAGCCGCAGCGACCACACGCGAATAGATTCTGTGAACATCAACATACACGCTACAATTTCCTCACGGCAACCATTTGCCACTGATGATAGCATACTGCAAAATGCGCTGACACACCGTACTTTACATCCCCATAGCTAAAGCAAGGGTCCTGAGCGCGTTTTTTCGATAAAAACTGAGGGTGAATGTTTGCAACAAGATTAAGTCATGATGAGCGAAACGTGCTATCATTGTCCGGTATATGCAGATGAAAAGAGGTTTTTTATGGAAAAGATCAAGGAAAGCGTCACGATTAACGCCGATATGGATACGATTATGGGTCTACTGCTAAGCGCGAAGCTGGTTCCGCGCTGGTATGAAGGCGCAGATACAGCAGAAGCGTCGGAAGACTTCCCCGCGCCCGGTTCTACACTTAAGACGAGTTACAAAGTCGCCGGGATGGACCTCAAGAGTACGCTGACGGTGGTGGAACTGGACCCCGGTACGGCGCTCAAATATACGGTCGAAGGTCCGATTAAGGGCACGTTTGACTGGCTGTTTGACGTGGGGGACGACAACGTTACGGTGACGCACGTGGTGGAATATGAAATGAGCGGCGGCGCGATTGGCAAGCTGGCGATGCCGCTGGTCCACCGCACCAATAAGAGCAATGCCAAGAAAACGATGGTAAATCTCAAAAAATTGGCGGAGCGCTAGCCGCCCCAAGAATGTATCCGCGTTGTAAAGGTCTTTTGTTGGCCTGAGTTAGAGAAATCCTATGCACGAGGAATTACTCGTTAGTCTGGCGGCGATTCTGGTGCTGGGGATGTTCGCGCAGTGGGTTGCGTGGCGTCTGCGCCAGCCGTCCATACTTTTTTTGCTGTTAGTCGGGTTGTTGATCGGGCCGATTTCTGCGGTCGCCTTTGACGAACCGCTGCTGGATATTACGCATGTATTCGGGGATTTGTTGTTCCCGTTTGTATCGGCGGCAGTGGCGATCATCCTGTTTGACGGCGGGTTGGGCCTGCGCTTCGACGATATTCGCGGCAGCGGGCAGGTAGTACGGCGGCTGATTTCGGTCGGTGTGCTGGTGACATGGCTGATTAGCGCGGTGGCGGCTTACTTCCTGTTTGACTTTGATATCGGGCTGTCGCTGTTGATGGGCGCGACCATCGTCGTGACGGGACCGACGGTTATCATTCCGCTGCTGAAGCAAATTCGCCCACGCGGGCGTGTGGGGCCGATTTTGCGCTGGGAAGGCATTACGATAGACCCGGTGGGGGCGGTGCTGGCGGTGCTGGTGTTCGAGGAGATCATCAGCGGGCCGGATTTGTTCTTGCTGGTGTCGGCAATTGTCGTCACGCTGGTAATTGGCGTGGGGTTGGGGGTGATCGCCGGGTGGATGATGCTGGAAATCTATCGCCGCTTTCTGGTGCCAGACGCACTGCAAAGCCCGGTAACGCTCAGTTTCGTAATCGCCGCGTTCACGGTGTCGAACCTGCTACAACCAGAAACCGGGCTGCTGACGGTGACGGTGATGGGCATCGTGATGGCGAATCAGAAACGCGTGGATATTCGCCGGATTGTCGAATTCAAAGAGACGCTACAGGTCGTGCTGTTATCGACGCTGTTTATCATCCTGTCGGCACGCATCACCCCGGCGGACCTCGAACAGATTGGCCTGCCGATGCTGGCGTTTGTGGCGATCATCATCTTTGTGGAACGTCCGCTGGCGGTGTATCTTTCCACAATTGGCAGCGGGCTGGACTGGCGCGAACGGCTGTTTTTATCGTGGATGGCCCCGCGTGGGATTGTGGCGGCGTCGGTGGCGTCAATCTTCGCGCTGGAGCTACAGGATCGCGGGTTTGAGGATGCGGGGCGCATTGTGCCGTATACGTTCGCGGTGATTATCGCCACCGTGACCACGTATGCGCTGACTTCAGGTCCGCTGGCAAGGCGGCTTGGTCTGGCAGAACAGAATCCGCAGGGTTTGTTGATTGTCGGCAGCAGCCGCTGGATTCGAGATGTGGCGCGTGAGGTGAAATCACACGGGTTTCGTGTGTTGCTGACCGATACCAACCAGGCGCGGGCCGCCATCGCAGAACAGCAGGGCTTTGAAGTGTACTCTGGTAACGTGCTATCAGAGCAGTCGGATGAGGACCTTGATCTGATCGGGATCGGGCGCGTGCTGGCGATGACGCCGAATGCCGAGGTCAACGCACTGGTGGGCGAGCATTTTCGGGCAGAGTTTACTGGTGAGTCGGTTTACCAGCTTGCACGCCCGGAAGGGGACACCGATAGTGCCGGGTTATCGCGGCATCTGGGCGGGCGCTTTCTGTTTAACCCGACGGCGACTTACGATGATCTGGCGGGGCGCTTCGGGACGGGTGCGCGAATCATCTGCTTCACGGTCGCAGATGCGGCGGTGTACATGAACAGTGTTCCGCGCCAGACACTGCCGCTGTTCGTCGTCCCAGACCCGACTCGTTTGATCGTATGCGCGTATGACGATCCGCCGCGTATCCAATCCGGGCAGCAGGTGATCGCGCTGGTCAACGAAGGCGTGTATGATTCGTTGGTGGAAAGCGGCGCGATTCAGGCGGAAGGGTCGCCGGTTGCGGCATCGCCGGATGTGGTTGAGGAAGCGGGTGAGTAGGGAAACTTAACGAAGTCGGTGAAGTGG
>DAOTXA010000610.1:0-3798 GCA_034435595.1 Anaerolineae bacterium | reverse complement strand
TCTGCCAGTTCGATGAAGCCCTTTTCAAAGATGGCCTTCGTCGTCTTCATGAAGCGCTTGTAGCCTTCAACATCTTCCGGGTTGCGCTGGCGAATCTGCTCGTGGATGAATTCAGGGTCGCCGTTGTAGTCAAAGGGGCGCTGTTGATCATCGAAGATACGATAGAACGGGTCGCAGGGGACGAGATCAAAGTAGTCCTCGCGGTTTTTGCCTGCCGCGTTCCAGATGTCGTCAAACATGAAGGGCGCGGTGATGACCGTCGGCCCACCGTCGAATTTAAAGCCGTCTTGCTCGTAGACATAGGCGCGTCCGCCGAGTTTGTCGCGCTTCTCAAAAATTTCCACTTCGTAGCCGCGTGCCGCCAGACGCACCGCCGCGCCCAACCCGCCGAAGCCACTGCCGATGACGATGATTTTGGTCATGATGCCGCCTAACGTTTGATAGTGATTGAATTATGTGAACATTACCCCTATATTGTGCCCGAAAGCACAATCGTCACGCAATAGCATTTCACCGAATGCTCTACATGACGTTAGCGGATGCTCATCCGGCGGGATAATCCGTTCGCGCACGCAAAAAGCCGGATCGCATATGATCCGGCCTGTTTAGTTCGGTTATCGCCTTGTCTAGCTGAGGAACTGAATAACTGTGTTCACCAGTTCCTTACGGCCTACGGGTTTCGGCAGATAGCCGTCGCAGCCTGCTTCGAGGATTTTTTCGCGGTCGCCAACCATTGCGTTCGCGGTCACGGCGATGATAGGAATCCCGGCGGTGTGTGCTTCGGACTTAATACGGAAAGTCGCTTCCAACCCGTCAATATCAGGCAGGTTGACATCCATCAGGATGAGATCGGGCACTTCGTTGAGGGCCATATCGACCCCGGTCAGGCCGTCTTCCGCTTCCAGCACATCGAAACCGGCATGACGCAAAATTTTACGCACTAATCGCATATTCTGGTGATTGTCTTCAACGTACAGGATGCGCGCCATGTCGCTCAACTCCATCATTGGTGTATGAATCTACAACAATATTATATTCATTCTATGTCTATATAAGCGTTGATGTTTCGTGAATGAATTGCGAAAACGTAAAAACGGGACAGCGTAACTCCTCAATATTTACGCAGAGGAGATGGTGTCCGCGTTCAACTCTTTCAACAGCGAGCGCAGCATCTTGCGGTAGGGATGGTGGGCGATTTCGACACTGTGACGGTTTGTTGGCAGATAGCGCAATCCGCCGCCGAGGTCGGGGCGTGCATTCGCTTTTAGCCTGCGAAACGCCTGCGCCGCCGGAGACTCATTCATCGCCGCACGAATAAAGGCCGCCATCACCCGCGACTGGTAATCTGCCAGCCAGAACAGGCCGCTATCCGATTCTAGCAAGCCGATTACGAATAGATTATCGAAGCGGCGATGATAGGCGTTCAGATACAAATCGGGTTTGCCGCCGTCCCAGTCGAGCAGCGCCTTATCGATGAAGGGGAAACTGAGGTTGTACCCGGTCGCATAGACGATGAGGTCAATCTGCGCTTCGCTGCCGTCGGTGAACTGCACCGCATCCCCGTACAGGTGGGCGACATCCGGCTTCGGGTCGATCTTGCCGTGACCGAGATAGTAGGTCAACTGCTGGTTGATGATCGGATGCGAGGCGAACAGTTTGTGATCCGGCTTTTTGAGGCCGAAGCGCGTTTGATCTCCCACAATGACGCGCAGCATCCACGCCATTAACGTTCGTCGCAGCCAGCCCGGTATTTCCGAGCGCAGACTCAACTCGTAGATCAAATCGCCGGGGATGCCAAACGCGAACTTGGGCATATACCAGTATCCGCGCCGGGTGCTGTGGTAGGTTTCCAGCGCATTCTGGGCAGATTCGACCGCGATATCGCAGCCGCTATTGCCCGCGCCGACCACCAGCACCCGTTTTCCGCGCAAGATATCGGGCGTTTTGTAATCGGCGGCGTGGACGATCTGCCCGTGAAACTCACCGGGGAAACGGGGATAGCGCGGGTTCCACAGGTGCCCGTTGGCGATGACGAGTCCGCCGTAGCGGGTGGTTTTGCGCCTGCCGTGACTGTTGCTCAACACCACATCCCACAGACCATCATCCGTGCGTGTGACCTGTTCGACGGTTGTGTTAAAGCGCATGTGATCGTACAGCCCGAAGTGGCGGGCCGCATCGCGCAGATAGGCGAGTACCTGCCTGTGGTCGGGATAGTCGGGGTAGTCACGCGGCATGGGATAATCGAGGTAGGCCGTCATGCGCCGGGAGCTAATCAGGTGCGTGGAGTTATACACACGGCTGAAGGGTTTGCCGTAGTACCAGTTGCCGCCGACCTCGTCCTCGCGCTCGATGATCTCAAACGGGATGCCCGCGTCTTTGAGGGCGCGTCCGGCAGCGATGCCAGAGGCCCCCGCCCCGATGATGCAGTACATCATAGATGAGTCTATCCCGGTTGCCATGCCCATTCGCTCCTGGTCCGTCTGCGCTATGGATATTGTAGCGCCAATTGTGCATCTGCGACCATAACCCTGCCGCCGCCCGCACACGATGTAGAGGGTGAGGTTAAATTTCCCCCTCCAGATCATCAGGATCGACCCAATCGTCGTCCTGCGGGTTGATCTCGACATCGGGCATGGGTTCGCGCCCCGAATCATCGAAGGGCGGCAGATCGGGAACCGGCGCACCCAATGCGTCGAGATGGGCTTTGGCGGCGACAAGACCCGGTTGATACGCCCACGGCGGACCGTCACACCACGCCAGACGAACCGCCTGCGCCGCCGCGTCGATTGCCGCGTCCGTGTTCCCGGCGTCACGCTCGATTTGCGCCAGCACCTTGAGCGCGTCGGCGTGATGCAGCGGATACGGCCCGCGTTCCGCCCCCGACCACACGTCATCCAGATGCTGCCGCGCCGCGTCCGGTTGGCCCTGCTGCCGCGCCATCTCCGCCAGTGAAATCAGCGCCGGGAGTTCTTCCTCCACCAGATTGACCGCCCGCGCCCGCGTCAGGGCGTGGTGCAGGCGCTCGCCGGCAGTGGCGTAATCGCCGAGGCCGAGCGCAGCCTGCCCCTGACGGCACGCGGACATGATGAAGTCGCGTTCGTTACGCCTCGAAGAAGCGAGTTCCCATGCGCGGTCGGCATGGCGCTGTGCGGCGGCAGTTTCTCCATTCCACAGCGCCGCCTGCGCGAGATAGGCATAGCTCAGTCCTTCACCCTGTTTATTGTCGTCCTTATGGAAGATGTTGCGGGAACGATGCAGGGCCACGAATGCCGCCGGATCATGACAGGCCGCCAGCGCCAGTCCCAACCATTGCAGGCTGACCGCCTCGTCAAAGCGATCGTCGCGCTGACGAGAAATGCCCAGCGCCCGCCGCGCCGCCAGCGCCGCTTCGTACAGACCGCCGGACAGACGCAGCGCGTCCGACAGGTTGCGCAGGCTGATGCTGACGTTTTTCTGATTATCTAGCTTTTCTGCAAGGTCTACAGCCAATCGCAGCAGCGGCACCGCCCGCCCCGGCTGACCGCTGTTCTGGTAGGCCAGCGCCATAACTGTGAGCGTCCACGCCTGGTCGCCTTCACTGCTTAATCCCGGCAGGGCATCCGTTCCATCTGGAAACAATCGCTCCACCATCGAGATATTCAAACGCTGGGCACCCAGGCGGTAGAATGATGCACTAAAAATCCGGTCACGGAACACCTCACGCGCCTCATCCAGCCGCCCCAGCCCGACCAGCGCGTTATACAGTTCAACGGCGGGGGCGAGGTCGGCCTCGGATTCGACTTCGTTCCTTCCCGGCAC
>DAOTXA010000609.1:0-5118 GCA_034435595.1 Anaerolineae bacterium | reverse complement strand
AACAGATGCGAACGTGCGCCCGTCAGGGCTGGCTGCCAGTCCCAGCACCGCCGCTGTGTGCCCACCACCGGCCTTGTCACCGGGATCAAACGTCTGCTCGATTGTGCCCGCACTCAGGTCCCACAGGATAATGCGCCCATCTGCATCGCCCGAAAGCGCCTTCTGATCATCGTCAAAGTAGATGACGGTGTTGACCTCGGTCTCATGCCCTTCCAGACGATTAAGCGGTTCACCTGTCTCCACACGCCACCAGATTACAGTCCCATCGGCTGAGGCCGAAAGCGCCGTCAATCCGTCCGAACTGATGGCGACATCAATCACATCATCCTCATGCCCAACGAACTCCTGCACAGTGTTCCCGGTGGCGACATCCCACAGGCGCATTGTGTCGTCAAACGAACCCGATAGCACATAATAGCCATCATCCGTCAGCACGCCGTGGACGGTACGCTCACGCGGGCGTGATGAGTGCCCCCGGAACTGTTGTACCTGCGCCGCACGCACAATGTCCCACACCCGTACCGTCGTATCCTCAGATGCACTAAGCAGGCGGCGTCCGTTGTCATCGAAGGCAACAGCGAAAATCGCCCCCTCGTGAACATCAAACGTGTTGACAACCGAGGCTTCAAGCAAGTCATACACCACCAGTTCGCCATCCGCGAGGCCAAACACCGCCAGATGGTTGGATGCGGATGGCGAACTGTCAAATTCCGGGCTGAAAGCAACCGAGGTCACAGTCTCGGTGCGCTGTGACCGGAACACGACATCTCCGTTAAAGGTATTCAACACGACGATTTCGCTTTCAACCGCCGCAATCACCAACTCGCCCGATGGGTCAAACGCCACATTAGACACAACACCGCTGGTTTCAAAGCGAGCGACTGGCGTCCGTGCAGTGGCATCCCACACGATGATGCTGGCATCATCGCCACCCGATACTACGCGCAATCCGTCATCGCTATAGGCGACACTGTGGACGGCAGCCATATGTCCCCCGAACTCCGGCGACGATTCCAGGCGGGTGGGCGCTCCAGTAGCAATATCCCACAGGACAACCGCCCAATCTTCACCGCCAGAAACCGCCTGCGTCCCTGTCGGGTTGATGTCAATGGCGGTCACGGCACGTTGGTGCGCCTGCGGGTTGTCCCACACCGCGCTGATCTCACCGGTTTGTGCATCCCATACAGTGATCTTGAATGCATCGTCCCCGGTCAGAATATAGTTGCCATTGGGATCAAAGGCGACAGTGTTGAAGAACGCGCCCTCGTCAACCGGGGAACCCTGCCAAATGACATCACCCGTCTCGACATCCCACACAAAGACTTCGTCAAACTCAATCGACGCCGCGAACTCTCCATCTGGACCGAACGTGACATCGACAACCAGGTCATCGTGGCCCTGAAATACGCTATGCGTGCCGGGACCAAAGGCGATGGTCGCCAGATCGCGCTGTGACTGCAAGGGGGGATCGGTGATTTCGTTGGCTTCCAGTGCCAGCAACACGGCGAGGTCGTTATCATTGTCAATCAATGCCTGATTCGCGTTGGCAGAATGTGCGAGACTTTGCGAGATTTCGGACTGACGCTCGGCATCGTCGGTCGCCCTGTCTGCCGCATCTGCACGGTTGATAGCAAACGCAGACAATCCAGCCGCAACCGCCAGACCAATGACCAGCACACCAACGAAATAGCGCAGGCGGTTGGTGGCACGCCGTTGTAAGACGAGTTCGCGCTCGGCCTGTGCAGCCGCTTCCTCCTGCCGCCGACGATCTGCTTCAATACTGGCTTGAATAAAATCCTGCTGTAACTGGGTGGCGTCGGCGCTATCGACCCAGATTTCCGCACGGGTGAGGCGATTTCCACGCAACAAATAAGACGTGTCTCCGCTCGATTGCCGCCAGTCGGACGCCGCCTGTAGCAATTCGGTCCCATAGCGCAGGGCTTCGACGTTTTCGCGCACCCACCCGGTAAAACGGTCCCATTCGCGGATAAGCGCCTCATGCGCGACTTCGACCCATGTCGTTGGCGCGACCTGGGTATCCTCGTTAAAGCGAATCTCGCGACTTGTCATCAACAAGCGCGATTCCGGCGCGGTCATTAGTTCGATGATGCTCTCGATTTCTTCGTCGGGCACATCACGGAAGTGCAGTTCATTTAGATCAACACGGCGACGGGTCGCCTCGCCGTTTTCGCTGACTTCGATCAGGCGCAACAGCACGCGCCGCATAATCGCCTGTTGTGCGGCATTGAGTTCGACATAAATGTCCTCGGCATGCTGGGCCAGCGCCTTGCGCACGCCACCAATTCGCTCGTAAGACTCCATGGTCAACATGCGACCATCACGCGCTTCGTACAGTTCCTTGAGCGCATACTGCAAAAGTGGCAGCGATCCCGGTTGGCGGCGCACATCGTCCAGAATGCGTTGCGGTAGTCCCTCGTCATAGATCAGACCAACCGCCGCCGCCGGACCCTCGATGCTGCGCAGAAGATTGGCGGCAGACATCTCGGTCACGATGACCATGTTTTCCTGCTCGAACAGTTCTGCCAGCGGTGGATAGCGCCCCAGATGATCGAAGAAGTCGGCACGCATGGTAATCATCACCTGAGACTTGCCGCCTTCGACAGTGACCGCGTGATAGATCATCTTGAGAAAAGCCTGACGCTCTACTTCACCGGCGCGGGTGAACACTTCCTCAAATTGATCAACGATCATCAGCAGACGGTTAGCCTCGGAATCCTTCGAGATGATGCTCGTCACGAGCTTATCCAACCGTTCATCATCCTGATACAGTTCGGTACGAACGGCATCCACGTCCATGTCCGGTACAAGGGGAGAAAGGCGCTCCGCCAGCGACTGGATCGGTGTGTTTCCCGGTGTGAAGATAAACACGGGCCAATGGTCGGAATCAGGCAGCGCACCGCCACGAATTTCGGGGATCAGACCAGCCCGCACCAGCGAACTTTTCCCGCTGCCACTTGCACCGACAACGGCGAGAAAACGGGCGTTTGATTCTGCACCCAGTCGTTTGAGCGACTTACGGATCAACTCCTCGCGCCCGAAGAAGAAATGTGAATCCGTCTGCTGGAAAGCTTCAAGGCCCTTGAACGGGTTGGGAATCGTCTTCGGGTCCACGGTGTCGAAGCTATTGATGCGTCGCTTGCCGGGTAGCGCGTTCAACAGTTCCGGGAAGGCTTCTTCATAGCGTTCCACAAAGTTGATGAAATGCACATCAAGCAACCACTTCATGTTGTCGGCAGTTTCGAGTTCGCTCAACGCAGTCACAGCCATCACAGGGACGATGAATTTTCCCTGCTCACGGGCGCTGTTCACTTCATAGGGAACCCATGTACTTGCCACCGCTGCCGGAGACAACACCACGATCAGCATTTCTGACCGGGCAATCCCCTTATCGATCTCCTTGCGCCACAGCTCGCCGCCGTGAATCTGCCGGAAGTCTACCCAAACATCCAAACCGGCGTCGCTCAGATCGCGTGCCAGTCGTTCGGCGAAGTTCTTATTTCGCCTCGAATACGATACAAAGACCCGGTTCATACTCCGTCACCCTCGATTGGCGTGCCTGTATCTCTCTATTATATCGGTGTTGCGATCCCTTGCCGGACGCGCATCTACTCATCACACCACGATCACACAGGAAAAAACAAACCCATATTACGGTTTTCTCATATGGTTACCAGTACTGATAGGAGGAGATGGTGACGCCTCTTCGCCGATCAGTCTCCCATGTCTGCGGGGAAGCGAGTATCGTACATGTTAGCGGTGCGTGCTTCCCCCTTTTCACTATGCCATTACCGCCGCACGCTATCTCTGCCACGCTTCGGCGCGAATCTGCGTCGGCGAGCGCCCGGTCGCCTGCCGGATACGCCGCGCAAAGTGATACGGATTCTTAAAGCCACAGCGATCCGCGATCAATGTGACGCTGAGTCCGCTGTGGCGCAGCAGATCGAGTCCGCGCCGCACCCGTTGATCCCAGACATAGGCGATGGGCGTGGTATCAAAGGCATCATGAAACAGGCGCGTCAGATGCGCAGGGCTAACTATCGCTGCCTCTGCAATATCGGGCAAAGAAATATCAGCGGCGAGATGGCGGTGGATGTACTGTGATGCCCGGTCCACGATAGAATGGGCCGGGGTCACCCCGGCGGATTGATTCTTTGCCTCGCCTTCGCCAATAAACTGCCACAGCATTTGTCCGGCGACAAACAGGCGCAACGGTCCGGCGGTGGAGAGCGAGCTATTACGCAACGCCAGCAAATCACGGGTGAGCCGATCCATTGTTTCAGAGAGCGGCAATGTTTGCGGCAGACCGCGCAAGCGACGTGCGACATCGTCGGGCATATGTGCAATAGAGATATGCGCAAAGCTGTGATAGGTATCCTCATCTGTGGCGAAAGCGAAGTACTCTTCATGACCGGGTAGCAGCAAAGTCACCGTTTGCTCACCCGCATCCAGCGGAATATCGTCAATCCACACACGCATAGAGCCATAATGCACCATCACAAGCTGGTACGTAGACTGAATACGAGGGCCAAATCCACCGCCGGGCGGGTAAACGACATCGCCTGTAGAAACAGTTTCAGGAACAATCATGAGAATTTCAGATAGGTTTTTGCGAACAACGGATAGTCAATTCGTGCTAGTATACCGTTATCTGCTGAAATAAATCTATAGACTTTGACAGGAGTTCACGGTGTCACAAGCACACATCCCGTTTGAAAAAGACCCCAACCACACCTATCCCGAAATCACTGCCGAGGACGTGGCATTTTACCATGAAAACGGCTATCTTATCGTCGAAAACGCTCTGAGTATGAACGAAGTACAGGCACTCCGCAACGAAACCACCCATATCGTGCGCGGTGACGCAGGCGATATTCGCGGCGTATTCCCTGCTTCGCCGGATGAACCGGACGCAGAAGTGCTCAAGCGCTATCTGTGCATTCACTTCCCGCACCGTCTGAGTAACAACATGATGCGCTATCTCGGTCATCCGGCGATGGTGGATGTGCTGACGAAGGTCATCGGCCCTAACGTCAAGTGTATGCAGTCGATGCTGTTCATCAAAAGCGCCGGGAAGCCCGGTCAGGCGTGGCATCAAGA
>DAOTXA010000608.1:0-5822 GCA_034435595.1 Anaerolineae bacterium | reverse complement strand
CTGTGCCGCCACAATCAACAACGCCATTGTGCCTACAAAACGCAGTCCGTCGCCACCGGGTTGCGCCATCGCGTTAAACGCCTGCCCGATAAAATATGGCACTAACGCCGCCATCGCTGCGTTCAAACTTGCCCCGGCGAACAAAACAAAACCCATCAACGGGTGACGCGCCATGTGCGAAATGATAAATCGCCCTGGCGTGCTTGTATTCGTCATCGAAGGCGATTTCGCCTCAAATTCAGCAGACATGATGTGTCCTTGATATGCGTGGACGCGTGCAAATATCCATACTAGTGGGTCTGTTGGGAAATGTAATGAGTCCAATGAGGAACATGCAATCCAATATACCCACCTAAGCGCATAATTGAATTGTCAGCAGATGAGGAGACAGTGTGAATTGTCGGGATTACGCCTCATTCAATGGTGATGCTGACCGGAAGCACGGCAATATCAGCATCGTCCCCGGCGATCTCCCCGCCGTCTACCGCGAGGATGATCTGCTGACCATCAGGCGTCCAGTGGTAGAGGCGAACCCACAACTGGTACTCTCCGGCGGGCAAATCGGGCGGAACGCCTAGAGCGCGATTATCCAGAATAGGCGTGTCCAATTCCCACGTAGACGTGGGCGCAAATCCACCCACCGGCGGTGAATCCTGCCCCTGTGCGACCACCCGTCCATCCGCAGTAACCAGAAACAGCGCGACAATCGCGTCATAGGTAGGGGTTTCGTCAGCAGACCAGTGCAGTGTAATAGGCAGCGGATCACCCGGCGCGAACGAGTCGCTATCTGGCAGGGTCACGCCATCCAGCGCAATCGTTTCATCAAACGTGACGAAAACCGCATGGTCAGGGGGTTGCCCGCCAGCATCCAGAGCAGGCGCAGGTATTGCGGCAAATTCAAGCAGACGAACCGATGAAGCAATCTCGATCTCACGCAGCGGGTAAAACTCTGTGACCAGAAACCGTTCCACCGGTCGCACAGCCCACGGATGAAACGGGCCGAATTCTGTCAGCAGCCAAAGCGTATCTCGACCTTCCGCCGATGCACGTAAAATCTGCGGCGTAGTGGGGTTCAGCAAGTCCTCAATATGATCGGATACCACAACCGGGGGGACTTGAGGGCTATACTGTTCGCCCGGTTGGAAGGGTAGCCCAATCAGGCGTGCATTCTGTACGCGGTCATGATTCAGAAAATACTGCACATGCTCGCGCCCGGTAACAAACACCATATCCGGCGGGGATGTCTCTGCTTCGATGACCTCGACAGCCATGCGCAAATCAGCATCCCATACCGGGTAATACAGTGGGTCTTTGCCATATAAGTCACGCAGCCCCACGATCGTGACGGCGGTCCAGCCAACCGCCAGTGCCGCCAGCAGCGCCCATCCCCCACGGGCTTTTTCTTGTCGTATAGAACGGATCAGCCAGACGCCAGCGAGCAGCGCCAACCCGCAAAACAACACCGGGACAATCCAATTATCTACACGCACCCATGCGATGTCGAAGGGGCGAGTCGCCCACAGTTCCGGCAGACGAAACCAGCGTGCATCCAGTATCCGAAACGCAGATTCGCCTTGCAGCATGAGGATACCGGGCGGCAGCAGCTTGTCATAATCTGCCCAGTGATAGGAAATGCCGTTAAAGCTCACCCACACGCCGAAAACCGCCAACAGCGCGGTGATCCCACCCCATATACGATGCGATGCCATGTCAACGGCGCGGTCAATAGCGGGCAATGCAATCAACAGCAACATGGGAATCACCGGGATGAGAAAGCGGGGGGGCCACGCCACACTCCCATACCAGTGGACACCACGAAAAATCGCGTAGCCGAAGGCATAGCCCAGCAGCACCAGCACGCCCGCCCACACATAGCGCGAGTGCCCGCGTCGCAGCAGCATCCAAGCGCCGGGAATCGCCAGCAGCAGCACAGGTGATGTCGCCCAGATGCTTGCATTTGGACTCAGTAAATACGTTCGAATCGCCACCATGATATACGGGCTGTCGAAATTGCGTGAAGGGCCGGTAAACAGGTCAAACAGGGGACGAATGTCGATAAACGCCGCCGCTACTGCAAATATCAGTATACCGGCTAGTGTGATCATTTCTAGCGGGCGCAGACGTTTCATTCTTGCGGGGGCCTCTGGCAGCGCGATCACGGCGAGGCCGATGATCGCCACAAACGCAGAACTTTTGCTATGCCACAGTGCAAATACCATAAACGGCAGTGCCAGCCATGCCCACACTGCCCGGTACTGCGACCGCCGCCACATTTCCAGCACCATCGCGAAGGTTAACGTCACCAGTAGCGTAATCGGTTCCTGCAAAAAAGTCTTGCTGTAGGGCCACAATGCGGTAGAAAACGCCAGCATCAACGCCGCGTAGATCGCCGTTCGCGGCGCATAGCCCAGTAGCCGCGCATACAAGAACATCACACTGACTGCCAGCGCCGACACAAAAATATTGAACAACCACACCACATGTGCGATCCCGACCCCGTTTAGCGTATATCCTAGCCAGTACAGCGGCATGGAAAACCAGACGGAGAGCATGTCCTCTTCGTAGGTCACCAGCGGGTACAGATCGTCGGCAGCAAACACACGATCTCCACGATCTGGCTCGAAGTACGCCATCAAATCATATTGCTCATCTCCATAGCGCACCAGCGAACCACTTCGATTGAAGATAAACCAGGAATCGACCAATTCCTCGGTGTTGACGCTGTACGTCGTCATGAAAACACTCGCCGCTGTCAAAAACAGCGCGACGGCAATCAGCAGATTGAGCCGCGCCAGCAGGGGAGATTGTTCGACAGGGGAATTCCTCATCAGGGAGTATACTTTCTGCGATCACTCGACAATCGACCGCAGCAGCATAATCGACCACATGAATAGCGTCAAGCACGACGCAAAAAGGGCATGTCGCCAGAACATGCCCTGAGTGTTTATCGGTTGCCAGAGGCCATCTATTCGCCGTTGTTCGTTCCAGACAGGCGATTGCGCACGCCAAACAGCCCTTTGAGGATTTTCTGCGTTGGCGTCAGATGCTCCAACTGTTCGAGGCCGACCTCGTAAGTCGCCGCGCCCTGCCAGATTTTGCCATCACGGAATTGCATTGCACCCATCGCCAGCAAGGTTTCGCCGTAGAGCTTGTCCTCGCCCAATTCCTGAAAGATATCCGCAGCCTGACGATAGCAGTTATAAGCCTGTTCTTTGTCGCCCAGTTCCATGTAGACGCCGCCCATATTGCCCAGGACCTGCGCCGCACGCTTGCGATCGCCCCCTTCCTGAAAAGTGTGAAGGGCCAATTGCATAATGTCGAGCGCCTGCTGATGCTCACCCAATGCACGATGCACCAACCCGATATTCGTCTGCATCTCCGCGACCATATCGGTGCGCCCGTCGGCAGCATAGGACTCTTTCGCCTGTTGAAAGATGCGTGCTGCCGCTTCGTAGTCCCGCTGTTCGTAAAGCTTAATTCCCTGATCTTGCAGGCTTTTTGCTGTATCCAAGTGCCTTCTCCTTTACATCGTCATACCTACAGCGTGATGTCGAGGATGCTTTCACCCACTTTACGCAGGCGGTCCGTTGGCATCTTACTGAGCATGATAGCGATATGGATAAATCCGATATTCACCGGATCTGCCGCAAACGAACGCACATCGTCGGGGAGTTGCGCGAAATGCTGCCATGCCTCACGGCTACGTAACAATTCGCCAATCTGACTGTCGCTTTCCTGAAAATAAGAGACGTTCTTGTTAACACCACTCGCCAGGACGGATAGTTCGTGCATGGGGATGGGTGCATCTCCCACCTCATAGGCTGTAATCGTCTCTGCTGCGATCCCGGTCGTTTCTGCCAGCGACTCAACGGTCACCCCCGCCTCTTCACGGGCCTGACGCAACAGAGCACCGATCATACGGTTGCGCAGCGCGATGAATTCCGGCTGCTTGCCTTCCTGCTCAGAGCGTGAGGATTTCAGCGTCTCCAGACCCCAAAAATGGCTCACTGGCACATCCAGATAATACGCCAGTAATTCTAGCTGTGGCAGGCTGGGCACCGCATCGCCATATTCCCACGCCTCGACCAACTGTGGCGTTACGCGCAACAAACGCGCACAATCGTCTATCGTTCGTGCCGCGCCCAGTCGTGCATCGCGCAGCAGCACACCCAGCATCTTGCCACGCAACCGGTACGACTCACCGAAGTCGAACGGGGCGTTCGCCTCTTCGTCTGCGCCATCTTGCTTGCGCGCCTTCATTTTCGCGGCAAAGTCTTCAAAACTCATCGGCGACAGTCCTTTGATCCGGTGGTTCATCGTTATCATAATATGATGTTCCCATTATAAAGGGTTGAGGAATCGCAGGCAAATCTCACAGTTTCCATCGTTAGCATACGCAAACATTACATAAATACACGCAATTATTATGTATACGGATTGTGAATAGCATCTATAATGGGCTATAAAGACCTCACACAATTACATACCAAGCTACCGCGATCGACAACGACTGACGGGCAAAGCCATGACGAACGACGACAAACAAAACGGGCAACACATGAGCCTCATCAACCGCTTAAAACATATTCACACCGTCGGGATCGAACTGGCGCGGATCGAAGAATTCACGGCGTTGCTGCCCGCCATTACGTCGCAACTGGCTTCGCTGATGGACCAACGAATCGTACTCTTACTGATGCCGGAACGCGAAGACGATCAACTAATCGGGCTGCGCGTTGCCGCCAGCAGCGGCACGCATGATATTGATGAAATGCGCCTCAAAAACGCCTACATCAAGACCTACGGACGCGCTGACGACCCGGTTTTGCACGCATGGCGTGCTGGCGACGCCCTTGAGGTGACCGCGGACGAATCCGGTAGCGACTCGGTCAACGATCTGCTGACGACAGCAGGCATAAACCGCGCCTACACCGTCCCACTGTTCGAAAGAGACGTACTGCTCGGCATTGTCTTGCTAGAAGCGGCAACTGACCTGGATGCTGATGCCCGGTCCACGTTGAAAATGGCGCTGGAAAGCATCGCCGTCATCCTGCATAACTCGCAATTGCGTGCCGCAACCGTCAAGCAATTGGCGGATAAAATGCACACTATGAACATCATGCAGCAAATCGACCGCGAGCTAAACGACACCATCGCGCTCGATACGGTCTTCGACTACACCCTCGATTGGGCCTTACGCTTTACCAATGCCAACGCCGCCTCAATCGCGCTATACGACGACATGAACGACTCGCTGCGGACGCGCTTTCATTACGGGTACTCCGTCACCATCCAGCAATACGATGAGATGCGCAGCGGGCACATGAGCATTACCCATCGGGTCGCCCGTTCCGGTGAGGTGGAAATCGTCCCTGATGTACACATGGACAAAGACTACGTGCCTATTGCCGGGACTGTGGTTCTCTCTCAAATGGCGGTACCGGTCATGCGCGAGGATCGCGTGATAGCAATCATGACGTTGGAAAGCAGCAGCCTCAACGGGTTCAATGAAGATCACTTGGACTTCGTGACGAACCTCGCCAATCGCGCCGCCGTCGCCATTGATAACGCCCGCCTGTACAACGAAGCTGTACGCGAGCGCGAAAAACTCGCTCATATTCTCAGCAATATCATTGACGCCGTTATCGTAGTCGGCATGGATGAGCGCATCGTCCTCATGAACCAGTCGGCAATGTCAGTATTGCGCCTGCATACCAGCCTGGACGATAACATCGCCGGGCAACGCCTGCGCAACGCGATCGACTTCACCCCGTTGCTCGATATGTTCGGGCGGGCCAAGTCGCAGGACGAGAACCTTGCAG
>DAOTXA010000607.1:0-9927 GCA_034435595.1 Anaerolineae bacterium | reverse complement strand
AGAAAGCAGCTGAATTCAACGAAAAACTGGGCGGTGATTACATCACCGGAATGGAAAATGCACAAGCCGCGCAGATCGGTCATATTGTCGTGTTGAGCGTGCCTTACGCGGCGCATAAATCCACCATTGAACACGTCAACCCATACCTCAGTGGCAAGATTCTGGTCGATGTGACGGTCCCGCTGCAACCGCCGGATGTGCGGACTGTGTATCTGCCCGAAGGCATTTCTGCCGCGCAGGAGGCGCAATCTTATGTTGGTGACGATGTGCGTGTGGTGGCGGCGTTCCAGAACACGAGTTTTACCAAGTTGAGGAAAATCGAATCTGACATCGACACCGATGTCCTGATTTGCGGCAATGATGCCGCTGCCAAAGCCGAGGTGATGAAGCTCTCTGAGGCCGCCGGAATGCGCGGCATCGACGCCGGATCGCTGGCAAATGCGGTGGCGGTCGAGGCACTGACTCCCATCATCCTGTATATCAACAAACAATATGGCGTTAAAGGTGCGGGTATCCGCATTACGGGGATCAATGAGTAGCGAAATGACGCGCTTTGCAGCGCCGCCACCGCTGCATATTCAGGCGCTGGGCGGCATTCCACTGGTCCGCGAGGGGGATGACATCACGGCGCTGATTTTATCGGCGCTGCGGGAGAACCAAGTTGAGTTACAGGAAGGAGATGTACTGGTCGTATCGTCCAAGATTATCTCCAAAGCCGAGGGGCGGCGGGTTGCGCTCGACTCTGTGAAACCAGGTGAAGAAGCGATGCGTCTGGCGGAAGAGGTGCAGAAGGATCCGCGTGTTGTGGAATTGATCTTGCAGGAAAGCTCGATGGTTTCGCGGACTGCGCCCTATGTGCTGGTGACTCAGCATCGTCTGGGCTTCGTCAGTGCCAATTCTGGCATTGATCAATCCAACATCGAATACAGCGAGGACTATGTGCTGCTGCTGCCGCTGGACCCGGACGCGAGTGCAATTACATTGCGTGATCGTTTGCTGGCAGAGACGGGACAACACATCGCCATTGTCGTCAGTGACACGCATGGACGACCGTTCCGGCTGGGTAACATTGGCGTGGCTATTGGGCTGGCAGGGATTCCCGCGCTGGTCGATCAACGTGGCGAAACTGATTTGTTCGGTCGTGTTCTGAAGGCGACGGTGCAGGGTTATGGCGATCTGATTGCGTCGGCGGCGCACCTTGTCTGTGGAGAGGGGGCAGAGGGTTTGCCCGTCGTGCTGGTGCGCGGCCTTGATCTGCCAGACGGCGAGGGCACTGCCCGCGACCTTAACCGTCCGCCAGAGATGGATTTATACCGCTAATTCATATCTACATTGACCTCTGTAACGAATTTGTATGGACACTGCATGACGGTTCTCGATACAATACATAGTCGCCGCTCAATCCGGCGTTATTTGCCGCAGCCAGTTCCGCAAGACCTTATCGAGTCAATTTTGACGGCGGGAATCTGGGCACCGTCGGCACATAATCGCCAGCCCTGGCGCTTTGTCGTGGTAGAAACTCCGGCAGTCAAAGACTCACTTGCGCGGGCGATGGGCGCACGGTTGCGTGCTGATCTGGAAGCGGATCATGTGCCCGAAGCGGTCATCGAAAAAGATGTCACCCGTTCCCATGATCGGATTACATCTGCCCCGGTGGTGATCGTCATGTGCATGACTTTTGAGGACATGGACAGCTATCCCGACAAACTACGGTCACGCAATGAGTTTGTCATGGCGACGCAAAGTGTGGCGATGGCAGGGCAAAATGTGTTACTGGCGGCCCATGCTGCCGGACTTGGGGCCTGCTGGATGTGTGCGCCGCTATTCTGCCCAGATGTTGTGGGCGACACGCTTGACCTGCCCGCAAGCTGGCAGCCTCAGGGAATGATTACGCTGGGCTATCCGGCGCAAGAACGGAAGAAAACCCGCGATCCGCTGGCGTCGTGCTCGTTGTGGCGTTAAGGCCATCCACAAATCACACGTCAGAATTACGAGATCGTGCATTATAATTACACCACGTAGCCGGTGACTCATCTGATGTTGATTAGATTGGGTGCGGCGCTCTGTGGTGTCTGGATAAAGTTATAGCGAGGACACGATGCCTGATCATCCAAATGTCGTTGTGTTGGTCGGTGGCGTCGGTGGCGCAAAGCTCGTATATGGTCTCGCACAGATTCTCGAAGCGGGTTCGCTGACCGTCATCATCAATACAGGCGACGATTTCTGGCACTATGGGCTGCGTATCTGCCCCGATATTGATACGGTGACGTACACACTGGCGGGGGCTGTAAACCGGGCGAACGGCTGGGGGGTCGCAGAGGATACATTCACGGCGATGGACACATTGCGAGAATTGGGTGAGTCGCCCTGGTTTAATCTGGGTGATAAGGATATCGCCACCCATTTGTTACGCACCGGGATGTGGCACGCGGGGCTATCGTTGACGGCGATCACGGCGCATCTGGCGCAGGCACGGGGCGTAAGAATCTCGCTGCTGCCAATGACGGATACTCCGGTAGCGACTAAAGTCGAAACCGAAGAATTGGGCGAACTGGCGTTTCAGTCATATTTCGTAGAGCATCGTTGGCAACCGACTGTCCGAGAACTGTGGTTTGCAGGGGTGGAAGATGCTCTGATGACACCACAGGTTGAAGCAGCGCTGGCAAACGCAGACATATTGTTAATCGGACCGTCGAACCCCTGGCTGTCTATCGCGCCGATTCTGGCGGTGCCGGGGATGCGAGAGGCGATTCTGGCGCGGGATATACCCCGTGTGGCGGTAACACCAATTGTCGAAGGGCGGGCGATTAAGGGTCCGGCGGCGAAACTGATGGAAGAATTGGGTTACGAAGTATCAGCGCAGTCTGTTGCAAATTATTATCGTCAACTCGTTGATGGCTTTGTTTATGATCAACGTGATACATCTTTACAGGTCGAAGGGTTGCGCACCATCGCGTTCGATACGCTGATGGTGGACGACATGCGACGAATTGGCCTCGCTCAAGAGATACTAAAATGGATTAAGGATTGGACTTTATGACGGTTTGGGCAATCATCCCGGTGAAGCCCTTGCGTTTGGCGAAAAGCCGCCTGCGTAACGTGTTGACACCGGAGCAACGACAGTTGTTCGCAGAAGCGATGCTGCGTCATGTGCTAGAGGTGGTCGGGTCGGTCCCGCAGATTACGGGGACGTTGGTCATCAGTCGTGACAATCATGCGCTCGCACTGGCTCGCGAATATGGCGCAAAGACCGTTCAAGAAAGTGGCTCGCCAGAACTCAATACGGCGCTGATGCGGGCCACATCAATTATCGGTAGTTGGGGCAGTGATGCGGTGCTGGTCTTGCCGGCAGATTTACCGTTGATCGATACCAGTGACATCACCGGGATCATTGACAAAGCGGGGAATGATACGCGCTGTATTGTCATTGCAACCGACCGCAACAAAGACGGCACCAATGCACTGTTCATGCGCCCGCCTGGTTTGATCGACTTTGCTTATGGCGATGGCAGTTTTCATCGTCATGCTGTGATGGCGCGAGACAGGGGTGCGGTGGTCAATATCTATGAAAGCGATCGAATGTGGCAGGATATTGACCTGCCAGAGGACATTGAGAACTACTACCGGATGGTACAGCGTGGCAATTATACGGATATTCTGCCGCAGTTTCTCAAGAATATAAATGATGATGAGGTGAGCAGCTAGTGCCGGACCGCGTCGGCCTCTACTTGCAAGATTCTCTTTCGATACAGGCAACACTCAAGATCGCGCAGAATGCAGAGATGCGCGGTTTTGATTCAGTGTGGCAGGCAGAGGGGCGGCTTTCGCGTGATGCTTTGGTGATCGTCAGCGCGATTGCTACCCGTACCAACCGCATTCGCATTGGTACAGCAGTGGTCAATATCTGGACACGGCATATTCTGGCGCTGGCGTCGTCTTTTTTGACGTTGGACGAACTGGCCCGCGAGCGTATCTTGTGTGGGTTGGGTCCATGGTGGGATCCGCTGGCGATTCAAGCCGGGGTTGATCGCGCCAAGCCGTTGCTGGCAATGCGCGAGACGATTGATGTCATACGTGCACTCTTGAACGGTCAACAGGTAACGTTTCAGGGCGAATTCGTGCGGTTGGATGGCCTCGCGCTGGAACCAGGGTCTGCGCTGCGTGCTGCGCGATACATCCCGATCTATATGGGCGTGACCGGTCCGCGCATGACATCGCTGGCGGGTGAAATTGCCGATGGTGTGCTGCTAAACTTCATGGTGTCGCCGCATTATAATGTCGGTGTCATGCAACAATTGGAAAACGGGGCGCAGGTCGCAGGTCGTTCGCTGGATACGATCGACCGTCCGCAGTTGATCATGTGCTCCGTGGATGCGGATCGGGTACGAGCACTGGATGCTGGACGCCGGATTGTGACGCAATATGTGCGCCAACAACCCCGCATGATGTTGGCTTCTGGCGTGCCACAGCGCTTGATTGATGAAGTCACGCAGGTGTTGCCCGCGTCATTTACGCGCCAGCAATTAGAGGATGCAACGCACCTCGTCCCCGATGAAATTGTTCAACTGGTGATGGCGGCAGGGACGCCGGATGAATGCCGCTCAAAGGTCCGCGAGTACATTGCAACCGGTGCGACTTATCCGGTATTGTGTCCGGTTGGAGACAGTGCAGAGCGGGTGATTGATGTGTTTGCGGACGGATATTCATAGGGGCGGAGGCATGGTTGATCCGCGATTGTCGATTCGGTTGTGGGCACTGCTGTGTGTCGTGGTGGCGCTCGTATTTTTGAGCTATGCTGGGGTATCGGTGGCGACATCGGGCGGCGACATCGTCATGCCGCTGGACGACGCGTATATCCACTTTCAATACGCAAAGCAGATGGTAAACGGCGAGCCGTATGTGTACGTCCCCGGCGGCGAACCGACTTCCGGCGCGACGAGCTTTATCTACCCGTATGTGCTGGCGATTGGATATGCGGTTGGCTTTGACGGCTTAAGCCTCGGCCTGTGGGCGATGGGGATCGGGGCGCTTTCGCTGTTGGCGGCGTCTTGGCTGGTGGTTAGACTGATCGGCCTACGCGATCAAAACGGCTATCTGGCGGCGATCCTCGCATTCGCTTTCCCACTAACGGGGGCCATATCGTGGCATTTTATGAGTGGCATGGAAACCGGACTCGTCACGCTGTTCGTGCTGGCGACCGTCTATACCCTCGCCCGCGACGACCCGCGCGGGTTTGCGTTTGCGGGGACGCTGCTCGTCCTCGGTCGCCCGGAACTGGGCTTACTGTCGCTGTTGGGTGTGGCGTTGATGGTATGGCGACATCGCGCCGAACAACAAAAGTTGATCTGGGTAGTGTTTCCGGTGCTGGCGTTTGGCGTGCAACCCTTCGTCAATCTGCTGCTGACCGGGTCGCTATCTGCATCGGGCAACAACGCGAAATCGCTGCTGGCAATGGTCCCGTTTCACCTCGAAGTCGTCGCCGAGCGCATCTTTGACAACTTTACGCGCATGTGGGGCGAATTCGCCACCGGGACCAACGGCAACTATTTGCCGGTGATTGTGCCGTTGCTGGCGCTGGTTGGGTGGACGGCGACGTTAGTGCGGCGCGAGCATCGCGGATTTGCGGTGCTGTTGTTGTTGGCGTTCGTGGCGATCACTGGGGCGATTTCCACGTTAGACACGGCCTTCTGGCATTTCAAACGCTACCAAATGCCGCTTATGGCACTGATGATGCCGCTTGCCGGATGGGGATTGGTCGCCATCCATATGTGGGCAGTACGGCGACTCGGTGTCATAAGCGGCTTGCGGACCGAAAACGCGCTGGCACTGGTCGCAATGGTGATCCTACTGTTGGCGCTGCCAACATGGGTCGAGTTTCAGCGACTTTATCGCGTCAATGTCGGCAATATTGCCGCGCAACCACTGCCGATGGCACGCTGGTTACAGGCCAATACGCCCGATGACGCGCTCGTCGCGGTGCATGACGTGGGCATGATGGCCTATATTGGCGAGCGCCGGACACTGGACATGGTCGGGTTGACGACGCCGGGCGCGGCGGACGCATGGCGCAACGGCCCTGGTGCGGTGGCGGAATTTATCATGAGTCACGATCCGCTGCCGGATTATGTGGCGGCGTATACGACCGCACGTGGCTTGAACTACCTCGAAGACACACCGATTTATGGCGAACTGCTGGCAGGGTTTGCTGCCGAGTACGCGCCGGAAGATAATGTCGCGGTCGGCGCAGAATTTCAGGGGATTTACCCGGTTGATGTCTCAGGTGGCCCACAATTTGCGCAGCTAACAGGTACAGGATACTTCCTCGCGGAATTATTGAGCAACAATGTGATAAATGACATGGTAAACGCGGCATATATTCAATCAGAGACTGCACACGATTATGTATGGTCAAATGCGGGGCCGACTGATGGCTTTGCGACCGAAGTCTATGCGTTTGAATATCCTGATTGTAGTGATCTGTGTCAAGTGGTTGATGGTGGACGACTCATCAACGGTGAGGAGGCATTCACCGTCAATGTGACTCCCGGCGACGATGCGATTCTAGTCACGCGGGTGCATCCGGTTTACGCTGGAACAATTGATATTTACGTAGACAGCGAGTATTTAGATACGCGTTGGATCCCGTCGATTCCGGGGCGCTGGCTTGATTTGCCGACGCTGATTCCGGCAGATCGTATCGAAGGTGACGAAATGCGTGTGCGCATCGTAGCAGATGTGGCGGGCGGGTTCTATATGCCGTACATGCACACAATTTATGGGGGTATGTATACACCTCCCGGACAGAATATGCCGGGTGTGCTGGCACAGGATGCTACCTATCAGGATGGCACATTTACAGTATCGACTCGAATGCGACGCGATAACGATCAACTGGCAGTCACGCTGTTCTATGTCACCGGTGGCACAGCAACCGGCGACTATCGCGTTTTTATTCATGTGTACGATGGCCCAGATGCGCCACCTGTTGCGCAGTATGACGGCTATCCCGGTGGATCGCTGCCGCCGGGGAACTGGTTGCCGGGTACACTTATCGAAACGGTTGCGGTAGACTTAAGTAATCTACCCTCCGGTCGTTACAGCGTAGCGCTTGGTTTTTACGATCCGCAAACCGGGGAGCGTCTGCTGCCGGAACCTGTAGACGGATCAAGCGCACGCATTGACGACGCAGGGCTACGCTTGTTCCTGGGTGATGTGGAGATTCCGTGACGAGTTACGACGATCAACGCGGTGTGATTGATGCGCTGGCGCAGGCACAGCGCGATGGCGTCCCGGTGGGGTTGGCGACTGTCATTGAGACAAGCGGTTCAATGCCGCGCCACGCCGGGAGCAAGATGCTTGTATATGGCGATGGTCAGACGGTTGGCACCGTCGGCGGCGGCGCGATGGAAGCGCTTGTCATCGAAGCGGCGCAATCTGCACTGGCAGACAGCAAAACACGCATCGAGTCATATACACTAAATAGTCTGGATTCCGGCGATCCCGGCATCTGCGGCGGAACCGCCCGTGTGTTTATTGAGCCGGTAGGCGTCGCGCCAACGCTGCTGGTAATCGGCGGCGGACATGTCGGTGTTGCGCTGTGCGAACTGGGCAAATGGGCGGGATACCGCGTGATCCTATGTGATGACCGGTCCGAATACGCGAACGCTGACGTTGTGCCAGGTATGGACGACTATGTCGCGTGTCCGCCGGGTGAAATTGCCAAGTGTGTTGAGGTTAACGCACAAACCTATGTAGCGGCAGTAACTCGCGGCCTAACGGTAGATGTAGACTTGATCCCGCCGCTATTACAGACGAGTGCGGCGTATATCGGGTTAATCGGCAGTCGTCGTCGATGGGAACTGACGGCGACTGCCCTGCGCGAACGCGGCATCAGTGAAGATAACATCACACGGGTGCGGTCGCCTATCGGCTTGGAAGTTGAGGCAGAAACACCCAAAGAGATCGCACTCAGTATTCTCGCCGAGATCGTGACGGTGCGGCGTGGCGGAACGGGCGTCTCGATGTCGAAGGCACGGGCAAGCGACATAATAAAAAACACGGAAAATCATGCGTAAAGTCACATGTAAAAATGGTTAAGATTCTGGCGATTAGTGATACCGTCATGCCGCAATTGGAGAGCGCGGCGAACTTACGGCGGCGGTACAGCGATATCGATTTGGTAATAAGCTGCGGAGATATGCCACCCGTTTATCTGGAGTTTATCACATCCGTGTTGAATGTACCGCTCTTCTATGTTCGCGGCAATCATGATGAACGATATGATACTCATCCACCAGGAGGTGAGGATTTACATATGCGAGTTGTGAGGTACGGCGGACTAACCTTTGCTGGTTTAGAGGGGTCTATACGGTACAATAAAGGCAGAATCCAGTACACAGATGGCGAAATGCATCGCAAAGTCGTGCGTATGGGGCCGATGATGCTGGTGCGACGCGCACAAAAAGGGTTCGGGGTCGATGTGCTGGTGACGCATTCACCTGCACGCGGTATCCACGACGCGGAGGATCGCCCGCATCACGGATTTCATGCGCTGCTGCGCTTTATGGAATGGTATCGCCCGCGCTATATGTTTCATGGGCATGTCCACACCTATGATCGCCGCAAGACCGTTGATTCTACGTATCAAGATACACGTGTGCTAAATATCAACCCGTTTATGGTACTGGATATTGAGCCAGTTGAGGGCAATCCAGAATGAAAAAGACACTCTCGCAACTCCTACACATGCTCGACAGTGATAATCCACGCGAACGCACATTGGCGCTGACGTATATCGGCAAGCAACGCATGTACACGGCATTGGAGGCGTGTGTCGCATCGCTGCGCGATGAGGACGATGAGACACGGGCGATGGCGGCATGGGCGCTGGATCGCATGGGTATTCCGTCGGCGGCGGCGGTCCCGGCCTTGCTTGATGCCCTGCGTGATCCGGTGTTCGGCGTGCGCTCGAACGCGGGTTGGGCGCTGGTCCATCTGGCGCGGCGGACTTTGCCGCATGTAGTGGTGCCGGATGTAATTGATGTGCTGCGTGAAAGCGAAAACGCCAATGCCCGCCAGATGGCGTATCTGGTGCTGCATAACATCGGCGGTGAGGACGCGCATGAGGCGATCACCCGCTACTGGCGACGCAGAAGCGAATAGCAGTGACGCTGTTTTTGTGTAAAGATGATGATTAGATTTTGACCTGTTTGGGCGCATTCGTTTCGGTGCGTCTTTTCATATTTCGGTGAGAGAGTGACATGTGGGAACGATATTTTAGCGTCAACAGTATCGGCGAGGCGGTCAGTCTGCTGGCGGAACACGATAAGCGGGCGCGACTCATTGCCGGGGGGACAGATCTCCTCATCGAGTTGGAGCGTGGGCAGCGCCCCGGGCTGGATGTCTTGATTGATGTCAGTCGCATCGTAGGGTTGGATGCGATTGCGATGCGCGGCGACGAAATTCAACTGGGTCCGCTGGTGACGCATAATCACGTCGTCGGATCAGAATTGCTGGTGGAGCGTGCGTTACCGCTGGCGCAGGCGTCTTGGGAAGTCGGTGCGCCGCAAATTCGCAACCGGGCGACAGTCGCCGGGAACCTGATTACCGCATCCCCGGCGAACGATACGATTCCGCCGCTGCTGGCGTTGGGCGCGTCAGTGACATTGGCGTCTGTCGAAGGCGAACGCGCCGTCGCCTTGAAAGACTTCTATACCGGATTGCGGCAGACGGTCATGCGTCATGATGAGATGCTAACGGGTATTCGTTTTCCGGCGCTATCGGCAAACGAGCGCGGTATCTTCCTCAAACTCGGTTTGCGACGCGCACAAGCGATTAGTGTGATTAATGTGGCGGTCATATTACGCTTCGACGGCGATACGGTCGTGCAGGCGGCGATTTCGTTAGGGAGTGTCGCGCCGACAGTGA
>DAOTXA010000606.1:0-1710 GCA_034435595.1 Anaerolineae bacterium | reverse complement strand
CAGACGCCAGTGGAACTACTCACTGGCGTTTTCAATTGTATACCTAGTCGCGTCTGCGTCGATAGCTGCTATCCAGTCGGGGTGTAATTGCTGCGTCATCTTGATCACCCGCAATCGCTCACGATACGCCGCGACCAGGTTCTCCAGGCGTTCACAATCAATCTGCTTCTCGCGGATTGGACCGCCATAATTGGCAGCCATCTCTAGGCCATCAGCTTTGATCTTGCGTTTGGCTTCGTGATCCTCAACCGGATAACTGGCTTTATGCCAGGCTTCTTTGAGTGGCAGTTTCTTCAACTCCCACTCATGCTTCAAAGCCGCAATCTCAGCTTTCAGGCAGGCGATCTTGCGCAAGAACTCATTGATCGCATATAGGCGAAACCAGACCTCAGCATGTTTCATGCGTCCCTCACGCCCCAGGTGTTCGAGTTCCTGGCGGTCTGCATGGTACGCATCTAGCATACTGTAGTCGCCAATATCACCGAGAGGCTTACCGGGCATTGGCTGCACCTAACAGCAGACCCATCCACAGCTTGGCCCATCGTTGGTTCAAGTAATCGCACTCAAGGCCTTCGATCAACACCTCTTCGAGGAACGGGTTGTCTTCCCAGCACAACATGTCGTCATATTCCATGTGCAAGGCAGTTTGTGCGCTGTGCCGCTGGGTTTGCTCACGCATAAAGCTGACGTTGCGGCCAGCTAGCAATCGAGGATCATCAGTCACTTCGCCACGCTCTCGCGTTTGCCAGTAATCACGTAGCGCGTTGATGCGCTCACCGCCGATGTAAATGCGTATCAACATGATTGCCCGCACGTCGGCTGGGTCACCAGATGTGGCGAGGTCGAAGGGATGGTCATGGCGAACCGGGCCACAACGCGAGGTCAGGCCGGGCGTGTCGGTACGGGTTTCGATTGGTGTGATTGTAATTTTCTTGTCATTCATCAGAACGTCCGTTCTTGTCTATTGGGATTATATCATGGTACATGCGCCACCAGCGGCGGCAGTACTGCGGCTGTTCGTCCTCACCGAGTCCGTGCAGCCCCTCACGAAAGTCCGCCAGCACCAGGGGCGCATACTCGCGCTCCTGGATACTGATTTCTTGCTCAACCAGGGTAGGGCTAATCGCCATTACGCTCTGCCTTGAGTGCGACGAGGGCGTTGATCAACCCGTCCAGCTGGGTATCGGTCAACGTGTTAATCACATCGGTAAGCCGCTTGACCTTGGCATCAGCAGCAACACCCTGGGTAGCAGCATCCTTGTTATAAGGACCAAAGCGGGGAGGCGGGGTCGGAAATTTAGAGAGATCGGCTGTTGGGATTGACGCAGGTATCGTTTCACCAAACATCTTGATCTGTGCAGGCGGTTCAACACGCGCATCGGACTTCGGTACATCGACGATATCCTCAGCCTCGATAACCGTCTCGCCAGTGCCGTCGTCGTTTGCTTCTGCGTCGGTGGTCTCTTCCTCGATTTGCCAGTCTTCTTCCAGTGCTTCAGGCCAGATAAAGTTTTCATCAGGCCATACCAGATCCTCAAACGTGTCCTCCTGCGCGTATACTGGTAATGTGTTGTTCTTCAGAAAGTCCGTATTGGTGAGATAGACGAGGGTGTGCTTAGCGCGTGTGACCGCGACGTATTCCAGGTTCTTTTCCTGCTTGTAGCTTTCCGCACGCATACCCGGGTAGCGCAGTGGCATCTTCTCAGGCTT
>DAOTXA010000605.1:0-6205 GCA_034435595.1 Anaerolineae bacterium | reverse complement strand
CGGCGGATTGTTCGACGCCTGCATAGTCCAAAAACGTCGCATATAGATCAATGCCGTTATTGATGAGGTGCGATTCGTCCACCGTACCCGGCTCAATCCGCCCCGGAAAACGGGCGATCAGCGGAATACGTGCCGACTCGTCGTACAGCACCCACTTTTGTACCAACTGGTGCGACCCATGCATATCGCCGTGATCGCTGGTGAACACGACGAGTGTATTCTCCGCCTGTCCGCTGGCATCAAGTGCGTTAACGATTTTGGCGATTTCAGCATCCACTTTTTCGACAAGACGATAGTAGGCATAGCGATAGCGCCGCCAACGATCCGGCGAAAACTCGCGCACGAAGTCGATGACGGGCAGGTTTTGCTGCCAGATGCGGATCAATTGCGATTCATATGGGGAAATGTGCCAGTTCGCAGGCAGGTTGGGACAGGCTTCCAGCGATTCCGGTTCGGGGACCGGTCCATGCGGCGTCGGCATATCACGCCCCCACTCGCAGATGTTGTGCGGATTATCGAACGACGCGATCAGGAAGAACGGGTTTTCACGCTCCCGGCGAATGAATTCCGTGCAGGCATCCGCGACACGGTTGTCCAGTATACCGACGAGGTTCTCAAAGCCGAAGCCCTCTTCAATGGGGATGCTGCCGATGTGCCACTTTCCGGCGTATCCACAATCATACCCGGCATCAGATAGCAATCTACCATAAGTTTCTGCACGTAGGTCCTCATCCATGTGGTCGTGGTTGGTGGTGAAGTCGATCTCGGTTGGCATTTTGCCGCTAATCATGGAGGCGCGGGCGGGTCCGCACAACGGAAACGGGCAATATGCCTTCTCAAAGCGGACGCCATCAGCGGCGAGGGCGTCCATCCCCGGCGTATGCAGATCGGCGTTTCCGGTGCTGCTCATCGCCGTAGCGGACTGTTGATCGGTCATAATGAACAAGATGTTGGGTCGGGTCATGACGAGATTTACCCCTCTCATGTGCGTTGAGTCGTTGAGGCGATTGTACATCGTATCGCGTGGCGCGAACTTTCCGCCCCGGTCCATTATGAGACAGCGTCGTCAGTAGCAGCCTCCTCCGGCGCGACGGTCGTGAACAGCGCGGTATACAGGAACAACCCGCCAAGCGCAATCATCACAACAGAGATTCCGCCCATAATCAGGGAGTTTTCCCTGCCGCAATAGCCGCACAGTTCAAGATATGCGGCGTTGATGCCCAACGGCAGCGGGTTCGCAGAACCGGGCAGGCTGCGTGGCGCGGTCAAAAACCCGGTGATGTCGCCGTCCGTGATGTCGTCGCAGCCGATACGCCCGGAATACGACGCGAAAATGCCGACCGTCCCGGCTTCATCGACCATCCAGACATCGGTGTAACGGGTGTCCGTTGTCCCGGTGGCACTCGACCGTCCTTCACGATAGCGCAGACGCTCGCATAAGACATTCGCGCCTTCGACGGTGACATAGGTATTTTCGCCCGTGGCAATTTCGGCGGCTTCGGTGATCGTCACCGTCTGCGGGCCATTGAACACACCCGCTTCGTCTAAGATGAAGCTCCCCAGTGCGAGGACGCCAAGTGCGAAAAACGGTATGCCGAGCGCAAGCAGGGCGAATCGCTGTGTCGGGGTGATCGTCCGTTTGGGTTTTTCGTCAGTCATGGTGCGTGCCTTGATGGGTGTGGGTAAAGTCGGGCAAAAGGGTTGTGCGAAAGATCGCTAACCACGAAAGAATGTGGGTACGCCGTAGAAAATGTCAAAAAAACCTGTTCTTTCTGCCGTAACTATCTGTGAATCACATTTCTTCGTGGTTCAAATGATTTGTTACCGCACCGGTCCCCCGCGTGAAGTCTCTGGCAGCAGATACGTCACATTGTCAGGAACGGGCGTCAGCAGATAGACATCCTGCCACCAGTGCCAGTTCTCCCAGTCGTGATCCTCGTAGCCGAGATCAACCCAGTAGGGATTGCTGCGCGGACCGCCTGTATCGGCAGCGATGCCCTGTCCGTAGCCCTCGACGTACATGTTTGTATAGTAGGGCACAATGCGCGGATCAATGGCGATGATGCCCTTGCGCAGCGTCTCGCCGACAGACGTGACGTTATCGCCGCCGAGTGCCTCCGGGTGATAGCTGGTCGCGTACATGCGCAGCTTGCGCCAGTACTGTACCGGACCCTCTGGCGTGTTTAGTGTGCGGATGACGATATTGGTCCCATAGGCGACGATCTGATTTTGCGGAACCTGTATCATTTCGTCGGTTTCCACATCGCGGCTGATCTCGATGCCGTTTTCATAGCGCACACGGATGACGCGCTGCTGTAACCCGGCTTGCCCCGCCTGAATCACGCGGCGGTCGTCTAACTCTAATTCGGCGTCGGCCTGATAGACTGTCTCGAAGGCTATGCGCTCGTCTTCGTTGATGATTTCCTCACGCACGCGGATCACGCGCACGATCATCCCCGGTTGAATGTCGCTATCTTCTGCCGGAATCGCGTAATCCAGCCCCGACAGGGTAACGCCGAGATCGTCCAGCGCATCGGCGACGGTAACGGCATTGGTGCGCGTCTCCTGCCGGACCCCATCCGCGACAACGGTTAGCTCCCGCGAGCGATCAATGGTGATCGTCAGCCCGTCTTCCAGCACAGACGCCACATCCGGCACGACTGTATCCAGCACATACAGGTCAATCCCCGCTTCTGCCAGCAACGCGCCGACGGTATCTTCTGTGGTGCGCAGTTCACGCGTTGCGTCACCGTCAATCACGGTCACCGATACGGCGCTTTCCACCACGATATTCGTCACCGGAACGGGCCATGTCAGCAGTTGGTTGCGCTCGATAGCGGTTCCCTCGACGGTCACGCGGTCACCGGGATTGAGCGCGATCCCCGCGTTGTTGAGGATGTCATAAGGCGTCTCGTTTACCGTCCGCAGGATGCTGGTCATGCCGTCTACGGTCAGTGACACGCTGCGTGCCCGCCGCAGGGATACCGTCGCACCGTCTTCAAGTTCAGTCATCAGGCCCGGTTCCAGCAGATCGCCTGCATCCAGATTGACCGACTGCGCACCGAGCAAATCGGCAACCGTATCCGCTTCAGTCTCAATACGTGTGATTTCGCCGTCCACGATGAGCGACACTTCGATGGGTCCGGCGGGACCGCTGCGACTTTCCGCCAGCAGAACCATCAGTGCGAACACTACCGCTATCACCACGACAAGCGCCAATATCCAGCGCGGACGCCGTCTGCGCCGGGGCAGTCGCTGTTGCGTGAACGGTCTGGGCTGTGTATCTGCCGCGAAGGGGTCATGATCGGGGGGGGCAACGGATGGATTCAACTGCGTGTCGCGGCTGTTGTTGGGATTGGGTCGTTTGAATCGGTCGTGCAAAACGGCCTCTCATAGCGTACTCGACTTGCGGTTATTCTCGATTATAGAGGATGTTCGCACACTACGAAGGCGTTGATGGCAAGCAATGGGTAAGCGTCAGGTGGGTTTCGGGTTGGGAAACAGGGCGGATTTGCACCCGCCCTTTGTGGTTAAACGACTTTACGCCGCCGCGACATCCAACTCTGACGTGCAGTTGGGGCAGCGTGATGCCTCGATGTTGATCTCGGTTTTGCAGTAAGGGCATTTCTTCGTCGTGGGATCAGGCGTATCCGGCGCTTTTTCCAGCGCTTCACGCGCCCGGTTGAACGCCCGTACCAGCATAAAGACCGCGAACGCGATCAACATGAAACTAATCACATTGGTGATGAACAATCCATAGTTGATGGTCGCGGCACCGGCCTCCTGTGCCGCCGCCAGCGACTCGTATTCGCCTTCACCGAGGACGATGAACAAATCGGTGAAGTCCACGTCTCCGAAAAGGTAACCGACCGGCGGCATGATGATATCGTCCACCAGCGAGCGCACAATAGTCGAGAACGCGCCACCGATGATGATACCGATCGCTAGATCGAGCACGTTACCGCGCATGATGAAATCACGAAACTCTTTAATCATGGGTTCCCCCCTCATAAATATCTGTAAGCGATGAGGTAGTACAAAGTTACAGCAAGAGTATAGCGCGGACGGACGGTTCTGCACAAAGAAAACGACTGTTTTCGTGCAGAATTTCACCAGAACATGAGAGATTCTCAGATGCGCAAAGATTGGGCCACGTTACGCCATATAAAAGTGCAAGAGGCTGTTTGAGAATTGCGTAGATGGTGTCGCCCTGAATGGCTTCTCAAATCGCTTGTGAGCAACCGGAAAATGCAGGCACTCAGGCGACCGGGGCGCGTGGCAGTAGACTAAGATAAACCATTGTCATAGCTCAATTCGTGAAGATTGGCACTTTACGCAGCCTTAAGTATTGCGTACCATATAGGCAAGCTGCATAACCTTAGACCAATTTTAGAGGTATACTATGCCCAAAAACACACTCCCTATCGGTTTCTGGCTCCCGCTTAGCATAATGGCTGCGCTGTTCGCCCTGCTTGTCTTCCTGCCTGTACTGATCTAATCATCGGGTAAGAATTCTCGCCGCAATACCCTGAATCAAATACCAACAGCCCCCAATTGGGGGCTGTTTTCATTTCGTTGACCGTACAGGTCGAATATCGCGTCTAATATCCGTGTTCGAGGCGGGCAATCAGACGATCCGGCATATTGGCGGTACGCATCCGCTTTTGCACAGCGGAAATGTCATATTCTACACGGCGATGCTCGAACACATTTTGCTCGAAGTCGAGAATGGCATAGGCCGCACGCGGATCGGCGTCACGCGGTTGCCCGACACTGCCGGGATTGATGATCTGGCGGTGACCGTTCAACTGTCGCGGCTGGTAGTAAATGGGCTTTTGTGCGTCGGTTTCGCCCTGTTCATTCATCAATTCGTAGATGACGGGCTGGTGCGTGTGACCGACGATGCAGTATGAGGTTTCAAAGTGCGGGAAGTTGAGTGCGGCGACCAGCGGTTCGAGAATGTATTCCCAGATCGGCTCACGGGGGCTGGCGTGGACGAGGGTGTAATTGCCGATGACGAACGTCGTGGGCAATGCCTTAAGCCAGCGCGTATTCTGATCGGTAAGCGTCTCTCGCGTCCAATCGACGGCCTTGCGTGCATCCGGGTTAAAGGTGCGAATGTCGAGGCGATCAAGTGCGGCCCAGTCGTGATTTCCGGCAAGGCACAAATGCGGTAATTCACGCAGTTTTTCACAGCATTCGTTGGGGTCTGGCCCGTAGCCGACGACATCGCCCAGGCACCAGACATAGTCCCAGTCGCCCTGTGCGTGTTCGAGGACCGTTTCAAAGGCCGTGAAGTTGGCGTGAATATCAGAGATGATTAGAATACGCATAAGTCGACGCTCATTGATTAAGCTCAATTAATGCTGTCATCATACCATGCTTCGGGTCATGCGGCGAATAGAGGTTACCCTAAAAGTTTCCGAATTTTGTGACGAATGGTTTCTATGTTAAGGCTAGTATGAACCGTCGACAAACCCTCTTATGGACTGTGTTCTTATATAGCATATTACTGTCGGCATGTGGCGGCAATGTTCCGCTGCTGGATGCGCCTGCTCCGACACCGACGGGAGCATCACGGGCTTTGACAACACCCACCAGCTTTCTGGGTGATCTGCCGCCTGACTGGGCGGAGGCGATGGACCTGATCTGGGGCATCTGCTTCGAGTCGGCGCAGGGTGCGGCCTTCGACCATACGGTGTTCGTGCTGCGCAGTGATGCCGACCTGCAAAACCTCTATAATCTGGCGGATAATAGCCGGTTGTGCCGGCGTGCTGTGCGCCGCGAGTCGTTCGACTTCAGCGGCGGGTTAACGGTCGTCGGGCTGTGGAGCGCGGGGGACGGCTGCACGGCATCTCACGAGATCGTCAATGTGGCGCAGGATGACGCCATGCAAACGCTCGACATCACATTACGCCTCGTTATCGGGGGCGAGTGCCCGTATGAGTTGGTGCGTCCGTGGTGGGTGGCGATTCCGGGTGTGGCGGGGTATGAAATCAGTGTGACGGTGGAGTGAGTCAAACCCCTGATCCTTAAGAAGCCGTTTGAGAAGTGCGTGGTGGCTTCGCCCCCACACCCCCACCAGGGAATTTCATCCCCTGGACCCCGAATTTTACTGATTCTACCGGAATTGGTGGAAATCTAGTTTTTATGCCTCCTCATCCCTAAATCTCAGACCGCTTGCCCTTTGAAGATTTAATTGGGT
>DAOTXA010000604.1:0-1645 GCA_034435595.1 Anaerolineae bacterium | reverse complement strand
CCTGCCATTCCATGCGTGCGGTGATGTGATACAACGCCTGGCCCATGTGTCGCCCTCGAATTGTGTGTGGAATGTCCTCATGCTATAACACAGATGCTTGCCCGTCGAGAATTGATTGTGAGGACCCTATGCGTGCATCCCTTGTTCGTGTGCCGATTGCTGTGTTGCTACTGATGACTCTGTTCGTGCCGTCCGTCGCCCAGGATGATGATTCTGCCGGACCACACCCGCTGATTGAGATACTTGACCGCGTGCCGGATACCGATATCGCCCGTGATGGAATCGTCACCTATGTAGACTATCCGGCGATTTTCACCGCCCCTGGTGGGCTTGGCGCACCGACCAACTTCGCCGCCTTTGAAACCGCGCTCGACATGCTCGGCCCTCCCGTCATGAGTTCGTTGCAGCGCATCCTTACCGAACCGGCGCTACAATATCTGATGCAATATGAGTCTATGCCCGATGTCGTCGGCTTCGACTTCTTTCAGATTCAGCGTGCTACCACCTTCGGGCGTATCCCAGAACAGGGTGTCATCTTCGATATTGACTACGACGCCGACGCGGTAGTCGCCGCGCATCTGGCCCGCGAGTTCACCGAAGAGACGATCAACGGCATCCCTGTGCTATGCGGACCGGCAGGCTGTGATTCTGGCATGGAATTAGACCCGGCAAATCGTGAGATCGAGAATATCTTTGATGCGAGTGGATTAGGGCGCAGGCCGCCCGTTTTGTTGGGTGACGGGTATCTGAGCAGTGCCTTCGCGCTGGAAATAGCTGAGTCATTGGCGGCGACCGCGACAGGAGACACGCCATCATTAGCCGAATCCGACGATTATGGGCTGTTGGCGAATACGCTGGTTGATCTCAGCGCCGGGTTAGATGAGGACGGCGGCGCACTGTTGCAATTGCAGATTTTCCCCGCCGATTTACTCGCCGCTACTGCGATTAGTCTGCCACCGGAAGTGATTGAAGACATTATCGAACGCCTCGGCGATTCGCGCCTTGCACCATATAGCCTCGTCGCCTTTGCGGATATGCAGGCCGATTTCGACAAACAGGTCGGTGTACTCGCTATTGTGACCAATTCGGTGGTTGAGGCAGAACTCGCCGCCAGCGTCCTCGCTGAACGGGTCCCCGCCTTTACGTCGCTGTCGCGGGGTAGCGGGGAACCGTTGTTCGACCGTCTGGCCTCGTTCGAGATCGAATCCGGCTATGTGGGTGGCGAAGACACGGACAACGCCATCGCTTATGTGATCGTCCGCTATCCACCGACTGAACCGGAGAATGCCTCAAGCACGCCCATTACTGGACAGGTGTTCCGCTGGTGGATTCAAGCCATCCAGTTCGGCGAGTACTATCCCCTGTGGAACGTGATTGATTTTTAGACCTTGTGAGCCTACACGGAGTATCGTAGAGAGAAATATGCGCGGAACTGGTTCGCGCATATTTCCGCTATACTCAACCCGACGCAGCCACACCCAGCAAGAGGGAATTCCCACGTATGGCGACCATCAAGGCGGCAGTGATGCAGGCCGCGCCTGAAGAACATCCTTTTGTCGAAAAACCGCACCGGACCCTGTTCATGCTGGCGATTCCGGTCACACTGTCGCTCATCGCGGAACCTGTCACCGGGCTGGTGGATACG
>DAOTXA010000603.1:0-14054 GCA_034435595.1 Anaerolineae bacterium | reverse complement strand
CCTGTTCGCCGCGCCGGGTGCGTCCCCCGCGATTACAGGCGCGAACTTCAATCCGAACACCTTCCGCGTCTGCCGCAACAGCTTCCACGACTCGGCGGCGCTGGGTGCGCTGGCAGGGACCATCGGCTCTGACTGGATGATCCTGGCTGCTGACTATGAATTCGGTCGTGCCTCTGCGGGTGCATTTGAAGCGGTTCTACCCGGTTTCGGTGTTAACTTCTTGCAGGAAACCATCTACGGCCCGCTGGAAACCACCGACTTCACCCCGTACTTGCAGGAAATCATTGACGCTTCTCCCGACGCCCTGCTGACCGTCTGGGCGGGTGACAACTCGCTGGCACTGTACCAGCAGATCGAAGAACTGGGTGTTAGCGACGACATCGCCATCATCGGCGGTTCCAACTCCAACGACATCGCCGCTGTTGCCACCCTGCCGGAACAGATCGGCCTGTTGAGCTTCATCGTCTATCACTACGACCTGCCCGACAATGAAGTCAACGACTGGCTGGTCGAAAAGCATGTTGAATTCTTCGCCAACCCGATTGATGGCAGCACCGACTATCCCGACCTGTTCACGGGCTGTTCCTTCTCCACCGCGCAGGCACTCGCTATTGCGGTTGAAGCGACCGAAGGCGACACCCTGCCCGAAGCTATGATCCCCGAACTTGAGGGCCTGATCTTCGATAGCCCGCAGGGAACCATCGGCATCCGCCCGTCCGACCATCAGGCGTTCGTCCCGATCTATATCATCGAGATTGACAACGTGGATGATCCTGAATTCAAATTCTACACACTGTTTGAAGAAATCGGCCCGCTGGATTCCGCGCCGCCCTGCGTCCTCGAAGGCGACTTCGCGGAGCGCTGCGGTAGTGAAGCCGACGCCGCCTTCATGGAAGCATTGACCGAAGCTCTCGGCGCTGAAATGGACGATATGTAGAGTATCTGTTTCAAGCTTGGCGTTCACCTCTCTATAATCGTTCGCCACTTTACCCCACCCTAACCCTCCCCGGAAGCGGGGAGGGAATACAGGTTCATACAAACGGGCTTGTGTTCCTCCCCCGGCACCGGGGGAGGTTAGGAGGGGGTCTTAGCTAAAAGCTTTTTCTCTATATCAAAAGTTGCTTTTGCGATGACACCCATTCTGGAAACGCGCAATTTACGCAAGGAATTTGGCGGGCTGATCGCCGTTGCCGACGTGAGTATTCAGGTCGAGCCGGGGACCACGCACGCGATTATCGGCCCCAACGGAGCCGGGAAGACCACCTACTTCAATCTGTTGAGTGGCGTCTATGCACCCACACGGGGAACCGTCCACTTTAACGGGCGGGATATTACCGATGTACCGCTGCACCAACGCGCACATTTAGGCATTGGTCGCTCGTTTCAGATTACGAACATCTTCCCCAATTTGACCGTGCTGGAAAATGTGCGTCTGGCGGCGCAGGCGATGGATGACGTGACGTTCAAATTTTTGCGTCCGACCTTCACCTACAAACGCTATCTCGAACGCGCCTATGAGGTGCTGGAAATCGTCGGCCTTACCGGAATGGCGGCATTCCCGGCGACGACCCTCCCACACGGCGGCAAGCGCAAGCTCGAACTGGCGATTCTGCTCGCGCCGGACCCGCAGTTGATGCTGTTGGACGAACCGACGGCAGGCATGGCCTCCGAGCAGGTACCGGAACTGCTGGCGACCATCGAAGCCATCCGCCAGCAGGGGAACAAAACCATTGTGCTGGTCGAACACAACATGAGCGTTGTCATGGGCATCAGCGACCGCATCAGTGTGATGGATCGCGGCGAACTGCTGGCAGAAGGCACACCCGACGAGATCAGCGCCAATGAGAACGTGCAGAACGTCTATCTCGGTACGCTCTACGACGAAGATGAGGACGACGAATAATCATGAGTCAAAATGACGCCGTTCTCCGTGTCGAGGACATCCATACGTTCATCGGACAGTTCCACATTTTAGAGGGCGTGACCGTCACTGTCCCGCTTGGGGGTATCACCGTCTTGCTCGGACGCAACGGTGCGGGCAAAACGACCACACTCCGCAGCATCATGGGCTTGAATCCGGCGAAAACGGGCGCGATTACGTTTGAAAGCCGCTCGCTGATGAACATGTCGCCGCACGCGGTCGCACAATTGGGCATCGGCTATGTACCGGAACATCGGGCGATTTTTACCGAATTGTCGGTGCTGGAAAATCTGATGATCGCGGAGCGCAAAGGCGGCGACCTGAGCCGCACCATCAACTTTATTTTTGAACTTTTCCCCGACCTCGAACGCCTCAAGGGGCTACCGGGCGGCAATCTTTCTGGCGGGCAACAGCAGATGCTATCCATTGCGCGGGCGCTGGTGCCAGATAACCGTCTGCTATTGATTGACGAACCAAGCGAGGGGTTGGCCCCGGTCATCATCGAGCAGTTGATGAAGGCGATCAAGCTACTATCCGCCGAAAAAACGGTTTTACTGGTCGAACAGAACTTCCGTGTCGCCAGCAAACTCGCAGATCGCTATGTCATCATCGACGAAGGGCGCAGCGTCGCCGCCGGGTCGATGGGCGATTTGCGCAAGGATAAGGCGATGATTCAGCAGTATTTGGGTGTGTAGAGTCGTTAGTGATTAGTTTTTAGTTGTTAGTTCATGTCGTATGTGAGCAAGGCTGTTGATGGTTAGGGCGAACGCATTTGAACTTAGAGGCAAATTGATGTCTTTGGAGCGCGGGCTGCAAGAATGCAGCCCGTACAAACGAGAACTGTAGGAGCGCCATTTTTGGCGACCGCTGCGCCTCTATTTGCAAATACTAATCACTAAAAACCAACAACTAAAACCTGAAAGGTTTTTTATGCAGGGTGTAAACCCCAATTCACTATTTAAAAACATGCTGGACGGGGCACAGTCCGTTTCCGGGCGGGTGATTGTCGGCATTCTGGTGCTGACGGTGCTGGTTTCGCTGGCGGCGGCAGAAGGCAACATGGGCACGTTTAGCACCACGATCCTCAACGGGATGCTGCGGGCGATGCTGCTGTTCCTCGTCGCGGCGGGGCTGTCGCTCATCTTCGGTTTGATGGACGTGCTGAACTTCGCCCAGGGCGCGTTCTTCATGGTCGGCGCGTATGTGGCTTATGACGTACAACATCCCAATGTGGCGACGATGAGCTTTGGCGACGCCATCCCCGACCCGACACTGCGCTTTCTGGCGGGCGTTCTGCTCGGCGTCCTCATCGGCGGATTAATCGGCGCGTTTCTGGAACGGGTGCTGCTGCGTCCCCTGTATGACCGTCCGCTGTTCCAGTTGGTGCTGACCTTCGGCGTGTCCATCGTCATGCTCGAAGCGATTAAATTGGTGTGGTCCACCACGCCCTATCAATGGGTGAACACCATCGCCATTCAGGAATCGCAGTTCCAGCTATTCGACCGCACGTTCAGCGCCTATCGCCTGTTCATCATTGGCATGGGATTGCTGCTGATCGTAGCGATTTCACTGCTATTGCGGCGCACACGGATCGGCATCATTATCCGCGCCGGGGTGGAAGATGCGGAAATGGTCAGCGCGTTAGGGATCAATGTGCGGGCAGTGTTCACGCTCGTATTCACCATCGGATGCGCGATTGCGGCTTTTGGCGGTGCGGTCGCCGCGCCCTTCCTCGGTGCGACAATCGGCATGGGCAACACTTATCTGCTGGCGAGTATCGCTGTCATCGTCCTCGGTGGGTTGGGCAGCTACGAGGGAACCGCCATCGGCAGTATCCTTGTCGGGCTGGCGTGGGTGACGATGGAGCAGTTCACCGTCGCTTATAACATCGGGACGGTTTGGTCGTCATTGACGCCGATGATTATGCTGGCGCTGGTACTGCTGCTACGTCCCAGTGGCTTGTTTGGAGAGGAACGTTAGATGGCCCCACAAAGTCAGATGCAAAACCGTCATTGGATCGTGCAATTCCTGCGCGACAACTGGTTATTTATCGCCTTCGTTGGTGCGATGATCGTGCTGCCTCATGCCATCGGCTGGTTCACAGATTCGAGTCCGTTCGGTGTGCCGCGTGGATCACGCATCATCATGCGCGGGCGCTCTGCGTTCTGGCAGTCGATTATGATCGAAGTATTCGTGCTGTCGATTCTGGTCATGAGTTACAACCTTATGTTCGGCTTTACCGGGGTTATTTCCTTCGGTCATGCGCTGTTCTTCGGGTTGGGCGGCTACACCATCGGCCTGTTCTGGCAGTATACCGAAATCGACGTGAATCTGGCGCTGTTTCTCGGTCTGGTGACGACGATTGTCATTACCGGGGTGGTCGGATTCTTAATCGGTCTTGTCTCGCTGCGATTACGCGGCATCTACTTTGCGATTTTTACGCTTGGTGTCGCGGAGTTGGTGTGGATTTACGTCAGCCGGTGGGCGTATACCGGCGGCGAGGACGGCTTCAGCATCAGCCGCTTACCCACATGGATTGATCCGTCGCAGTCGCGGCTCAACCTCTACTACATCGCGCTCATCCTATTCGCACTGACGTTCATCTTCATCTATCTGCTGGTGAAATCCCCGACGGGTTCGGTGTTTCAGGCCATCCGCGAAAACGAACCCCGCGCCAGAGCCATCGGCTATAACACCCTGCGCTATAAGCTGTTTTCGATCACGGTGGCAAGCATCATGGTCGGCCTCGCGGGGATGTTGCAGGCCATCCTCAACAAGAAACTGGGGCCAGAGCTATTCGGCGTCAGTCACACGGTGGATGCGCTGCTAATGTCGATTATCGGCGGGGTTGGGACATTTGTGGGGCCAGTGCTGGGCGCAAGCGGGTTACACATCACCGACGTGCTGCTGCGCGATGCCGATATCACCCTTGATCTGCTGCTGTTTGAGATCAACATCGGGGAAAGCTGGGTGCTGATTCTCGGCTTGATCTTCATTTTGACGGTGATGGTCTTCCCGTATGGGATCGTCGGCACGATCTACCGCGTGCGCCGCTGGATCAGCAAGCGGGTTCGCGGCGATGGACAGGCCACGTCCGCACAGGCGTCGGGTGAGATCAAGAGAGCGGAAACGCAATAACAGCATAACGCGAATATCGCATAAGCAAACCTGAGATGGCTGTAACATCTGGCGACGCGCCGGTCAGAGCGCCCTCAGGTGCGCTTCCGGCGCAATCCTGAAGTCGTCGGCTTTAGCCGATGGCGACAAAACTGAAAACTGACTGCCTCCGTCTAATACGAACGACCCGGTATAAACAGGCGTTGTCCGGCGAAGATGTGATTCAAATTGAAGATACCGTTGGCACGGGCGATGCTGAATGCGTCTACGTTGAAGGCGCGGGCAATCATCAGCATGGTGTCGCCAGGTTGGACGATATAGCGTCCGGCGGTCAGCACCGGGTTAATCGGCTGCGGAGACGCGGCATAGGGATTCGCCGAGGCGATAATCACAGCAGGTGCGGCGCTCTGCACCGGCTGAACCGCCGTAACGGGTCCGCCGATACCAAGATTGGGGATAAGTAATTGCTGCCCGGTAAAGATCAGGTTCGGGTCTTGCAGGTTATTAAGTTCGGCGATGGCCTGCCAGGTCGTGCCATAGCGCGGCGCGATAAAACGCAGTTGGTCGCCTGCCCGCACCGTGTAGACGAAGTTCGCCGCCGGAGGCGTCACGGACTGCGGTTGAACGGTTTGCTGCATAATGACGGGTTCTACGCCGCCGCCACCCTCAAATACGGGAATTTGCAGCGTCGTACCGGGAAAAATCCGCACGCCGCTGACCAGCGTGCTATTCTGGCGCTGGATCGCCTGTACGGTCGTGCCGTATAAATCAGCGATGCTGCTCAGGGTATCGCCAGCGCGGACCGTGTAGAATTCAAAGGTCGTAGCACTGGGTCCGCCCTGTGCGGGGATCAACAGCACCTCACCGACTTCAAGATAATCTCCGGCGATGCCATTGGTGATGCGAATCGCCTGCACGGTGGTGTTGAACAAATCAGCGATGCGTTGGAGGGTATCACCCGGTTGCACGACATAGGTTTGCTGCTGCGCACTGACCGGCACTACAGCCAGAATCAGACTCAAGACAATGATGGTGGCGACAATCATCCGCACACCGGAACGGCGTATCCCCTGCATAACGGCCCCCGTTTTGGCTTCTATTCATGAGTACAGTACAAGTATAGCGTAAAATCATATCATCGCACGCAAGGGTTAACCTTTCGATATGCGCACGAAACCGTTTCTCAACATCAGCAGAAGCTTGACAGTACGGTGTCGTGAATCGCTGTACAATAGAACGACCAACACGAAGAAAGAACCGATCTTATGCCAAATGCAGCGTATATCCAGAAAGAACGCCAGGGGGCAATCGCGTGGGCAAAGCAGGCCATCCGCGAGAAACTGGTCATCATCGACTTCGAGACGACCGGGTTCGCGGGCAGCGAAATCGTGCAGATTGGCGTCATCGACACCGACGGCAGTATTTTGATGGACACATTCGTTAAACCGCAGGGTAAAATCCCAACCCGGACAACCCAGGTCCACGGCATCACCGACGCGATGGTCGCGGATGCGCCGTCATTGCCCGACGTGTGGGACGATCTTGTCGCCATACTGCGCGGACGACATGCGGTCGCCTATAACGTCAGCTTTGAACAGGGCATCATCAAGGGTGAGGCGGCGCGTCACCAGCGTCCAATCATCAGGCCCGGTCGCTGGTCATGCGCGATGAAGAACTATGCCCGCTTTAAAGGGGATTGGAACATAAAACATAACAACTTTCGCTGGCACAGCCTGTCCAATGCGGTGATGCAGCAGGGCATCACAGTCGTAGATGCGCACAGCGCCATCGGTGATTGTCGTATGACGCTGGCGCTAGTCGAGCAAATGGCTGTGGCAGAGTAGGTATTGCCGTAGACTTAATTCAAAGTTAAGGCAGTGAAACAGAATTGCAATATCCAGCCATGATTTTGTAGAGTAGACTCAAGATGAGAAACAATCTACAGGAGTCGCAACGATGTCCGATAAGCCCGGCAAACGCCGTCAGTCCAAATCGAAATCCGGTTTGATTCCGCGCCTGGTTATAGAGCCGGAAGAAAAAGCCGCACCGCCACGCCCGACCACCATCCCTGAACTAGCAGATGACGAGGCCACGACCGGTGCCATGCCAGTGATCTCTGAAACGGATGACGCCCCTGCCGAGCGCGACGAGGACGCCGCCGCCGGAAGCATATAGCGCAGTTCGTTTGCGATCATCACACCAGTTTGATTTGAGACAGCCGGAAAACAGATTTTTTCCGGCTGTTTTGCGTTTGTTTATGAGGGTGCGCTAGGCGTTGACCGTGGGGTTCTCTGAGGTTTTGCGCACCTGCTCAATCCCCTCTTCGAAGCGCTCCATGACCTGTTCGCCACGCCCGACCATATCGCCATATTCGTTTTTCAACGCCTCGCCAACATTCACGAGCACGCGGCCCAAACCTGCCAGCGCCGGACCGTACACAGGTCCCCGTTTGCTTGTAGTGCGAAAAACGCTGCTGCTAACCTGCTTGCGTGCGGCAGCCTCCATCTCGGTGCGGTGAATGCGATCCAGTTGGGCTTGCATGTCGAAGTGCATCATATTTTTCGCCATTCGAACTCGTTCTCCGGTCACTTCGTTTTCCGTTCGCATTATCAAATACGTCGGGATGTTGCGGGCGTGTTGCCTGCTTCTACCCTTATATACGCAGAAAAAACGGGTAAGGTTCAAAATTACTCCACTTATTTTCTACGTTCAAATTAATTTAAGCATCTTGCAGTCACAAGTCAAGCCCCTGCGCATTGAAGAAATTTATCACGATGAATTTATGTTGAAAGGATCGGGGAACGTATGCCAGTCAAAAGGGCGCGATATCTCATCGCGCCCGCAGACATGTTTAGCAAGTACGTGAAGTTATCCGCAGAAGCCGGTGACAGACCCGGTTGAAGGACGAGCACGCAGCGTCACGGGAACCTCAAACGTCTGGTCGCCACGCACGACGAGGACGTTCACGGTGTCGCCAGGGCGTGTATTGACGATCAGGTATCCGGTCAGGTCGTCCATTGTCTCAATTGCTTCGCCATTGATGCCGACGATGATGTCGCCGCCAGCACATACAGGCTCGCCAAAGATGGCAAGCTGGCGACTTCCCCCCTGCAAGCCAGCCTCCTGCGCCGGAGAATCGGGGCTGACGGTGAACAGCAGCACGCCTTCATCCACTGGGAGGTCGAGCGCTTCGGCATAGCTGGTCAGGTCGCCGTTGGACGAGATACCGATCCACGAATACGCGACCTCGCCGTCATCAATCAAATCAGGCACAACGCGAGCAACCGTGTTGGCGGGCACTGCGAACCCGACACCCTCAAATGTACCGCTTTCAGTACGGATCGCCGTGTTGACGCCGATCACCTCACCTGCGGAGTTCAGCAGCGGGCCGCCGCTATTGCCGGGGTTGATCTCTGCATCCACCTGAATGATCTGCGGATTCTGGAAGCCGGGGATCGTGGACGGGTCCAGCAACTGGCCTGAAGGTAGATTTCGCCCCAGCCCACTGACGATGCCGACGGTCATTGAACTGTTGAGGCCAAAGGGGTTGCCGATAGCGATGGCACGCTGACCGACCACCACCGACCCCGAATCCGCCAGAATTAAGGGATTCAGCCGCTCCGAGGTCACATCCACGCGGATGACTGCAATATCGCTAAACACGTCCGCACCAATGAGTTCGGCTTCGGCAATGAACCCGTCATCAAAGGTGACGAAAAGACTTTCTGCGGCATCGACCACATGCGCATTGGTGATAATATGCCCGTTGCGATCGTAAACGAATCCCGATCCATTGCTTGTACCGGCAAAGCCGCCCGGCCCCGCGGTGATAACCTCAATATTTACGACCGAAGGTGCGCCACGCTCGTAGATGTTGGTCAGCAACAGATGCTCGGCATCGGCGTCGGTGATGATATCGGGCGGAACGGCTGTCGGGACCTGTCGCAGCCCGAAATCGGGGCCGCGATCCGCAATCAGCACATCGGCGGGCGGTGTCACGACAACGGCTTGTTCTGGCAGCGTGACGCCACCGCCGCTACATGCGACCAGCGTGCAGGCGAACAGGCTCAAAACGATCCATACTAACGGGCGAAATCTCATCAGGTTGGCTTTCACTCAAACGGCAAACAGGCGGAAAACGATAATCAGAAAGGATAGCACAAGCGGTTATACGCCGCCTGCGCTCAGGATGTCAATGGCATGGCGAATCGCGTCGGCGGTAGACGGATGATCGTTGCGGAACAGAACCAGCGCCTCGTTCAAGCGTTCTACCAGCGTTTGACGGCGATCTTCATCTTGTAATTTGTCATCATTTAGCATTTGTTGTACATGCTGGCGGATTTCTGCCGCCTGAACACGTACCTGCGAGTCGTCGATTTCGACCGCACCGAGGTGTTTGTCTAGCTCGCGTAATGTCTTTTCCGGCATGATAGCACTCCCTGACCGCGTGGGTCGATACCGGCAAATAAATCTATTTGGCGCCAGCATCCTCTATTGCTGCGCTTACTTTCATTATACCGGAGAACTAGCGGAGATTAGGACCGCTCAGGCGACTTTAAGGCTGGACAACACTTACTTTAACGCCATGTCGAAGGCCGGTAAGGTCGTCGCCGTTTCGATAGGCCCGGTGGATGAATCTACGAGTGCGGGCGATCTGCACTTATCCTCGCCGGAAGAGAACAGCACGCGCTTGACATCCGGCGACCAGCGCGGCTCACAGGCGTCGGTATTTGCGGTGTAGTGACAGGCTCCCCACCCGCTAAAGCAGGCGGTTTCCTGCTCCAAAATTCGATGAATCAACACGACCCCGCATGAGTCATGCGAGGCCGTGTCCCCCTGAGAAAATTCCCCCAACCCGGATCATATCCAGGTGAATGCGCCGTCTTTGGTGCGGAGTTTGTTATTTGATCGATTTGCGCTCTTCGGTGACTTCACGGTACATGGGCACCGGGAAATCGACAAAGTACGCCCAGCCTTCGCCAGCGGCTTCTTTACGTTGCTGTTCGTCAAGAACAATCGTCACGTCATGATCGCCGGTGTGGAGTTCGATGGTCAGGTTCTCGCTGCCGTCTTCTTCGAGTTCCTCAAAGCAGTGCCGCTCGTAGCCCATCGGCTCGCGCAGAAACTTACCGAGGCACCGTTCACAAAAAGCTAGATTGGTATCGCATACGTTGCGATTGATCTTTACGCGCATGAGTTTCTCCTGGTACCGTATCATTACTTTTCAGTTTACATTATGATGGTACTGAAGAAATTAAGGTAGTGATGAACGTCATTGTCCTATGTTACAGACCTAACATGTGCCTTATGGCATTTGTATGACAGGGGTTCACAATTCGCGCTCAATCCACGCCGACCAGCCGAGACATCCCCAGCCGACGAGCAGCAATACGCCACCAATAGGAGCAATCGCGCCGAAAATGCCGGTATCGAGGATCGCCAATAGATACAGGCTGCCACTAAAGATCAGCGTTCCCGCCAACAATACCCAGCCCGCACGCCGCGCCCAGATTGCACCGGATCGCCCACGATCCGCTAACAGCGCTGCGCCGAGGATTGCTAATGCGTGCGCCAGATGATACTGGCTGGCGGTATCGAAGGTATCTGCGCGTCCGTTGGCCTCCAAGGTGGATGCCAATCCGTGTGCGCCGAACGCCCCGAACGCCACGCCGGTGAATCCAAGCGCCGCTGCGATCAAAATCAGGGTCCGTGTATGGTTCATGGAGTTGTTTTTCGTGTTTGCCGTCAATCATTCGTGAAGTCTATCACAGAAGCCATGCAGACGACAACGCAAACGCACGCCTGTAAGTGTGGTGTGGGCGTGCGTTTGCAAAAGAGAGGATGGAGATGGGAAACAGGCGAAAGTTAGTTGTGTAGATGTAGCGCGATGGACAGGGGTTTAGCTGCCCTGTGCCATTGCCGCCTGTGCGATTTCTTCCATCGAAAGTTGTTTGACCGTTTTGGCGATAGTGATGGTATAGCCGTCCAGGTCTTTGACGGTGAAGGTGCGGTCGCCCCAGTAATGCGTTTTGATGTCTTCGGCGATGTCGATGTCATTGGCCTTGACGAGGTTATAGTGCGCGTCAATGTCTTGATCGTCGGCGACGTAAACCATGAACTGCACGCCCTTGCCAACGCCTTCTGCTGCGCCTTTGCTGACGAAGAAGGTGGCGTCCCCGAATCCAAGAAAACCCATGTCAGACGTACCGTCCGACCCCGGCATATTGCCGTCATGACGGAACCCGAGTTTTTTGTAGAACTCAACGCTGGCGTCTACGTCTTTGACTTCGATAATCGGCAGAATCATGGTTTGTGCTCCTGTGTATGGTTGATTGTGTAAGGATGTGTAATGTGTGATGAATTCAGGATAGCACAAATGGTCTAATTGAGTCAAGAACTTGTGTTCGAGGTTGCGAGATCGTAATCGTGAGGGAGAGTCGTTTTTCTAAACGCCGCCCCAGATGCCGTCCAACAGGTATCGACGTTGAGCTTACACCATCCGCGACAGAATCAGATTGTGGTAACCATCGACACGGGCCGCCCATTGATCTGCCACATAGACCGTACTGTCGAGTTGGAACACCAGCGCCGGACCTGAAAAGTGCATTCCCGGCTTCAGGGCTTCGCGGCTATACAGCGCGGTAATGGCGTCGTCCCCGCGCTGGCTGCCGATGCGGGCATCGGCGGCGCTGGCTCCACTGGCGACAGCCTCTACCTCGATTTTCGGGGACGGGACGCGTCCAACCGCCTGCAAGCGCAGATTCACCACTTCGACCGTTCGCCCCGGCAGACGATGACCGTAGGCGGTTTCATGCGCACTGTGGAAGGATTCGGCAAGGTCGTCGCCCCCATGCATGGTGACGTTAAGTTCGTGTGCCTGTCCCTGATAGCGCATATCGAGCGAGGCGACATAACCGCGCCGCTTGCGGGGGATGCCTTCGGCTTTGAGGGCGTCACGGGCCTCTGCGATCATCTCCTCCAGCATATCCGCCAACTGCGGGATCGTCGCAGTTGTGACCGGGCTAAGGATTGGGCGGCTGTAGTCGAGTACGACATCTGCCACCAGCAGACCGTAAGCGCACAATACGCCAGGATGCCGGGGGATCATCACGCGGGGGATGGCGAGTTGGTCGGCGATGGCGCAGGCGTGCAGCGGACCGGCCCCGCCGAAGGCGACCAGTGTAAACTGGCGTGGATCATGCCCACGGGCGACCGATACCCGGCGCACTGCGCGGTCGATATTGACGTTCGTCACATCAAGGATACCGCGTGCGGCATCGCCGACGCTCAGATCAAGTCGTTCTGCGACCTCGTTGACCACGCGCAGCGCGGCATCAATGTCGATTTGCATTTCGCCACCGAGGAAGTGCTGCGGCATAATGCGGCGCAAAACGGCGTTGGCGTCACTGACCGTGGCGTGCTTGCCGCCGCGTCCATAACACGCCGGACCCGGTTCCGCACCTGCGCTTTCTGGCCCCACACGCAGCAGCCCCCCCGCATCCACCCGCGCAATCGAGCCGCCGCCCGCGCCAATCGTCTCAATATCGAGCAGGCGCATTCGCAGTGGCAGGCCGTCAATCTCTGATTCGGGGCGGCGCGGTGTCTCTCCGGGGCATAATGCAATATCAGTTGAGGTGCCGCCCATATCCAGGGTGATGACCTGATCAAACCCGGCCTGCTGCGCCAGATGATATGCACCGATGACGCCCGCCGCCGGACCGCTCAATGCGGTAAGTATGGCCCGCTCCTTGACGCGGTTGGCGCTCATAACGCCGCCGTCCGATTTCATAACGTTGAGGCCAATCTCGCTGCCCCGGTTGCTTAATTCACTTTGCAGCGCCGCGACGTATTTGCCCATGACCGGGCGCACATACGCTTCTAGCGCGACGGTGCTGGCCCGCTCGTATTCACGAAACTCTGGCAGCACCTCGTTTGACAGTGCGACCTGCCAAGCCGATAGCAACCCGCGCTGCACAATCCGCTGGCGGATAATGCGCTCGTGATCAGGGTTCACATAGCTATATAGCAGGCAGACCGCAATCGAATCGACGTTTTGCTGTGCGATTGCATCGAGAACCTTTTCCAGCGCGGTCATATCCAGCGGGTTGATCGCCTTCCCGGTGTGATCAAGGCGTTCCGGCACTTCAAAACATAGCTCACGCGGGATGAGTGGCGGCGACAATTGCGGTTGCAGCGCGTAAAGTTCAGGGCGATTTTGCCGCCCGATGAACAACAAATCGCGGAAGCCTTCGGTGGTGATAAAGGCCGTTTTCGCACCGTTGCGTTCAAGGATGGCGTTTGTTGCTACAGTGGAACCGTGCGCCACGCGTTTGAGCGCAGAGATGCCACCGGTCATCATTTCCAGCCCGGCGAGCATCGCGGCTGCCGGATTTTGCGGTGTAGACGGCAGTTTATGAACGCGAAGCTGCCCGTCCTCGCTGAGAACGATATCGGTAAACGTGCCGCCAATATCGACGCCTGCACGCATGGGTTTGTTCTCCCTATTGGTTGGTCATTGGTTGTTAAGCGCGAACACCGTCATTTAGAAGCCGTTTGAGAAGTCGAAATCCATGCCTCCCCTCTCCCCTTGCCCCTCTCTCCCCAACGTGGGAGAGGAATTTAGGGTGAGGGGGCGTTTTCAAATAGCTTCTTAATCCCACGCTTCGGCAACTTCGTCCAGTATCTCGTCGTGGCGCGGATAAATGCGGGCATGCTTGCTATCTGCCCCGGCGAAATGATGGTCACTTTCCTCAAATGTGACGCTGCGGGCGATTACCCGTCGCTGCGGAGACGCCACCAGCACCACGTCCGATTCCACCATACGACCGGGGAACACGACCATGCCCGACCCGATGCGGCAGTTGTGACCCACAGCACTGCCGATGACCACCTGGCTAATGGTCGAAAGCTCGTTGTTGGTGTTGACCACACGCAGCGGCTTTTGTGCGATGAGGTTGAAGTCGGTGAAGGTACTGCCCGCGCCAACAAAGCTGTTGCGCCCCACCACGCACATTTG
>DAOTXA010000602.1:0-3559 GCA_034435595.1 Anaerolineae bacterium | reverse complement strand
AAAGCGAAAGTCCTCCATATGAAACGTCGTATCTGCTTACGCTGGTACGTATTCTTGCGATGCGCCCGCTCAAAATATCGACTATGCTATTTTGTAGCTATACGGTGACTGCCAGTCTATCGGGAAAACACTGATGTCCGATCCCATTATTCCCCGTAAGTGGAATTTACGCCTTGGCGAGACGCGGAACGTGTTCGTATGGGGCAAGCAGGAGCGCAGCGTTCACACGATTATGAAGGCGATGTTGTGGGCGCTGTATCTGCCACAGTACCCGCACCTGACGGTTGAAGTGCGCATCGGTGACCGCTATAAACCTGATCTCGTCGCCTATGCAGGGGATGAAATTGCGCCGGTTGGCGTTCATGCGGTGACGGTCGCCCCGCTGTTCTGGGCAGAAGCGGGCCAGGTCGGGCAGGAGAAGGTCAAGCGCATCGTGCGCAAGTATAAAAACACCCATTTCGCCTGGGCCAGATGGGACAGTGACGTGCGGCATCTCGCCCGCCATATCGTGAAACCTGCATTACAGGGCATAGAGCGTTCGGCACCGTTTGATCTGCTGCGCATCCCCGCCGACGCTGCCGAACGTTTCGTGGACAACCACGGAACCGTCAGCATCACGCACGATGATATCGACTGGCTGCGATTATGAGGCGCACATCGCATCGCCCCGCCAGTACAGAAGTTAGTCCTCCTCGTGCATCATGGCGTTGGCAACCATGCCGTCTATTCGCTGAACGGCAGCATGTTCAGGGCGCGGGATTTTAGGATGGCAATGAGGTTGTAGAAGTGGAGTAGCTGCTCTAGCTCGGTCTGTTCTTCAGGGGAGATATCACCGGACGCACTGCGGGCGATCAAATCCTCGGCGCGGGTGCGGGACCCTGGCGACACCTCGAACGCAAGGATCACTTCCGGCGTGACCTGTGCCGCCAGATATTCGACCAGTTCTTCATAGGCGGTCGGGGTGTTCGCGGGCATGGACACTCCTTTTCGGTCGCCGTGGACTTGTGACTGCTTCTACATCTATTGTAGAGTGCGATGCTGACGATCACAATGTACGCGGGCGGACGATGACCATCGAAACAGGCGACATTTACCGGTTGGTGCTGCCCGACCGTAAACTGTAATAAGATGAACCTCATCTCAATACAGTGTGTCGAGATCAGCATCGACAATCAGCACAATCACGCGCTCGCCGCTCTTCGTGCTCACATCGGTGTGCAGGCTGACCATGCGACAGCCGGTGACCTGCTGCACGATCTCCGCCATTTGCTCGCGAGCACTCTCAAACAGGCGGCGGCGTGTTTCCTTAATGAGTTCGCGGCCTTCTTCAGTTTCAGATAGTTTGATCTCTGCACGGGTGAGGATGCCCTGCAAGCGCACGATAACCATATCGTTGAGGAAAATGGTCCGCGCTTGTTCCGGCCCACGACCGAGATAGTCTTTTTCCAGTTGAATCATAGCGCGGGTGAACTCAGCTTCGGCTTCGCCGCGTGTACGTGCATCCATGATCATATCCTGCGTGTTATGCGGTGGTGACCTTTATTGTAACGCAGGGGAAGCCGATCCCAAGCGGAGGCAATTCGTCGCCCCCTCAAGGCACAGAACCGGACAATGTTGATACAATTTATTTATATGAGGCATATTTGCCTGTGCATAGCATTCGACAATGGTTACACTCGCGAGTGATGGGTGTGCTATGACATTCAGTCATCTGATTAGCATTTATGCAATCGACGCACTTATAGAAAAGGGGATGAAATGACCGAAAAACGACTCCTACGCGGGATCATTCCGCTGATGATGCTGGTCCTCCTGGTGGCCTGTGGTGGCGGCGGAGAATCCGACGAAGCGGCAGCAGGTCCCACATCAACACCCTCACCCGCAGAACGCCTCGTCACCACCGATATCAGTGGCGAGAACGAGGGCATTGAAGGCGGTGACCGTCTGCTGGCGTGGATTGGCTCCGCGATCGCGCCCGGTCAGCAATCCGCCAATTCGCCGGGACAAATCGTCTTCATTGACGGCAACGGGCGCATTGATCCGGTGATGGACGCGCCCACCGGGACCAGTCGCGTCCATGCCTGCGGACGACAGGCGACCTCACTCGATGGGCGCTACTTCGCCTTTTTCGTCGGCGGGGACGATGGCACGCTCTATCTAATGGACGGCACACGTGCGCCGCGTGAGGTGCGCGATATGAGCGCCATGGGCTGCGCCGATGTCTCTACACTGCAATTTACGCCGGACGGTCAGCGCTTCGCCTACATCGACTTTGCGCCGGATGCACCGTCCAGCAATTTCGCCCGTGGCTTTTTGTACGTATACGAATCCGACGACGTGGAACAACTGATTCGCGTGGATAACGTCTCTGCTTTCGACGTGAGCGCATCTGCGCTGGCGTATGTCGGTGTATTCGCAGATGCGGATGGCAATGCCAGTGAAGCGGGAGTGAGCATCTGGCCTTATGACGGCGAACCGGACGAAATCACCACGCTGTTTGCGGATAGTGGCTGCCAGTTCACCAGCGGGCAACTGGTTTACACCGGGGCAGATTCGCTGGCAGCGCTGATGGGTCAGCGGTGTAGTGGTAACGGCACAAGCTGGGAACTTTACACTATCGAGATCACGGCGGGTACAGCATCCCGCGTTACCGATGGCAACCTTGCCGGGTCGTTCCTGAGTTATGCGCGGACCAACAGCCTGTTGGCACAGGTTGACGGCGGCATCGTCTATTACACCCTGCCCGATGGCCTGACCGCCAATACGGTAACGGTGCGTTCGGCGCTGCTCGATTCCCCGGAAGAAAGCGACGACCTCGTAGTCAACGGCATCATGCCGCGCTACAACAACCGCCCCTACGATCCTGACACCAGTGCTCACCCGGTCATCTCGCCAGATGGACAGTGGGCGGCTATCGCCAGCCAGACCGCCAACGGCGCGGCGGCGGTCAATGTGATGGACCTCGCCGACCCCGAAGGGTTCCCCTTTGATCTGCGGGCGGGCAACGGCATCGTCGTCTCGATGGCCTTTACGCCGGATAGCGGGCAACTTGTGTATGTGGCGGGAGCCAGCGACGGCGGCGACAACTCGCTGTTTTCACTTGATCTGGCGCGTGGTGTGGAAGATCGCATCGCTCGCGGGCATTTCGTAGAGGTCATTCCCGCGCCGGATAATCTGGCGGTCGCGGTATCGACGTGGGCCTTCCCTGATGACCCCAACCAACCGATGTACATGACGCTGGATGTCGTCTCGCTGGCGGATGGCGAAATCAGCACCCTGGCGACCGGCGCGACCATCACCAGCGAGGGCCGCGTCACCGACCGTCACTTCATCTATCCGCTTTCGTGGCGTGGGTAGCTAGTACAGAGAGGCTCAAATAAGCCGATGGTTAAGCGACAAGCGCTTTGCCTTGGTAAGTCCAACGGAAAGGCTTTGCCATTGTTCGATTGAAATACTCGATAAACGCGGCACGGCTTTTCATCGAAGCCAGAATGCCAGATTTGCCTTTGACACCCAGGTTGATGTCCAAATCGGACTCGTCGGCTACATAGCGAACGAG
>DAOTXA010000601.1:0-3341 GCA_034435595.1 Anaerolineae bacterium | reverse complement strand
GAGTTTGCGCGGTAATCCCATTGTGTGGCTGGGGATCAACCTGGTTGTGCCCTGGGATATCGCTTTCGCGTATTGGCTGGAACGTGCCCGCGCTGACCTGGCGGACCAGGTTCCGCGCTGGCTGGATGCTTTCTACGAACTTGAAGCGTTGAACGCGCTGGCGGCGTTTGCATCGCACAATCCCGAAGCGATTTTCCCGCTGATCAACGCAGAGTCTGGCGCACGCTTTGACGGTGAGGCACTCGGTCACCCGCTCATCAACAGCGAACAGCGCATTACGAATGACTTCATACTGAATGGTGTGGGGCAGGTGGTAATTCTGACCGGGTCCAACATGAGCGGAAAAAGCTCGTTTTTGCGCACGCTGGGCGTCAATTTGTGTCTGGCGTATGCGGGTGGTCCGGTGCTGGCGGATCGCTTCGAGGCCGGGATCATGCGGCTATTCACGTCGATCCGCGTCAGCGACAGCGTGCAGGACGGCTTTAGCTATTTTTATGCGGAAGTTCGGCGTCTCAAAGCGTTGTTAAACGCCCTGCGCGACGATGACTCTGCGCCCTTATTCTTCCTGATTGACGAAATCTTCCGGGGGACGAACAACCGCGAGCGCTTGCTTGGCAGTCGTTCGTATATTCGTGCGCTGGTCGGCGGTGACGGCATGGGGTTGATCGCCACACACGACCTCGAACTGGTCAAATTGGCGGATGAGGAGCCGCGCATCCGCAATTATCACTTCCGCGAGTGGATTGAGGACGGGCAAATCGTCTTCGATTACACGCTGCGTGAGGGACCATCGCCAACGACAAATGCGCTCAAGATCATGGCACTTGAGGGGCTTCCTGTTGAAGACGAAGAAGAGATTAAAGCATAATTCCAACCACGTCCAACCATGAAGGATGCAGATAAATAAGGTTTTTCTTTGTGTTCTTCCTTAACTTTTTGTCTGCCTTGCAGCATCGGCGGCGCGACCGCATAATGAGTCTGTATCATCGAAAGGCGGCACGCTATGACGAAAACTAACACTTATACGATCTGGATTCGCACCGGGGATGACACGATGGCCGGGACGGATTCCGATGTGTTTATCCAGCTTTTCGGCACGACGGGGCGCACTGAGTCGATTCACCTGCCCGCACGCGATGTGTTCAGCTTTGAATCTGGCGGTAACGATCAATACGTGCTGGAAGTGCCGGACGTGGGCGAGTTGACGCGCTGTTGCGTTGGGCATAATCAACAGGACGGTGATTCCGACTGGTTTGTGGTCGATGTCCGCATCGCTGACGACGAGACATCACGCGAGTGGACCTTCGTTTTTAATCAGTGGGTTGGCAAGAATGCCGGTGGAGCCGTGTACGCATGTATCGATGCGTAGGTGGTTTACTGCTGGCTGTTCTGGCGTTGGCAGGCTGCAACCTTGGCGCAGCGGCAGAACCGACATCCGCACCTACGCCGGATATTCCAAGAGTCGAGTTTTTGGCCCCGGCGAATGGTGCGACCATTGTCGAAGGTGCAGAATTGACTGTTGATATTATCGCCCGTGACGAATCCGCCGGGATTACGCAAATTGCATTTCTGGTCGACGAGGTTGTGCAATTGACCGCCGAACCAGAAAACGGTGTCGTTAGCGATTTTCGGGTGGAAACCAACTGGTTCGCATCCGGCGTTGGACGGCATCTGCTGAGTGTAATTGCGTTCCGCGCTGATGGCACGCAAAGTATGCCCGCCGATCTGGTGATTCAGGTCGTCGCACCTTAGTCAAACATCGCTGCAAAATGTTCACAGTTTCAACGAGTAACCCATGACCTATATTCAACGCATTAACCATCGCCCGGTATCGACCATGACGCCGGAAGAAGAGCAACAACTCGCCAATCATTTTGACGCTTATGGCAGCGAGGCCGTCATTTATGGTCAGGTCATCCCCTGGCATGTGATCGAAGAAGTAGAAGTCGTCGTTGCACCACACGCCGCCGGACTCGCGGGCTGGCTGGTCAAAACACTGATGAAAGCGAGCGGTGAGCGCTATCATGTTGGCCTGTACTTTGGGGCGCAGGAGGCGGTGCTACCTAACATCACGTGGGAACAGGCTCGCTATGTCGTGTCGCATATCGCCTACTATGCGCCGAATCGCGTGCAGTATACGGGGCCAGAAGACCTCGTCGCACTGACCGAAATCTAATGTGGTTGCGGGTATGGATTCTCTGTCTGTATATGCTGTTGGCGGGATGCAACCTCGGCGTGTCGAATGAGGTGTCCGTGACCCCTAGCGCATGGGGAAATTCGATCACGCTGGCCCAAACACAGCAGATGGACGCCCCTGCGATTGTCCGGCTGCGCGAGACGACGCTGGCGGCATGGTTCGGCGCGGATGAAGCGAGTCCGCGCATTGGCGTCACTGTTGAGCGCAACAATACTGTCTTTAATGCGCGTTTGCTTGATTTGCTACTTGTCTATCCTTACGGTCAGCGTTTCGCCCCGGCGCGTGATGGCAACGCTCTGCTGTTTTTTCTAGACGCGCCATTTGGAGAAACCGATCTCGGCACACAGCTAAATGCAATGCTGCTTTCACCCACCGGGGAGATTATACGTTTTCCGGTACGAGTCTCGACTGCACGCACAGCGCACTACGACATTTTGCCCAATGGCGACGGCTCCGTTCAAGTGGTGTGGAGCGGTGGTCCCATTGCCGAACCGAATCTGACAATTGCACAGGTAGATGCGCTGGCGCGTCCGCGTGCCGGGGCACAAATCGCGCAGGCAGCGGATTGGCCTGCAATCGTGCGTAGCAACGACGGGGTTACGCGGCTGTTCTGGCTGTCGGCGGTGGATGCGACCGTCCGGCGCGGAATACTCAACGGCGAGGCATTGTCTTCGCCTGTGACGCTCATGCCATCGCCGCCTCTATTCGATGCAGATTTACTACTCGGATTTGATGCTGCGCTGGATCGCACACATGTGTATTTGTTCTGGACGATTGAGCGGGCAGATCGCTCGGTCGAAACATGGCTGGCGTCTGCGCCACTGGATGCAGATGAATTGCCTGATGCATGGATGGATCCACAACGACTTGGCGTCGTGCCGTCAGAAGCCCCCTTTGTGACAGGCTTCAACGGCGGAGATGCGCAATTTGCGATACAGGGCATGGATTGGGTGCGCTATGCGGTTCCACTGACCGGGCAATTTGATCTGCTGCCGGTTGTTGCGCAATGGCAGGATTCGCTGGCGATGGTCTATCTACGCGGTGGTGAAGTGGTCGCGTTGCAGTCTATTGCCGAACTTGATGCGGATTTAATCGGATTCCCTTCAATTGCGACCGACCGCGATCTACATCTGTATTTGACGTG
>DAOTXA010000600.1:0-5340 GCA_034435595.1 Anaerolineae bacterium | reverse complement strand
CATCGTCAAAGATCGCTCTTTCTGCCACGCGCCCGCCAAAGTTATAGATGCCCCCGGACGTGCTGCCATGCCCGGTTCGAGACGCATTGGCGTATTCGAGAATGAGCGTCAACAGGCGCGAGATCATCGTCATCTCAATGGCAGTTAGCGGAAAGCCAGCCGCCTTAAACGTCGCGGTGACCTTATCCTCCAGGATAGGCCGCAGCCGAGCGCGGGTTAGCTTGGGCAGCGTGCGCAGACGCATCATCTCTGCATATTTTTCCAGCAGCAGCGTGGCGCTGTTTTCGTCCTGAAGCGACCACAGGTTCACCCAACCCGGCTTCAAATCGACGCGCTTGCCGACCTTGCCCGCCAGCACCGAAAACGTAACATCCATCGACGTTCCCCGGCGCAGACCGCGTCGTGGCTGGGTCACATAGCCCTTCAGACTCTTGAGCGACTCCAGCTTCTTGCGCTGCGCATCCGGCAGTTCATCCGGGTTGAATAGACCGCCGCCGTTGGCATCACGGATCGGCTGCGGCTTGTCGGTAGCTCTGGCGGCGATATCCATACTGATTTTATAGTCTTTGCCGATGGCGGTATCTGGCATGGTAGAAACCGGCAGCGTCACATAACCGACCTCGCCCGCTTCCAGCCCCACGACAAGGCGCGGTGTTCCGCTGACAAAGCGTGCTTTCTTGCCTTTGGCGTCCTTTTCTGGCAATTGCAGGTTGACGATCACATCGACCGGGCAGTCGGCGGCGCTTTGGATGACCATGATCACCTCAAAGGGGTGACCGGCACGCACAACGCGTGGGCGTGTGACCATGGCGACCTGTACGTCACCGACCTTCAGGCGCTCGCCCCCGGTGAGATACCCAAGTATGTCGGGATAATTATACGTAGGCATAAGGGCCTCTTTTCAATAAAAACAACGTACAGTCTATTCTATTATTATATGCGCGGTTTGCGCCGGGGAGCATGTGACATCATGCCCGGTTTCCGAATCCCCGGTGTGCAGATGGTTTCCAAGACGTATGAATTGCCATATCTGCAACATTACAGATGATTTTGCGCGGAACCCGTCTTGTTCGATAAGATAGGACATATCTGGCACCATCACTACGTTGACATCACATATCACCACCGAGGTGCGATTTATGGTCAGATTTTTCATCAGCTACGCACGGGCGGACGGTAGCGAACTCGCCAATATGCTGACAGAATGCCTTGAGCATGTGCATCATAGCGTCTTTCTGGATGTTCAGAATATTGTCGGCTCAACCAGGTGGCGGCCTGAGTTGGAGAAAGAGGTTCGACACTGTGACGTTTTGTTACTGCTTGTCACACCCGGTTCCATTGACTCTTCTCCGGTATTCTCCGAATTTGAAACCGCCCAGAAGTACGACAAGAAGATTCTGCCGGTACAGGTGAACGGTACATCGCTCCCCCCGCACCTGCGCGAAATTCAGTCGATCACACATGAAGCCGGTAAAGACGAGAAACTTGTCCTCGATATTTTGCGCAGTATTCAATCACACTCAGGCCGGATTGGCTGGTGGCAAATCGTCGCAGCCGCCATCATCGGACTTGCCATCGGCTTGTTGGTCGGCGCGTTGCTGCTCTCCCGGCCTGCCGACGACCCCGGACTAGTTTTTCCCCGAAATGAGATCGGCTACATCGGTGACCCCGGCAGCGGGGATACTGTAGCGCGAACGCAGCAGATCAATGGCGGGTACAACCCTGAATTTCTTGACGATCAAACCCTGTTTGTCTTCGTCATCCCGCGTGGAGATCGCTTCTATGTGCAGCTAAATGACGGATGTGATCAGCTTACCGCGACGTCGGTTGAACTCATCGAAGAAGAGGGGCGATGGTTGCAGGAGGTCGTTGTCGGCGTGGAAGAAGACACGCCAGATAGTCTCTATCAGATCGTTCTCACCCGTGCAGAATCGGATGCAGCCGCGACCATTTTCAGCGACTTTTTGACCTGGTGCGAACGCGAGTCATTCGACGGTTACACCCTTGCCCGGATCAACGACCTGCAACTTGAGGTACTCGATACGGTCATCGTGACGCGATAGCTGGCGCAAAAACGAACATGCCGCGCTTTCATGGCGCGGCACGCTGTCAATAGGTTTGGATGTGACACACGGGCCGTTTGGTTGCCCGATTGAGTCCGTTCGGTTAGAAGGTCTTGGCCCCGCCTGCGCCGAAGATACGACCGGGCAGATTAAAGCCGTACTGCTTGAACTTATCCACAAATTTGGGGCGGAACCCGGTTGCATCCAGTTCACCGCCGCCTTCGTGCGAGTAGCCCGTTTCCTTCTGGCCCTCAGTACGATAGACGAAAATATCCTGCATGACGACGTTTTCGCCTTCCATGCCCTGAATCTCGGATACCTGCACGACTTTACGACTACCATCCTTCAGGCGCGACTGCTGCACGATCATATGGACCGCGCCCGCGATCTGCTGGCGAATGGTCATCAGCGGCAAATCCATGCCTGCCATCATACACAGCGTTTCCAGACGACCAATCGCGTCACGCGGGCTGTTACTGTGGACGGTGGTCAGCGAGCCGTCATGCCCGGTATTCATAGCCTGCAACATGTCCAGCGCTTCACCAGAACGACATTCACCAATCACGAGACGGTCGGGGCGCATACGCAGCGTGCCTTTGACGAGATCGCGGATTTCGAGCTTGCCGTCCTCTTTCGTACCGGGCATGGCCGGGGCTGTTTCCAGCCGGACGACGTGACGCTGGGCAAGCTGGAGTTCTGCCGAGTCTTCAACCGTGATGATGCGCTCGTCTTCGGGGATGAACGAACTCAGCACGTTGAGCAGCGTTGTTTTACCAGAACCCGTACCGCCGGAAACGACGATATTCAAGCGACTGACCACGCACGCCTCGAAGAAGTCGGCGGCATCCTGCCCGAAGGAACCAAAGCCGATCAAGTCCTGGACAGTCAGGCGCTTATCGGGGAATTTACGAATGGTAATCGTGGTTCCGTTGAGCGCAGAGGGATTGCTGACAATATGCACACGCGAACCATCTGGCAGGCGAGCGTCCACCATCGGGTTCTCACGGCTCAGATCACGTTGCAGCGGGCGGACGATGCGTTTAGCCGTGAAGATAACGGATTCATCGTCGTCGAAGACGATTTCCGTCTCTTGCAGCTTGCCTTTATATTCTGCGAAGATGACATCCGGCCCGTTGACCATGATTTCCGAATAGCTGCGATCCTGAATCAGCGGCTCAATGGCCCCGAAGCCCAGCAGATCGTTGAGCAGGCATTCGGCGAGTTCGGTGAACTCCGGTTTGCTGAGGCTGATGTTCATCTTTTGCAAAACCGTTTTCAGACGGTCGATAATGATCTTCTGGTGTTCGGGGTTGCTGCGCTCCCATGCGTCGGCTTCGGCCTCATGCGCCAGGAGCTTGGAACGCAACTGTACGCGCAACTGCCGGACCTTCGGCGTGGTGCGGCGCTTGGGCGGCACGACATAGCCCGTGTCGAGTGTTTCGCCCTCATCTTTTTCACCGGTTGGATGCACAGGCGGTAGCTTGCTTTTCGGTTTTTCCTGTTTGGGGGGTGGAGGCGTTGCCGCGTCCTGCCGGGGTGGTGCAGATTCTTCGTCACCGAATAATGCGTCAAGATCGTCGTCATTATCAGCATGTGCGACGTTCTCGCCATTAGAGGCGGCTTTCTTCTGTTGTTCAAGACGTTTAGCCAGAAATGATGACATGGCGGACTCCTCTACACTAATTGATCCGTGTTGCCACGGGGTCTGCATTAAGTGTACGTGAAGATTGCCGTGTTAAACCTTGAGGCTTTATGGTTCGTGACTGAGCCGCCCCAATGTTGCGGCTTTCTAACACGTTTTTCGATGTTTGTTCGTGGAACAACATTTTGCTCCGGCAGTTCCCGCCCGCCGACATTTCGGCTATAATGGCATACATGAACGCGAATAAACTCCTCCAACATCCATTTTGTCTTCTCGACGCGCTGTAACGGCGCTATAGCGACCGGCGACCGCGTCTGATTCCCGTTTTTTTGCATCCTATCACTACCCATCATCTGATTAGCCAACAACCGAGGCCATTGACCCATGTCTATGTTCGATAAATTGCAGGAAGTCGAGGCGCGTTACGAAGAACTTGAGCGCCTTATGGCGGACCCGGAAATCGCCGCCGATTACGAGAAAGTCGTGGAATTCTCCAAAGAACGCTCCAGCATTCAGGAAGTCGTGCAGAAGTATCGCGTGTATAAAACCCAGTTTCAGGAACTCGAAGAGGCGCGTGTGATGCGCGACGAAGAATCCGACGCTGAACTGCGCGAAATGGCGAAGGAAGAGATCAGCGAGCTTGAAGGCAGTACATCTGTGCTGGAAGAAGAACTCAAGCTGATGTTGCTGCCCAAAGACCCCCGCGACGACAAAAACGTCATCATGGAAGTGCGGGCCGGGGCCGGTGGCGACGAGGCCGCACTCTTCGCCGCAGAATTGTTCCGCCTGTACACGCGCTATGCAGAAAAACGCCGCTGGAAGGTCGAAGTCATCAGCGAAAATGAAACCGGCGGCGGCGGCTTCAAGACGATCTCGTTTTCCATCAAAGGCCAGGGCGCATTCAGCCGCCTGAAGTGGGAAAGCGGCGTGCATCGGGTGCAGCGCGTCCCCGTCACCGAGAGTCAGGGGCGCATCCACACCAGCACAGTGACGGTCGCGGTGCTGGCAGAAATGGACGATGTAGACGTGAATCTGGACATGAACGAAGTGCGCGTTGACGTATTTCGCAGTCAGGGCGCGGGCGGGCAGTCGGTGAATACGACCGACTCTGCGGTGCGCATGACGCATATCCCGACCGGACTCGTCGTCGAAATGCAGGACGAGCGCAGCCAGCTACAGAATCGTATTCGCGCCAAGCAGGTCTTGCTCAACCGCCTGTACGAAATGGAAGTTGAACGCCAGCGCTCCGAGCAGGAAGCCGAGCGGCGCGGACAGGTCGGTAGTGGCGACCGCAGCGAGAAAATCCGCACCTACAACTTTCCGCAAAACCGGATGACCGATCATCGCATCAACGTCAGCAGCTACAACCTCCCGGCAGTGATGGACGGGGACATTGACGAGTTCATTGACGAATTAGCCACTCGTGATCAAGCGGAAAAACTGGCTGTTGGCGAAAATGGATAGTCTGCTCAACTCGTGACGAGTTCATTGACGAACTAGCCACTCGCGATCAAGCGGAAAAACTGGCTGTTGGCGAAAATGGATAGTCTGCTCAACTCGTGACGAGTTCATTGACGAATTAGCCACTCGTGATCAAGCGGAAAAACTGGCTGTTGGCGAAAATGGATAGTCTGC
>DAOTXA010000599.1:0-11602 GCA_034435595.1 Anaerolineae bacterium | reverse complement strand
TGTGTCCCGTCTGGCGACCAGCTTAGTTCGCCGCTGGCATGACCGTTAATGCGCACTGCGCCGTAGACATCCGATAGCCAGGTTCGGCGCATAGGGGCCATATCTTGCGGGCGCACCGCATAGATTTCGCCACCGCGTATCTGCGACAATGGGTTGAAATCCCCAGGTCCGACAAAGGCCAGCCATTCACCATCAGGCGACCAGGCGGTTGCGTTGAAATAGGTGAGGTCAAGGCCCAGCCGTAGCGGTGGGCGACTCGTCGTTTCTTCGTTTAGATCGACCAGCCAGCGTGAAAAATCGTCGCCCTCCAGTATGACGCGTGTTGCCAATGTCCCGCCCGGTTGGATATTGACGATTCCACTGGCTGTAAATGACGAGATGTCTTCGCTACCTTCCATCTGAAGGTATGCGCCGGAACCAAGTGTCCACACCAGCAGCGTATTTTCGTCCCACCACTCAATCTCGGTCGCGTAGTCGGCGAGTGGCGTGCGTTGTGTGCCATCGAGACGCATTTTTCCAAAGCGATTTTCGATCGTGTCGAGATAGGTAATCCATCGTGCATCGCGGGAAAGATGGCAGTTGGTGCCGCAGGGGGCGGTTTCTGGCAGTGGATAGCGGGTATCCTGGTCAATGTTGTAGACCCACAGGCTATCGCGGTCGAAGTACGTCAGAATGATGCCGCCCGGTGAGAACGTCGCTGGACGCAGACGAATGTCGGGTACATCGCATACTTGCGTAATGCTGTCGCCTGATTGCGCGTTATTCGTCACAGCAGGGGTGAAGCCGAATACGCCAATCAGCAGGAAACCGAGCAGGTACAAAAGAGATTCGCGCATAGTATTGCCTGATGATGGATCACGTACCTTCAATCTTACCGCAGGCCGGGGATTGGCGTCAGGCGTTTAATCGTCTTCAATTCGCCAGAGGTGGATTGTCGCCGGGGAGCCGGTGGTTCCGCCTTCAACGGCGAAAATATGTCCATCTGCCATGAGGCAATCCATAGGTCGTTTGAGTGTGGGACCGGGAAGACCCTCAAGTGCGGTTTCAATGGGGGTTTCGATGTCCATCAGTTGATTATCGAACGCGTGAAGCAGATAGAATATCGTAGTGTCGTAATCGTAAGGTTGCCCGGATGCGTCATGTTGGATTTGCGGAAGCGCGTAAGCCAACCGAAAGCGGCGACAAACAATATAGTGACGTGGGCGGACGATTTCGATTTCCGCCATAACATAACTTTCGGCAAGTCCGAGGATGCGCGGCGGCGGGACATCCAGCCCAAGATGCTCTATCAGTCGCATCTTTGCCATCATAGAGATTGAGCGCACAGTGCCTATGATACGCTCGTCCTCGCGCATTCCCCGGTGTCGCGGACCATGAAAGTTGAGCGATTGGGTGTGCCAACCTGATGTCGAACGGATCGCTTCTGGTGGGGCGTCGATGAAACGGGGCGAAACCGTTTTGCCATGATCTTCGTCTGAACTGTCTACTTTTGTGCCATCATAGCCATGGACGTGACGTGCCATCCATGCGTCATCGTCATAGATTTCTTCGCTGTAAATTGTTTTTTGGGCGGGATCAACGCCAAGTAGTGCGGCGTCGCCATAATGTTTTAATGGGATTGCGCGAACATACGTCAGGCGTGGCGGGGTTAGGTCTGTCATGCGTTTGCTGGCATCGACTGAAAAAATTAAGGAAAAACTTCAAAAATGTCTGTCGTTAATGCTCGTTATCAATTGCTGCTGTGTTATAATAGCACAGAGTTAAGCCTTCTTCACCAATGACGATCATTTGTGATGTACGGTGAAGAGGATAACCGACAAGAGGACTCGAATGACAAAATTGTCGATGGATGTGCCCACAGAGTTAAACCATATGGCAGAAGGTTCCCCTGGCGCTTATGAAATTTCTGAACCAGAAAGCAGTCTGGAGATGGGGCAATCCCCGGCGAGACGGCAGGACAGGCCGCCTACGGCTGCTGAAACCGGCTTGATGCCCGTTGTCGAACTCAAGGCCGAAGGCAAAGACGACGGCGAAGCACAGGACGCACCACGCACGTCCGAAGAAAATTCGCGTGACATTGAAGCCGCACCGTCCGCTAAACTTGAGCAAGACAAAAAGTTGCCGCAGGTGATGATTGTCGAAGACACGATGGAATTGGCGGAAGTTATTCAGGCGACATTGGAACGCATGGATATGATCACGTTCCATGAGTCGCATGGCAACAAGGCGTTGGATCGCCTTAAAGATATTGATCCTGATGTTGTCCTTCTTGATATTCACCTGCCTGATATGACCGGCTGGAAAATCCTCGACGCGATTAAAGAAAAATACGGTGAAAACAGCACCACATCACCTGTGATTATTGTGATTACCGCCTATGGTGACCCGGCGAATCGTCTGGTCGGCAAGTTACAGGGTGTCCATAGTTATCTCATCAAGCCCTTTACTTCAGATGAAATCGAGAAAGTCGTTACGCAGGCGATTAACAGCCCTGCTAGCTAAAGTTCCCTTGTGGATATTGGGAGCAGTGCCCACCGGGGTACTGCTCATTTTGATTCTCTATGCGAATCTTTCGGCAGAGTCGATTGCCGTGTTTCCGAATCAGAGTCAGTCAGATGTGATTTTGCGGGCGGTGAATGACGAGACGCTGAGTCCGGTGCAGGCTCTGGCTGAGATTGAGGCGGTCGCGCAGCAATCTGGCTGGACAGATACGTTGTACACACAGGCCGGGGCGCTGCATTATCGGACTGGGAATTATGCGGCAGCGGCGGCTTCCTGGGAGCGTGTCGTGGAGGCGAATGCGGCAGTCACGCGTCGATTGAGCGAGGTATATCTCGATCTCGAAGCATGGGCCGATGCGTCAGATGCGCTGCGTCATTTGCTAGAGTTTGAGCCAGATGACCTGTGGGCACGCTACCAGCTTGGCATGATCCTCGCGGCGCTGAACCCATTTGAGGCACAGTCACTGTTGTCCGACACGCTGGCAATCCCCACCTATGCGCGGGTGAGTTCGCGCTTGCTGGCGACTTTGCACGATCACGCCGATGATCCGCTGGTGAGTATGCAGGTGGCACTGGCGCTATTTGAATTACAGGAATGGGCGCACGCGGAACTCGCCTTTGAGCAGGCGGCGCTGGTCAATGACCCCTACCCTGATGCACTGGCATACCTCGGATTATCACGCAGTCGTCAGGGTAAGGCGGGCGAGGCATGGATTCTTGCTGCCATCCAGATGGCCCCGGATAATCCCTATGTGTGGTATGCAAATGGGATATATCTGCGCGACCAGCGGCGTTTTGAAGAAAGCCTTGATGCGCTGGCAAATGCGATTGCCTTTGCTCCCGGTGATCCCTTCTTTATGGCAGAGTTGAGTATGAGTTATCGTGTATTGGGTGACATGGATGCCGCAGAATACTGGCTGCGGCAGGCGGTCGAGCGGTCTGGTAACGCCGAAGAGTTTCAGCAAATGCTGCTGCTATTTTATGCAGAAGAAGGCTATCGTTTGACTGACGAGGGGCTGCGTCAATTGGCGGATGCGAGTCAATCGCTGCCGAATGACCCGGATTTGCGGTCAAGTTATGGGTGGGCGCTGCATACCATGGGGCGCACTGACGATGCCCTGACTGAAATTTCGGTGGCGCTGTCGCTTGCGCCAGAAAACGCACGCGCCAATTATTATCGTGGGCGGATCGCCTTTGATGAAGGCGATCTTGATCTGGCGACGGAGTATCTGACACGGGTAGCAGTGTCGATTTCGCCGTATGCGATTGAGGCGTCTGCTTACTTACAGCAGATTGATGCTCTTGCTGGCGTTGAGATTGTGCCGGAAATCACCGCTGAACCCGATAGCGAATCCACGTTAGACCCATCCGGCGAGTGATGCGCTAACGCTTACTCTGTTCAGGGGCCTATGCTACAATTCAGCGGCGTGGCGAACTGTGGAGTAGGGAATCACTGTGCGGCGAATACTCATCCTCCTTAGCCTGGTTTTGATTCTGGCGGCGACCTTTCAGTTGAGTCGTCTGGCGCGGGACTGGCATTATGTCGTCCCGGCAACACCGGGCGCACTGCTGTATGTTACCGGATTTGATGACGATGCAGCGGATTGGGAGCAGACACAACGTCAGGATAAATCACAGGAAATCGTTGACGGGCGCATGGTGTTGACGGTTGATGTGACACAGGATGGTGTGTTTAGTGCTGCGGGACCGTTCTTTGACGATTTCGATATGACGGTTGATACGCAAGCGCTGGCAGGGCCAGAAGACAACGGCTATGGTGTGATCTTCCGGCAATTGAACGGGAACACATACTATATCTTCCTCATCAGTTCTGACGGCTTTTACCGGGTGAAGCGCCTCGAACGTGGACGATCCAGCGTGATCCACAACTGGCATGGCTCGCCGCTTATCAACACCGGAGTTGGTGCGATTAACCGTCTACGTGTGACCGGCATTGACGACCGTTTTCGCTTTTTCATCAATGGCGAACCTGTGGAATTGTGCATTCCCGACGATCCGAATGCGGAGAGTACGCCGTTGGCGGACGGGCGCTGTGATCAAGGGCAGTGGGTGGATACGCTGGTGGATGACACAATCCCCTACGGACATCTGGGTGTGACGATCGAAGTAGATCAGGGGCAAACGCCCGGTGTGGTCGTCGCGTTTGAGCAGTTCGTCGTGCGTGGACCGGAACCGTTCGAGTAGTTTACGAGTGTAATGCAATGAAAGTCCATTTGAGGATGTTAGGCTGTCGCCTGAATCAGAGCGAAATAGACACGATGGCGCGGCAACTTCAGCAACAAGGGCATGAAATCGTCGATGATCCCGCGCAGGCGGAGCAGTTCATCGTCAATACCTGTGCCGTGACGCATCAGGCAGCGGCAAGCAGCCGTAAGTTGATTCGTGAATTGCACCGCGCCAATGAAGCCGCGCAGACGACGGTTACGGGCTGTTATGCGCAGATTTCGCCAGATGCAATCACGGTGTTGCCCGGTGTGGAGCGCGTGATTGACAATCGCGGCAAAGACACATTGGTTGAACAGATCACAGGTGTGCCCGTTGAGTCGTTTGACCATGAACCGTTCAGCCGGGATGAGTCGCTGCCCGGTGCAGCGGGTCGCACGCGAGCGTTCGTCAAGGTGCAGGACGGATGCGACAATGCCTGCACATTCTGCATTACGACGGTGGCGCGGGGCGAGGGACGCAGTCACAACATCAGTGAAGTTGTTGAAGAAGTGCGCTATCTGCATAAAGCAGGTTTTCAGGAAGCGGTACTGACCGGGGTGCATCTCGGTAGCTATGGTCATGATCAGGGCGACCGTGACGGCCTGGTACATCTGGTAAAGGCGCTATTAAACGATACAGACATGCCGCGTGTGCGGCTATCGTCGCTGGAACCCTGGGATTTATCGCCGAATTTCTTTGACCTATGGGCCGATTCGCGGGTGTGCCGCCATCTGCATTTGCCGCTGCAAAGCGGGTGCGATGCCACACTGCGCCGGATGCGCCGCAACACATCACAGGTGGAGTTCCGCGCATTGGTGGAATCTGCCCGTGAGCGTATCCCCGGTGTGAGTATCACCAGCGATGTGATTGTCGGTTTCCCCGGTGAGACGGACGCCGAGTTCGCCGAGAGTATTGCCTTTATCGAGGAGATGGCGTTTTCGGGAATGCATATTTTTCGTTACAGTCGCCGTGAAGGGACGCCTGCTGCCCGTATGCGCGACCACGTTATAGAGGCGACCAAGAAGGATCGCAGCGTGCAGTTGCACGATCTAGCGTCCAAGCAGGAAAACATCTATGCACGCGGTTTTTACGGTCAGCAGCTATCGGTGTTGTGGGAACAGGTCAGCGGCGCAACGCAGGAAGGTTTCGTCAATATCGGGTATACTGATAACTATCTGCGTGTGCGGGCCATTCACCCGCGTGTCCTGAGCAATCACATCACGAGTGCGCAGATTGGCGACTACGATTCTGAGATGCGCCAACTGATTGCGCATCCGATCATCGACTGATACAGGGGAGGTACAGTCACATGGAAGACCCCAGGCCACAATTAAACGCCGCATTAAAAGAGGCGATGAAGAATAAAGACAGTGATCGCCGCAACGTGATCCGCCTGATTCAAAGTGAAATTAAGCAGGTGGAAATCGATACACAGAAGGAACTTGACACAACCGGTGTGATCGAAATCTTGCAAAAGGAAGCCAAGAAGCGCCGCGAAACCATCCAGGAAGCCAGCGATTCTGGGCGTAATGAACTGGCAGAAAACGAAAAGATGGAACTGACAGTGCTGGAGGAATTTCTGCCGCAGCAGATGGGCGCGGATGAGATCACTGTGATTGTAGATCAGGTCATCGCACAGGTTGGCGCGGAAGGCCCGAAAGATATAGGCAAGGTCATGGGGCCGGTGATGGCGCAGGTCAAGGGGCTTGCCGACGGCAAGCTTGTCAACCAGATTGTACGTGACAAGTTAAACAACTAGGCGCTTATGATTGCCGCGACCGCAAGACTGCTTGAGCGCTATGCCAATATTCGCTATGAGCGCGGTGTCTTGATTCTGAGCCGCTCGGTAGTGGTGTTGGCGGCGCTACTTTTTCTGTCCCTGGCTACGGTGATCGTGGCGTTCGACAGTATTTTCCCCGGTGCGGGTAATATTGCTGCACTTGAGATCAATGATTTCTCACCATATGATATTACGGCTCCGCGTGCGGTCGCCTATACCAGTGAGGTGTTGACGGATGAAGCCCGTGATATTGCCGGGGCTGCGGTAGAGCCGGAATTCGGCCCGCCTGATCCGAATATCGCACGACGACGTACCCGGATCGCACGCTCGGTATTGGACTATATCGACAATGTGCGTGCCGACACCTTCGCCACGCAAGAACAGCTTTTCAGCGATATTGATCGTATTCGTGAACTGGACCTGGCCCCCGAAATTATCGAGCGAATTCTGCTCATTGATGACCCTGAAACCTGGCGCGACATCGAAGATGAGGTCGTGCAAGTGCTGGAACGGGTGATGCAAGATGATGAGATCACTGAGTCGGATTTAGCCGATGTGCGCCAGCGTGTGCTGCCCAATCAGGTGAATACACGCTTTGAAGAGGATGATGCAGCGGTCGTGGTGGCAGTCGTTAGTGATTTGCTGCGTGCTAATACATTTCGTGACGATGTTGCGACCGAAACTGCCGTTCAAGCCGCAATCGAAGCCATCGTGCCGATCCGTATCAGCTACGAACGCGGACAGGTCGTGGTCCGTGCAGGTGACCAGATCACAGCGCCTATCTATGAGGCGTTAGAAGAACTAGGGTTGCTGCGTCTGGGCGATTTTCGTGTACAGGAAATCGGGCAGGCGTTTTTGGTTAGTGTGTTGGTTATGGTGACGGCTGGCCTGTATATCTTATATTTCATGCCCTCGCTAATTTACACTGATCTGCGCATGTTAACGCTGCTGGCAGCGATCTTTTTGATCGTGTTGTTCGGGGCACGTCTTGGTTTAACGGGGCAGTTTTATATCTACCCGACGGCGGCACTGGCTCTATTGTTTGTAACGATTGTCGGCCCGGAGATTGCGATCATCGGTTCGTTGGGGCTGGCACTGCTAATCGGTGTCATGGCGGAAGGCACGCTCGAATATGCCGCGCTGGTTGCTGTGGGCGGTTTGATCGGTGCGCTGACGCTCAAACGTGCGGAACGGTTGAACAACTTTTTCTTCGCCGGGTTGATGGTGGCGGTTATCAACATGGGCGTAGCGGCGATCTTCAATCTCGATACGGCGACAGATGCAGCGGCGACGGGGGGCTTGTTACTACTGCTCGTGTACAGCCTGATCAACGGAATTTTGACTGCGGCGGCAGCCGTCGCCGGGATGTACATTCTGACCGTGATTTTCAATTTGCCGACGGCCTTGAAGTTGATCGAACTCAGCCAACCCAACCAGCCCCTTTTGCAGCGATTATTGCGCGAAGCACCCGGCTCATATACGCATTCATTACAGGTGGCAAACCTTGCAGAGCAAGCGGCAAATATCATCGGTGCGAATGCAGAACTCGTGCAGGTCGCGGCGCTTTATCATGATATTGGCAAGATGTTAAATCCAGCGTTCTTCACTGAAAACCAGCAGGAGGGACGCAACCCGCATGACACGTTAAACGATCCGCATCGCAGCGCAGATATCATCATCAGCCATGTGACCGAAGGCGATGAGATGGCAAGGCAGCACCGACTGCCGAATCGCATCCGTGATTTTATCCGTGAACATCACGGGACCTCGCAGGTGTATGTGTTTTATCGTCAGGCTGTGATCCTGGCTGGTGACGATGAAGGCGCTGTTGATAGGGGCGACTTCCGGTATCCGGGGCCAAAACCACGAACCCGCGAGACTGCAATTCTGATGCTGGCGGATAGCTGTGAGGCAGCGGTCAGATCGCGCAAACCCAAGACCAAGGGGGAGATCGCGGAGACGGTGAATTCGGTCATTGATGGCAAGCGCACATCAGGTCAGTTGGACGACTCGAATCTGACTTTGCGCGATGTGAAGGATATTACGCGCATTTTCGTGGATATGTTACAGGCGGTGTATCATCCGCGCATTGACTACGATGAGGCAATTTCCAAAGTAAAACGCCCGCCTGCACCTCCACCTGTGAATGAGGCGGATACTGGTGGACGCACGAAGGCAACACGTACCGACGAAACCCAGAAATCGGATACTGTGCCATCACGCCTGACCCGGACAATTGAAACAGCCGCAGTCATTGATGATGATGACGACGATGATAGCCCACTTGCGGAGGTTCCGCGCTTGCGGCGCGTTACTGATACGGGCGAAACGAAGGCACATTCTAACGGCAATTCCCAGCCTGATAATGGTGACGATACCGGCGACGAAGAACAGTCTGCTGAGTCGGATGAAAAAACCGAGTCATGAGTGAAGGAATTGACATTCATAACGAGGTGTCTTTTCCCATTGAGGAAGATCGCCTGCGGGAGGCCGTGCGGACTGTGATTCGCCTGCAAGGGATTTCTCAATATGCGGCGATGACGATGGTGTTCACCAATAATGAGACAGTGGCGGCCTTAAACCGGGATTATCGTGGTGTGGACGCGCCGACGGATGTGCTGTCTTTTCCAGCAATGCAGAATCCGCTGACTTCCGGGCATCCTGCACCGTATCTTGGTGATTTGACGATAGCATACCCGTATGCGCGGATGCAGGCCGAACGTGAGGGGCATACAGTCAGAGATAGCCTTATGCTGCTGGTAATTCACGGGATGCTACATCTGCTTGGCTATGATCATGATACGCCGGAAAATCGTTCCGCGATGTGGTCTGCGCAGGAAGAAGCACTGCGGCTGTTGGAGATTCCTGTACAGATTGTGCCGGTTTTGGAAGCAGTAGATCATGAATAGGCGCGAACGCATTACTGAAGCCCTGATAGGTACATCCAAAATTGATCCTGAAGAATACAGCCCGATTACCAGCCGAAATCGAGTCGTGAGCCTGGGCTATGCCATCGCCGGATGGCTGTATATGCTGCGGCGTCAGAAGAATACGCGGATTCAGGCGGTTGCCAGCATCGCTGTGTTTGTCATGGCCTTCTGGCTGCAAATCGAGGCGATAGGTTGGGCGATGTTGATTTTAGCCGTCACAATCGTGTGGATGGCGGAGTTCATGAATGCGGCGGTCGAGGCGGCAATTAATCTGGCGTCGGCGGAGTTGCATCCGATGGCGAAAGTTGGTAAGGACGTGGCGTCGGCAGCGGTATTATTGGGCGTGGTTGCTTCGGTATTGATTGGCCTGTTGGTGCTTGGTCCACCGCTACTAGATAAGCTCGGTTTGAGTTAATCGTAAACGATTGAGTGAATTGTACAAGGTAATGAAGATCACAGAGCCAGATACAACGCCAAACGAATCTGAGATTGACGACGGCATCATGGGGACAGCACGTATCGATCCCAAAGCGTTTGGTGCAAAGAAGAACACTTCTCGATTTGAGAGTTTGAAATATGCGATTGCCGGGCTGATTTACATGTTCCGTCACGAGAAAAGCGTACCGTGGATGACCCTGGTGACTGTGGTCGCGCTTGTAGCGGGGTTGTGGTTGCAGATCAATGAGCAGGACTGGGCGCTGGTACTCATCGGGTTAGGGATCGTGTGGGCGGCGGAATTTCTGAATTCGGCGGTGGAAGCAGTTGTTGATATGGTGACCGATGAATTTCACCCGATGGCGAAAGTGGCGAAGGATGTGTCGTCGTCGGCGGTGCTGGTCGGTTCGCTGATTATGTTTGCTGTGTTAATTCTTGTGCTTGCGCCGCCACTGTTGGAACGTTTGGGATAGGTCTATATGGACGATGACGGAATCAGTGGCACGCACGATGAGATGCCCTCATCGACTGCGACACCGGAGCGCACAAATAAGGCTCGGCAGCGTCACCAGCGACGGAAAGCGCGGCGACAACAACGCGAGAGCGCGGTTGCATCTGCAAGACGAACGGTCCGCCAGGTTGCCCCTGCGCGGCGTTTGAACCTGCCGCCAATTGATGCGCGTTTTCTGCGCCCGATATTGGCAGGTGTGGCAGCACTGATATTTATGGTCATGCTGATTTTAGGTGTGGGACTCTTTAAAAATGATCCGGTTGAAGTCGCGCCGAATGCTTTGTGGCTGGGGGAAGAATGGACCCATGCCAATAATGATGAGGCGAACATCACTGCACTGGGGTTGCGATTACGCAACAATGAAATCGGCAGTGTTTATGCCTGGGTAAGCTGGCTACAGCCGGATAATGTATGGTCTGGCGGGCGTGATGCGTCGTCAACCTTCACGGTGGTCGAGCCGCAAGTTCGGACATTTGCGCGGCAGTTTCGGGCGACCTATCCTGAAGCCAGTCTTTATGGATGGGTTCGTGTGCCGGTCGGGATAGGCGAGGATTACCGCCTTGACAATGACGCGCTTATCGCCAGCGTGTCGGCGTTTAGCACGCAGATTGTAAACGTCATGGGGTTCGATGGTGTTTTTTTAGAGATTGGCCCGGTCCTTAACGGCGATCTGGCGTATCCACAGTTGCTACAGCAGGTACGTACCAGCATCGGCAGCGACGCCTTACTTGCTGTTGCACTGCCGCCGGATTGGACGCCTTCCGCCGAGGATGTCCCCAGGCCGTCGCTATTGGCCGATGGGCTGGAGTGGGAACGCGAGTATAAACAGCGGATTGCACTTTTGGTCGATCAGATTGTGGTGCAGGCATACAACAGCTACCTGGAGTCGCCGACAGACTACAGCGATTGGGTGGCCTATCAAGTGCGAACGTATGCCGCCGCGATTGCTGATTTACAAACCGGGACCGATTTGCTGATTAGTTTGCCCGTGTTTGACGATGCGCCGCCCGCACATGATATACAGGTCGAAAACCTTACCTCTGCATTTGATGGGCTGCGCAATGGGTTGGTTGACGCTGGAGGTGATGCGACTGCGGTAACCGGGGTGGCGTTGTATGCGGATTGGGATATGGACGCAGAAGCATGGAACATGTATAAAACAGAGTGGGTGGACCGTTAGACTCATGGCGGGTTGGTAAAGAAGGGGTGGAACTGTTTG
>DAOTXA010000598.1:0-3344 GCA_034435595.1 Anaerolineae bacterium | reverse complement strand
CATCGTCAACGCCGTCTGTCACCGCGACTATCGCCTCAAGGGACGCCGCATTGAAATTCGCATGTACTCTGACCGGTTGGAAGTCATCTCGCCCGGTGGCTTGCCCGGTTTTATCACAATAGAGAACATCAAAGACGAGCATTTTAGCCGCAATCCGCGCATTGTGAACGGCCTGTTCCAGTGGGGCTATATTGAAGAACTCGGCCTCGGTATCGACCGCATGATTGAAGTCATGCAACAGGCAGGGCACAAACCGCCGACCTTCGATGCACGACCCTATAGTTTCGCCGTCACGCTGTACAACGAACGCGAAAAACAGGCTCCGCCAGAGTGGACGCGCAACACCAATCACCGGCAGGCCCGCGCCCTGCAATACATCCGCGAGAAGGGGTCTATCACCAACCGCGAGTATCGCCAGTTGTGCGAAGGTGTTTCTGCCGAGACGCTGCGCCTTGATCTGGTTGATATGGTGGAAAAAGGCATCCTCGTCAAGGTGGGATCGAAAAAAGGGACGTATTATATTCTTAAGTAGCATCGACAGTCTATTCAACCTGATGCAGCGGCAAAAGGAGTAGAACGCATGGAGACGGCAATAAGTGGTATTGCACTGGCAATGGCTGCCACTCATGCTGTTGTGCTTGCGGCTGCGCTTTCGCGGCGGAAGATGGGCCGGGGGACACCTGCCTGGATGCTTGCGAGTGTGCTACTGGCGATGCTGCTATGCGCGGCTTACATACTCCCGATGGATGCCGTCGGTGGGTCAACATTGCGCGGTGTCGTGGTGCTTGGTCTGGTAGTGCTGTTTATGGCGAGCGCCGGGGCGCTTGTCGTGCAAGACCTGTTCGATGAGAGCCGCCGGAACGAGTTGACGCGCAGTTGGCTGGCGCTCAATGCGGCCTGGGGTGGGCTGGCGCTTGTGCTATGGCTGGTCGGGGATGCCGAACAGATCGTGCTGGGGGAATCTGGCTGGTTGGTTGAGATGTTTAGCGCGGGCAGTCCCGGCGGGTTCGCCGCGACCTCAGGCTTGCTGGTCGCTGGAATCTGGTTGTTGATGATCGGGTTGCGTCGCTTTTATGTCGCTGAACTGCCGGAAGTCGCCAATCGTGCTCTCTATTGGGTTGTGTTGGCGGCGCTGGTATTGCAGAGTGCGTTTTTGATGGTGAGCGGAACCGCGAGTCTGGCGGCAATTGGAATGACGGTGCTGTTCACAGCCAGTATTGGCGTGGTTCACGGATATTCGTCGTATCGCGTGTTCGATATTCGCAACGCTTTGATTGAAGCGATTCGTACATTGAGTTTTGTGGCGATTGCTGCGGCAATTGCATTACTGGTTATTTACCTGCTGCTGACCGCAGGCCCCGGCATCGACACGCCGGAAGGACTGTTGACGATTGTCGCGGTTGCACTGTTGATTGCCGGGTTGCTGGTTCCGGTGCGGCTTGCCGTCGAGACGTTGATTGATCAGGTCACGTATCGTCGCGCCCTTGATCCGACCCAGACCATGCGCGAATTCAGCCGTCATGTTTCCGAGGCGATGGAACTCAAATCATTGATGAGCAATGCTATCGCCACGTTGAACCGGGTGTTCCGGGTGCAGCATTCGGCGATTATCTTGCTGACCAGCACACACCGGGTAAAGGATGCGGTCGAATTGCAGATTATGCAACCGGGCGGAGATCAGGACGGTATGAAGGGGTTGCTCTCCGTCTATAGTCCGATTTATGACATGCTGGCGGCGCAGCGTCTGCCGATGACACAGTTCGATATTAGTTACAATCCGGCATTCACTATCAACGATGAAGAGTGCGCGTTCTTTCAATCGCTGTCGATGCACGCCTACGCGCCAATTGTGCTGGAGACTACGTTGATTGGCATCCTTGCGGCGGGGCCAAAATTGGACGACACCGCTTTCTATCCTGATGATCTCGAACTCTTGAAAACGCTTGCGCAGCAGACGGGTATCGCGCTGCGCAATGCACGTCACGTCGATGATTTGCAGCATCTGTATAAGAGTATGCAGTCGCTTTACGGTGGATTAAAATCTGCCAATGATGAATTGAACAAGATGGACGCCGTCAAATCTGACTTCGTGACCATCGCCAGCCATGAACTTCGCACACCGCTGGCACAGTTGCGCGGTTATACCGATATCATCGATGCCCTGAACGAACAGGGGATGCTGGACAAAGACCAGACGGTCAGCGTTGTGTCGAATTTGCGTAAGGCGACCGAACGCATGGAAGAACTGATTTCCGCCATGCTTGATGTGAGCCAGTTGGACGTGGATGCGATGGACCTGCGCCTGACGCAAACCCCGCTGGAAAGTGTGATCCGCATGGCAATTGAGCCGCTGGCGGATGCCATCAACCAGCGAAAGATTGCCCTAACGTCACGCGGGCTGCGCGGATTACCGCCAATTCAGGCGGATTTGCCGCGACTGGTGCAGGCCTTCCGCAATGTCATCGTCAATGCGATCAAGTTCACGCCCGACGGCGGACGAATCGAGATCGTCGCCAGCGTAGAATCGGCCACTTCTGCGCTGGAAAGCGGCGATCATATCCGTGTCGATATCCGTGATACTGGAGTGGGCATTGACAAGAAGAATCTTGAACTGGTGTTTAAGAAATTCTTCCGCGCCTATGATCCCTCTCTGCATTCAACCGGGACGTATAAGTTTCTCGGTGCGGGGCCGGGTCTGGGGCTGACGATTGCGCGGGGTGTCATTGAAGGGCATAGTGGCAAAATCTGGGCGGAAAGCGACGGTCACGACATGAAAGACTTTCCCGGTTCGGTGTTTGTCATTCGACTGCCGGTCAGCACACCGGATGATGTCAAGCGCACGATGACCATCGAGGGCGAAATGCTGTCTGACCACGAACCGACCAATCATCGTTCGGCTGCGGTCGCTGTTCCAGGCGATGCGGAAGCTACACCGGGAGATTAAGTCGGCGAATCCACTGACGGTGGTTTGCGCTGGTAAAGAATCGCGTTGCCCTGTTTACCGGTGCGTTCGAGGGTGTCAATGGCGTGCAGACAATAAGCGACCTGTCCAGCGAGGCGGCGCGGCTGTTTGATCGCCTTTGCGATATCGGCAGTCGTAAACGGTTGTGGTAAATTATCAGGCAGCAGGGCGGCGAGGTCTGCCGGAGACTCAAAGCGGTGTGATGCCACTACATCCAGCAAGCGGCGATCCGCAATGCTCCAGCCCTTGCGCCGCCAGCTTCCTTTGCCGTCATCGACGCGGATTTCTTCCTCATGCACCAGCAGCACTTCCAGCGAAAAGCGCGAATGTGGCACAATATGCGGGATGTACACCAACTCCCGAAAGATGCGATGGACTGTGT
>DAOTXA010000597.1:0-12431 GCA_034435595.1 Anaerolineae bacterium | reverse complement strand
CAGCACACAATCTCATCGCCGCCATGATTGACGCGCATCTGTATCACGGAAACGCGCTTAATCTTGATCCGCATAACATTACATGGCGGCGCGTCGTAGACCTCAACGACCGCGCCCTGCGCAACGTCCTCGTTGGTCTGGGTGCAAAAAGTGACGGTATCCCCCGTCAAACCGGATTTGACATTACCGTCGCCTCAGAGATCATGGCGATTCTGGCGCTAACCACCTCGCTGCAAGATTTGCGCCAGCGCATCGGACGCATGGTTATCGGCTACAACCGCGACCGCCAGCCCGTCACCGCCGAGGATTTACAGGCGGCAGGCGCGGCGACCGTCCTGCTACAAGACGCCATCAAACCCAATCTGATGCAGACACTCGAAGGCACGCCCGCCCTCGTCCACTGCGGCCCCTTCGCCAACATCGCACACGGCAACTCATCCGTCATTGCAGACCTAATCGCCATGAAAACGGGCGATTACGTCATCACCGAAAGCGGGTTCGGCGCGGATATCGGCGCAGAGAAGTTCTTTAACATCAAGTGTCGCGCATCTGGACTTAAGCCGAACGCAGCGGTCCTCGTGGCGACAATACGCGCCCTCAAAGCGCACACGGGCAAGTATAAGATCGTCCCCGGCAAGCCGCTGGACCCGGCACTCACCGAAGAAAACATCGCCGATGTCGAAGAAGGCGCGGCGAACATGGTCCGCCACATCGAAAATCTGCGCAAGTTTGGCGTGAACCCGGTCGTCGCCGTCAATGTATTCGCCGATGACACCCAGGCCGAAATCGATGCCATCAAACGCATTGCAGAAGCGGCGGGTGCGGTCGGTGTGGCAGAAGCGCGTCATCATGCCGAGGGTGGCAAGGGCGCGGCGGAACTGGCAGAAATGGTCGTCACCGCCTGCGAGCAACCCAACGACTTCCAGTACCTTTATCGTGCCGACCAGTCGATTAAGGACAAAATCGAGATCATCGCCCGCGAAATCTACCGCGCCGACGGTGTCGAATATAGCCCGGAAGCCGAAAAGCAGATTCGCAAGTTTGAGAAGAACGGCTTCGGTGATCTGCCGATTTGCATGGCGAAAACGCACCTCAGCTTTAGCGCAGACCCGAAACTCAAGGGCGCACCAGATGGCTTCACCTTCCCCGTAAAAGAAGTGCGTGCCTCCGTTGGCGCGGGCTTCATCTATCCGCTGGCAGGTGAAATGCGGACCATGCCCGGTCTGGGCAAGTTCCCCGCAGCACAGAACGTTGACATTGACGAGGACGGCAACATCGTCGGCCTATTCTAAAACCGGAAATCACTCGAAATGCAACGGGCGCGGCAACTTGTCGCGCCCGATTTCTTTGTGCAGTTTGACGAATTCTGCCTTTACACTGGAGGCAAACACGCAAAGAAATTTAGGAAACGTCATGACGCTGTGTGACTACACGTTCGAACAGGGATTTTTGCATCAATGGGTATTCAACGAACGATCCATCGCCGCCTTCGATGAATTCGAGACAAAATACGAGCAGATTGTTCGCAAACTCGATAAGGGCGAAACATTATACATGTTGGTCGATTACCGTCCGGCGGGGATGCCGCCACTGCGCATGATGGTGGATCGCATCCGTGAAATCTACAAACGAATCGGGCGTGCGCCCGATGATATCCGCGTGGCTTACGTCATGACCGAGCGTGATCTACAGACGATGGAACCGTTGAACAGCGCCATGCTCAACAAGTTGCCATCCGGTGCTAGCCGTCGATACTTCGAAGAATACAACAACGCCGTTTTGTGGCTACACACGTCACATCAAATACGTACCGGCGCGGTCTAAGCGACACAGCGTCACAGCAACGCAAACAGGGATACGGCAGTGTCGTATCCCTGTTTGTCTTTTACAAATCGAACTCGGTCGGAGTTACTCGCCCGCGTCTTCGGTTGCTTCAGGAGCCGCGTCTTCCGTCGCTTCTGCTTCCGGTTCCTCGGTCATCTCAGCGGCAGCTTCTTCAGTCGCCTCCGCTTCCGGTTCCTCGGTCATCTCAGCAGCGGCTTCTTCAGTCGCCTCGACAGGTTCCTCGGTCGGCACCGGTGTAGGTTCGGGTTCCGGCTCCGGCAAATTCAGCCCGGTCAACAGCGAGAACGTCTCCATCACCGCCGCGAAATCGGTCACCATCGGGTTCACAGGCGTGGGTTCGGCGTCGTCGGATTCAGCGGCTTCTGCTGTCGCGTCAATCGCGTTGAAGTCCACATCGGTGTTGGCGACCAGGCCGTTAGCGATATGTAGCTGACCGTCTGCCCCATTCAGCAGCACAGCAAGGCCAGATTGCGGCGCTCCGTCAGGGTCGGGCAACTGGTAAGACACCGAGAATCCGCTTTCGGCATCGTTGCGTGTAACCGGCTGCGCGGTCAACACCTGCGCACCCGGCAGCAGACTTTCGACAAATGCGGTCGCAGCCTCTTCGTCACCGACTGTATCGTCCGCACGCGCCTCAACACGCAAACGCGCACCGTCACGGCTTTCAATGCTGGTGGGGCCACCCGCGACCTCATCGGTGATCTGCCATTCCTGCGGGTAACGCAAAATGTGCTGGTCCTGCGGGTCAAAGTAGCCGTTCCAGATCAAAGGTGTGCCGATGAACTGCGGCTGAACGCGAATTTCGTCCAGCATCTCTTCCAGCATGAAGTTCATCAGGTCAATCATATTATCCGGGGCGACCACACGCACGAGATAGACGTAGTCTTCGTCAAACCATGACGCCTGACGAGCGAGGAAGGTCTGCCCCTGACGCTCCAGACGGAAGTCAATCAGCAGGCGGTTATTTTCCTCGTCGTTGCGACGCGAAAGTTCTTCCCAGCTTGAATAGCGTGCCCAGCTTCCAGAAAGGAAATTGCGCGTGTAAATGGCGCTCAAGGCGTCCAGCGTGTCCGGCAGCGGATCAGGCTTTTGCAGAGACGCTTCGACCACGCTCAAGGCGTTCGGGTTGTTCATGCTGGCCTGCGCCTGCACACCGCTGTTGACCGGAGCACTGGGTTCCCAGCCTGTCGGCACAGAAACAGCAAACAGCCCGGATGGGTGCAGGTATTCTTCTGCGGTAAAAGAAATGCCGCTAAAATCGGTGATCGGCGGCGGCGGGGTCGGTGCGGGTGTGTTCGTCGGTTCAGGGATATCTGCCTGAGGTTGAGTCGTGGGGGCAAGTGCAGGCGCAAACAGGGACAGGCCCATCAAAATCGCCAGCCCAACACCAACGACCCAATAAACTCGTTGTGCGTTTTTTCCTCGCATAAGGGGTTCGTCTCCGGTAGCAGCGTAAATCGCTCGGCAAAATCAATAGTTCAGATCAAGCGGGCGTTATCTTACCCGAAAAGCGGCCCGTTGTTAATCCCGCAGTGGGTTGACATCACACATAAATCTGGATCATCTGGATTCGTATAGGGTAGAAAACATATCGCACAATTGTTATCCTTAGTAAAAAATTAGCCTGTCGGCATTGAAAGAGGTTACGATGAGCAATGAAGCCAACCGATATCGTCACAGAATTTCTTTAGCGATCCGGTATGGTGATATAGATACGCTCGGTCATGTCAATAATGCCGTTTACCTCACCTACGTCGAACAGGCGCGTATTGCATACATCCATCATCTGGGACTATGGGACGGTGCCCCCAGCACACAGGGTATGATCGTCGCTCGCGTTGCCATTGATTATAAGGCCGCACTTACCCTCACAGACGCACAGGCCGACATTCATACGCGAGTCAGCAAACTCGGAAATCGCAGTTTAGTGATGCAGCACGAAATCCATTCATCCGGCGATTCACCAAAACTCGCAGCAGAAGTCGAGGTCACCTGCGTTGCCTTCAATTATGACAAGAACGAGACGATCCCGGTGTCAGAGCGCTGGCGCGAGGTCATCACCGCATTCGAACCAGGTCTGTAAAAAGACAACCGCAATCATGGTTACCAGTCACAACTCAGCACGGTATCATCAGATCACATTACAGATCATCATCCGAAATCAGCCCTTATTCATTGACGGATTGCCTCACAATGGATTTAGCCAACGCCACCCGTGAAGCGTTGCTTCAGCGCATTCAACAACTCGAAAATAACGTCTCTGAATTAAAGACCCGCGAACAATCACGTGAGCGTGCGGTAGAGTTCTTCGAGGCGTTGCACCAAACCGCCATCGTTCTTATGCAAAAGACCGATGTAGAAGAGATTATGCATTTTATCGTCAAGCGAGCCACCGAACTGGCTGGGACCGAGCACGGGTTTGCCAACCTTCTGAATAATGAAGGATCGCTGGATTTGCGGCGAGCGGCGAATAACGGCCTGTTCGTCAATCCACCGATGCCGCCACCACAGGCAAACCAGGGACTTATCGGAAAAGTCTTCGAAACCGTTCGCACACAGATCATAGACGATTACAATTCGTGGGATGATCGTCGCCTCGACTGGCCTGACCATGTCGTTTACGCAAGTGCCGGTGTCCCTTTTAAACTCAACGGTCACTGTATCGGCGTACTCGGCCTCACCCATGACGACCCGGCGAAACACTTTGAGCCAGAAACCATACGCGCAATCGAAGCGCTCGCAGACATGGGATCATTGGCGATTGAACGAGCACAATTGGTTCAGGATTTCATCAACAGCCGCTACTTTGCCGAGCAAATCACCGAAGCAGTACCCAATATCGTGTATGTGCACGATCTGCAAACGCAGCGCAATATCTACATCAACTCCGCCATTCACCGTCTGCTTGGCTATACAGAACAGGAAATCCAGGATCATGGCTCCGGCATCCTCGCACACCTGATTCACCCGGAGGATGTCGTCCCGGTAGTCACGGAAAACGACAAATTGCGGAATGGCGATGAGCATACAGCCATCAGCGTAGAATACCGGATGCGCCACAAAAGCGGTGAATGGCGCTGGTTTCGCAGCAACGACCGCGTGTTTCGGGTCAGCGACGATGGCAAACCGGTGCAATCCGTCGGTATTGCGCAAGATATTACCGAGCAGAAGCACATCCTTGAAGAGCAGCGATATCAAGCCGGTCTGCTGGATATTATCGGTGATGCTGTGATTTCCGTCGACAAAGATTTTGTCATTCGTAGTTGGAACAAAGGCGCGGAAAAACTGTACGACTGGACAGAGAATGAAGTCATTGGCAAACCCATACAGACTATACTGAAATCTCGCTATGCCAAAGACGACTTCACCGACGAAGAGATTGTGGGCAAGTTGTTTGCCGAAGGACAGTTCGCCGGAGAATTCATCACGCATAAGCGCGACGAAACGCCCGTAATCATCTGGACTGTGACGACAATCATCCACGGCGAAAACGGTGAACTGATCGGTTCGGTCGCCGTTAACCGCGATATGACGGATATACATCGCACCAATGCCGAACTTGAGCGCAACCGGCATTTTATACAGAGCATCGCCGACACAGCACAGGTGCTCATCTACGCGCATGACATGATGTCAGGCAAAAATATTTTCCTCAATCAATATGCGCGTGAATTCTTTGGTGAACAACGCTCACAGGTGGTTGAAACCGATGGTGTAGCCTTCTTTGAAGATACCGTTCATCCCGATGATGTGCCAGAGATTATGGAATCCGCCGAAACGTGGCAAACTATCCCGGATGACCATAGAGTTCACCGCCGTATCCGCATGAAGAACAAAGACAATGAATATCGCTGGCTGGATATGACAGAGGTCGTCCTCAAACGCAATGAAGATGGCAGCGTGCGCGAAATCATGGGGACGGCGATTGATGTCACCGACCGCCACCAGGCTGTCGAAGCGCTGAAAATGAGTGAAAATCGCTTCCGTGCCGTGTTTGAAAACGCCCCCATGGGTATGGCACTGGCAGCCGCCAATGGGTATACACTCGGCAGCAATCCCGCTCTGTCCAAATTCCTCGGCTACTCACCGGCGGAAATGCAGCAATTACACTACAGCAAATATACGCACGCTGATGATCTGAGCATTGAGCAGGAAAAGATCAAACAATTCATAGAAGAAAAGGTTGACGGCTACCGGCTCGAAAAACGTTATATCCATCGGGATGGTCACGAGGTTTGGGGGCGTCTGTCCGTGAACCGGTTGCAGAATACCGGTGATATCGTCGCGGTGGCAATGACCGAGAACATTGACGAACAAAAACAGGCAGAACTCGCCCTCGCACGCAGCGAGGCCCGCTTTCGATACCTGACGGAAAACGGCAGCGATGTCGTCGGCATCATTAAAGCTGGTGGCACGTTCAACTATTTAAGCCCCTCGGTAAAGCGCGTATTAGGCTACGAGCCAGAAGAACTTCTGCAAAACCCCGCAGACCGTCTGGTCCACATCGAAGATCACGCCATCTTCGCAGCCACATTGCAACAGGCAACCATCATGCAAAACGCGGTCCATGGTCCGGTTCGCTACCGCTTCCTTCATGCCGACGGCGGGTGGCGTCATCTAGAGGCGTTAATTACCCATCTCGATGTCAAAGAGGAAACCGATAGCTATATCCTCAATATTCGCGATATCACACAACGAGTGAAGTTTGAGGAGCGCTTGCGTACCAGCGAAAAGCGCTTCCGCCACCTGCTTGATACCATCACTGCATCGGTGTTTATCTATAATAAAGGGGCCATTCGCTACGTCAATGAGGCCACCTGCCAGATTACCGGATACACACGAGATGAACTCATCAGCGAGGAATTCTGGGATATTGTCCATAAAGACGACCGCGCAAAGCTGACTGAAAACATCGAAGAGGCGCGTCGTACTGGCAAGCGTTTTCTACCCTGGCAAGAAGTCCGGGTACACACACGTGACGGCAAATTACGCTGGTTGGATGTCCGCACTGCCGAAGTCGAGATTTCTGGCGAAATGGTCGTCATCGGCACCGCGCTTGACATTACCGAGCGCAAGACCGCCGAAGAGCGCGAGCAACTCGTCCAGCTAGAACGCGGTCGAGTGCAGGTCCTCGCCCAGTTCGTGCGCGATGTCTCGCACGACTTCCGCACGCCACTCTCTACCATGTATACCAGCCTGTATATGCTAGAGCGTGTCGGCAACGATGACACACGCCGGAACCATCATCTAAAAGTCATGGAGAACCAGATTGCACATCTTGAGCGCCTGGTCGAGGGCCTGTTCACAATGGCACGTCTGGACGGAACCAACACCCTGCGTATGGGCAAACTCCATCTCAACGAATTGCTCAACGAACTGGCGAACAAGGTCCGTGTGCGCACCGAAAAGGGATTCAAGCATATTGAATGCCATCTACAAAATGACCTTCCCTACATCATGGGCGATGGTGTCGAACTGCACCGGGCGTTTATGAACATAGTCGATAACGCAATCGAGTCAACCCCTGCCGACGGTCATATCACGCTTGAAACGGCGACAAACGACACACATGTAATCGTCACCATCACCGACACCGGCATCGGCATTGACCCCGAAGACCAGCCGCGCATCTTCGAGCGCTTCTATCGGGCAGATAAAGCGCGTACCCAGGGCGGGCTTGGACTCGGTCTGGCGATCTCGCATAGAATCGTCGAAATACATGAAGGGACCATCGAAGTCGAATCTATCCCCGGAAATGGCGCGATCTTCCGGGTACTCGTACCTGCACTGCTCGAATAGCAGGCGTTGCGACCCACGGAAATTTACGGCATGATAGCGTCATTTATCGCGCAATTATTGGAACGGCTTTGCCATGATTGAAGATATTCAAGAGCTTTTCTCACAACTGCCCGATTGGGCAGAAAACATGATTTTGCAAATTTTCGCCCTGATCATTGCGCTGCTGTTGATCTGGATCGGGCGGCATGTGGTGACCTGGGCCATTATGCGCCCGCTTCAACGTATTTCCAGTCGCAGTCAGATGCCCTTTGATGACAAAATAGTGACCGCAGTCAAAATGCCCATGCGCTGGTTTGTGGTCGCGGCGGCGCTACTCGTCAGCGTGACGATTCTCGACACCGGAGACAGTGTGACTGTTTTTGTGCAACGATTGGGACGTTCGGCGATCCTCATCGGCATGATGCTGCTCTTTTACAAGCTAGTAGACATCTTCGCCTTCAGCAGCAACATGTTGTTCCGTGTGACCGGACTCAGCATCGAGGAACGTTTGCTGCCCTTTATCCGTACCAGTATAAAAGTGTTGATTCTCGTCATCGGGGTATTGGCGGTGATGAGCGAATGGGATTACGATGTTACCGGGCTGGTGGCGGGGGTCGGTTTAAGTGGTCTGGCGCTGTCACTGGCAGCCCAGGATACAGCCTCTAACCTGTTCGGCTTTGCTTCAATCATCGGGGATCGCCCGTTCGATGTGGGCGATTACATCGTGACGCCGGATGTCGAGGGTGTCGTCGAAGAAGTCGGCATTCGTTCCTCACGCATACGCCAGTTGGATCAGGCGTTGGTGACGATCCCCAACAGCACCCTCGCCAACTCCGTGGTTAAGAACTGGTCGCGACTTAGCAAACGCCGCGTCGATTACATGCTCGGCGTCACCTATGATTCCACCAGCGAAGACCTGCAACATCTGCTTCACCGCGTCCGCGAACTGCTGAATAACTGGGCCAGCGTAGAACCCGGCTCGGTTGTCGTATACTTTATGGAGTTCGGCGGCAGTTCGCTGGATATTCTGGTACGCTGCTATCTGACCATCCCTGATTGGGGTGAGTTTCAGGCGGAAAAAGAGCAAATTAACCTGCAAGTCATGGACCTTGTCGCCGAATTGGGCCTCAGTGTCGCCTTCCCCAGTCGCTCGCTATATCTGGAAAATCTGCCTGATCTGGCCCGCGATCTGGAAGCGATGAGCAATACTCGCATCGAAAACGAACGCACCATGCTGTCACCGCGAGCAAAGGCGCTGCTAGACGAAGAAGCCCGCGCCGCCCGCGAATCCGCGCCAACACCGCCCGAATTATCTCCACGAGAGGCCCGCGAACTCGGCAGCGAATCGGATATGCCCGACAGCGGCGACGAGGACGGTTAAACGGTGACGACAGACGCCTCACAGCAGCATCAACTCCAGCGCGAACTCGGCTTCAGCGATCAGGACCTCATCGCCAATCGTGAGGGCCAACTTAGCGAAATGCAAGCGTATGCACTGCGCGTCAAGCGTCGGCAGTCCATCGGCATTGGAGTGCTGGTGACACTGGTCGCCGCATTCATCGCCAGTGGATTCTTGTTCGCCGGTGTACGCGGAGAAAATACCATCCTGACGCTGGTCGGCGTCGGCGTGACGCTGTGCAACGCGGCCCTGGTCGGCGTATTCGCCCGCTACTGGCTGCGGCTGAGCGCCGATATTCGCGGCGGGACTGTGCTAATCACCAGTGGCAAAATCGAGCGCGTCGTGCGCCCGGTAACGCGGCGTGTCGTCAATACTCTGATCCGCGTTGGCGATGCCGAGATGCTGGTGTCAAAAGAGTTATTCGAGGCATTTACACATCAGGCAACTTACACGGTCTATCGCCTGCCATATACCGGGCAATTACTCAGCGCAGAACCGGGTGCATCCACCTAACGATTTCCAGAAATGCAAAAGGCACGCCGTTGCGTGCCCAAAACCACAAGGAGATATTAGAAGATGAAACTGCCAACCCCCGGCAGAAAATTTCAGCTTTGGTAGATGCTCTTAGGATTCCAGCGTGCGATGAACCATCTGCGTCAGGCGTGCAGCCCCACGACGTTCAGTCAGGTTGTCGCGCAGTACCAGCAGCGGCAGCATTCCAAACATCAACAGCATCGGCGTGTTGATCTGGATCAGCAGCAGCAGCAGGAATAACATGCCGATCCCCGCAGCGACCAGCCACATGGCCTGTGCGCTGCGCTCTACCTGTGAGATCACCAGCGTTTGCATACCCCTGCGTTCCATCGCGCCGCGCATTACGCTATGATCCCACCGCCCCTGATAGTGGCGGACTTCGAAATCCACGCGATCGGCATCCACCGGATCAACGCGAACACGAGTGCGAACGCGGCTATCAATATCGCCTGCGTGCAAAGTTTGTAACCTGGCAACCGTGTCTTCGAGCGATTGCGACGCCGTGATGGTCAATGAACGCGGATCGTTAACGTGCTGGGCAATCTCGCGAGTGGATGAGCGGTTTGCGTGTGCTTCGCTGCGAATACTCAGTTGAGCCATCAGGCGTTTTCCTTCCAATTTAGCGTGTGCGCGCAAGAGATTAAACCTTCACATCACAAATGATATCAGGTCCAGGCACAATCGACCGTGTGAATACTCACGAGATGGGTCGGCCTTTCCCCGGTAAAATGACGCAAAAACTATGAAGAACGTACATCATATATTCTATATTTTTTGATTTTGTGAAATGTTGACAAAAAATCGTCTGATTATTTGTTGAACTTCAATTTCGTTAATTTTGGGTTGCGAGTCGGTTATTCTTGATTTCTGCTTTATTGTATCACAAGTATTTCGAGGGCTATCTCAATTTTTACACGGTTTTTAGAATGATTTGCACGCACTCCCGGTAAATAGATGTATCTCACCGGAGAAATCATACCATGCTTGCAAAAATTCTCACAAAGTTACCCCCTGTTTTTGGGGGGTAGATTGCCGACCTGTAATCGGCGTTTGTGTTATTTGAACAAACTTGACCACGCTGTTCCGCTATAGGTCAGAGCAACAAGTTCTAGCGTCAGGGTAATCGCATCAAATATCTGTAGCGATATTTCGCTTTCCTGCCCCCTCCCCGACCCTGAACCGTAGACGGGGAGGGAGAATGTCCGTATCTATTCACCTTGCCGTGAGATTGATCTATGGTGGACCCCCAATTGGGGGTCCATACAATGAAATCTCGTGCGTATGGGACGCACTACAGCGCGTCCGCCAACGATTTCATGAATAGGTGAACAAATCCTCTGGGTCACGCAGAAGTTAAGTCTCCCCCGTAGACGGGGGAGATTTAGATGGGGTCCAGACGCTTAAATCTGCACTCGTGTTGTTTTGATGCAATCGCCCTCATTCCCAGGGTAATCGCATCAAATCAATTAATGGCTAATTACTGTCAAATTATCGAGACTTCGTCCCGAACCCTACCACTTTTCCAGAAAAAGTGGACAAAAAGCGGAGGTTTGTATACAAAAGTTAGCTTTCTTTGCTACTTTTTTTCGCGAAAGAAAGTAGCAATAAGAAAAACTATTTTGGTGCGATTGCCCTGCCCTGGTTCCGCCTCGAATTGACGTTATGCGCTTACTGCCCTACGCTATAATCGCCGCCAAAAACCACCAGAGAACGAAGGAATGCGCCTATGCTGCCTGATGCCCTACCCACTACCCCTGACGAACTGGAAACACCCTCGGTGTTAATTAACCTTGATGTGATGCAAGCCAACATCGACCGGATGCAATTGCACTGCGACACCCTCGGCCTCGACTTCCGCCCGCACATTAAAACGCACAAAATCCCTGACATCGCGCAGATGCAAATCGACGCGGGTGCGGTCGGTATCGCCTGTCAGAAGACGACCGAAGCGCAGGTCTTCGCAGAAGCCGGGTTCAATGACATCCAGATTCCATACAACATCGTCGGTTCCGTCAAGACACGCCGCGCCGTCGATCTGGCGACCTATAACCGCCTCACCGTCGCCGCCGATCACACTCTCGTCCTCGCCGGACTCGCCGACGCCGCCAAAGCAATGGACATGAGCTTGCGTGTCCTGCTCGACCTCGGCACACATATCCAGCGCACCGGGGCGCGTCCCGATGAAATTTTAACCATGGCAGAGCGTGTCGAAGCCGACGAAAGTCTGCATTTCGCAGGCATCCTCATCTATCCCAGCAACGCGCAGGATCGCCCAGCCTTGCAAGAGACGCTGCACCTGCTCGACTCGAAGGGCATCGGTGTAGATGTCGTCAGCGGTGGCGGATTCGGTGCAGCCCTCGAAGCCGATCAAGTCCCCGAATTGACCGAACTTCGTGTGGGAACCTATGTGTTCGGCGATTGGCGTTCCGTTGTGCGAGGATGGGCACTCACAGAAGAATGCGCCATGACCGTCGCCGCGACCGTCGTCAGCCGCCCGCATGAGGATCGCGCCATCTTTGACAGCGGCAGCAAGACATTAACCAGCGATGTCGAAGACGGGCGCTACGGCCACATCGTCGAATATCCCGACGCCCAAATCTACAAACTCAGCGAGGAACACGCCCACGTTGATCTGAGTCACTGTACCGAAAAACCCGTCATCGGCGAGCGAATTCACATCATCCCCGTCCATACCTGCGTCGTGACCAACATGCATAACATGATCTACGGCGTTCGTGGGAATAACATCGAAGTCGCGTGGCCTGTCGCCGCACGCGGTCGCGTCTGGTAGTGACGCAGTATCGCGTCTTTGCGTGATGATTTGTCTTCGCCTCAAAAAATGGCAACTTTCGCGGAACAAACCGCCCACATCTGC
>DAOTXA010000596.1:0-4191 GCA_034435595.1 Anaerolineae bacterium | reverse complement strand
CCTCGGTTTCGTATGGCGTGCGACAATAGGGATTGTCAATATGTGGCAGATCGTCCAGGGGTTGCCCCGATGGAGATACAAACTTCGCCTCACCGTTCACTCTAAACAGCGTATTCCAGCCGAATTCCAGCGTGTCGCCGCGCAGGGTGGTGAAGCGTATGTCGTCGTCACTGTTGATCTGTAGCGCCAGCGCCAGCACCGACGCGATGAATGCCTCGAAGTCGCCATCGGTGGCAGCATCCCCGATGAGACACAACCACACCTGATTTTCGTCGGTCTTGGATCGCAATTCACGGTGGGCGAACCGCCCCTTCGTCACCAACGAGAAACCGCCGGATGCATATAGGGCGACGTAGGCGTCTCCGCGCTGCCCGAAGGCCCAGTTATCGGTGAGGCGATGCGCGTCAAAATCTGGCAGCGGAAAGTAAGCCCGAATCGCGCTTTGCCCGTACAGGGTGACCAGTGTATCGCGCCACTGTGACGACTTCCGGTTCCCCTGCCATGCAAGCCATGAAGTGTCGCTATCACCCAAAAAGACGGGATGATGTGTCTGCACAGGGACGCCGCCCACACTGGCACGCCAGTTCGGGATGCCGCCGCCGACAATCATGGTGGATAGGCTGGCGTTCTTGGATTTATATAGCGTGTGCAGTTTGCGGCTAGCACTCTCGCCTTCACTACTCACCGACCAGAACGTCTCCGGTCGATCTTTTGCAATATCCGCGATGATCTGCGGGAATGGGTAGCTCCGCGCCATAGCTATACTCAATGCTCCGGCTCCGCTGGCAGAGAAGGCCCCAGCGCCCCACAGCAGATACGCGAGGTCCATTTCTGGCGACGGATAGCCGCTAAACGGGCGATCCGTATCTACCTGTGCGGCGACAAACGCGCCGTCTTGCGTGTTGTACGCCAGCATGAACAGCAACTTATCCAGCAAAATCGCGGACATCTCGCGCAGGGTTTCGGATTCGGCAAGGTCAACCAGATGCGACAGCGCGACGATGAAGTCATCGACGAATTGATTGGTCCAGAATTCGCCGTGTCCGGCAATGAGACGTATCCATTCGATAAACGCTGCCTCGACACTCGGATGCGACTCGTCAACCCATGAAGACTCCACCCCCATTTGCCCGGTCAAAAGTTGAGAGACTGATTGTGCCGGGTGCATCTGTTCATCAAATCGAATAGAAGGGATGCCGGGTGAGCGCTGTAACCACTCGTCCCCGCGCAACGCTTCGGGATAATGCGACGTGTTCTTGAAGCGCATGTGCATCCCCACCAGCAGCAGCCAATCGGTGTGGTTCAGGTTCGGGTCGGCGCGTTTGGCGAGGATAAGATCGGCGTCCACGCTTTGCCACCAACCGCCGACCATCAGCGCAATCTGGCGCGGGATGTCCTCGCCATAGCGGGCGGTCGTCTGCACGACTTCCAGCACGCGCTGGCTTTGTGTTTGCGCTGGATTGCCCTCACGCGGCGCATGACTCACATAGAAGGGGATCACGCGGCGCACGCGCATTCCGGCGTTGGCGACCGCTTCCGGGCGCGGCATAATGACAGCGTGCAACTCGCGTGCGACGGGAAGCAGTCCCGCTTTTACGCTGGTGGTGACGCCGTTTGTCTTAAGCGTGGAATGCGTCTCGCCGTAGATTTTGCCATCGGGAGTTTGCAAGCGCACCGCAAAATCGACCTCGTCATCAGGCTGTTCGCCGTGATGGAGTGTGAACGCCTCCCCGCGATAGAGGACGGTTTTGTCCATGTATGCGAGGTCATAGCGGTCGAGTAGAGCGGCGCGGTCCTTCGGCTTCGGGAACGAGGTCGGCAGGTGGATACTAACGCCGTCCGCATGGTCTAGCTTGACATAAAATGGCGAATTCTTCTGTGGCAGTCTGGCACGAATCAGCAGATCGTTATCGCCGATTTGCAGGTCAAACGTGCGCCTGAAACTGCTGCCCTCAGCGCTGTTTTCTTCACCATTGAGCCAGACATGGCGGGCGCTGCGAACGTAGCAATCGACCGTCACCGGGCGCTCGACGTACAATTGCGTGTACAGCCACACATCGCCGGAAACAGGCGGCGCGGTGTCCGTTGTACGATACAGTCGCCAGGTGTATCCGCTTGACTCGCCTTCGATGGGGCGCTTCGGCGGGGCGTCGTCGGTGCTTGCAGAGGCAATTAGCCAGTGATTGATGAAGCTGTTCTGTGGTGGAAAAACGAAATTGTCGGTCATAAATTCTCTTGGTCTATATCATCGTTTGTCGGTAAAAATCTTTACCCCACTCCCATAACCGCCTGAACCCCATATACAGGTAGAGCGGACACCATCACGGTCCACATCTGTGTGTTGGGCTTGTTGCCAACTGGTGATGTTTTAGCCCCGCCTCGTGTATGGGTAGAGGTTGGGGTAGGGTCTGATAGTGTATATCCGCAAGCACCAATACTGCCACTTAACCATGCTATACTACCTGAAAATGACAACCTTGTCACCCTTGCTCGTATACTACAAAAAAGGTGATTTCTTATGGCGAATTCTCCAAACGATGCTTCAAAACCGAACATCATTACGATTCTGGTAGATGACATGGGCTACAGCGATCTAGGTTGCTACGGCTCAGAGATCAACACGCCGCATCTGGACGACATGGCGACCAACGGAATGCGCTTTTCCAGCATGTACAATGTGGGGCGTTGCTGTCCGTCCCGCGCCTGTCTGCTAACCGGGATGTACCCGCATCAGGCCGGGGTCGGTCATATGGTGCGCGATCTGGGGCCGATCGCCTATCAGGGCTATTTGCGCCCGGATGTGCCGACCGTCGCCGAGATTATGCACACCGCCGGATACCGCACGCTGCTATCGGGCAAGTGGCATGTCGGCAGCATGTACCAACGAAGCGATGCCAGCACATGGATCCGCGACCCGGAGAAACGCCCGCTGCCGGTAGATCGCGGCTTTGACGAGTGGTACGGCACGCCTTCGGGCGCGGGTAGCTTCTGGAACCCGAAGCCGCTGTATCACAATGACCAACTGGTCGAAACCACCGACACCAGCTATTACTACACCGACGCCGTGACCGATAACGCCGTTCGCATGATCCACGACGCGGCGCGTGATGAGACACCGTTCTTTCTGTATCTGGCGTATACGGCTCCGCACTGGCCCCTGCACGCGCATGAAGAAGACATCGCCCACTATGAGGGCAAGTTCATGGGCGGGTGGGACAACATGCGCACGTCCCGCCACGAGGAACTTAAGAGCATGGGCATCCTCAGTGATCGCTGGGATATTTCCCCGCGTGACGACAACGCCCCGGCATGGCAAGACACCCCGAATCATCGCTGGGAAGATCGACGGATGGCGGTCTATGCGGCGATGTTGGAAGAAATGGACCGGGGGATCGGGCGCGTTCGTGCGGCACTGGCAGAACACGGCCTCAGTGACAACACGCTCATCCTGTTCATGTCGGATAACGGCGGTAGTCCCGAACTGCTGGGCGAAGAGGGGCAGCGTGCCCGCGAGTGGCGTACCACTGTAGACGGTCGTCCGGTGCGCTTCGGTAATAATCCCGACATTGACCCCGGCGGACCCGACACCTATCAGAGCTACGGCCTGCCCTGGTCAAACGCGTCCAACACGCCGTTTAGACTGTTTAAATCCCGTGTCCACGAAGGCGGCATCAGCACCCCCATGATCGCCCACTGGCCCGATGCAATCCCGGCGGGGACGATTCAGCATGGCGTGACGCATCTGGTTGACCTGCTACCGACCTTCATGGAAATGGGCGGCGCGACCCGTCCCGCGACGTTCAATGATGCGCCCACCCAATCGCTCGAAGGCGAGAGTATGCTATCCGCATTGCGTGGCGATACTTTGCAGTGGGCACGCTCCACGCCCCTGTGCTGGGAACACGAGGGCAATCGCGCTGTCCGTGATGGTCGCTGGAAGCTGGTCAACCAGCATCCCCATAAGTGGGAACTTTACGACATGGAAACCGACCGCACCGAACTGACCGATCTGGCGGAAAAAGATACGCCACGTCTGGAGAAGATGAAGGCCCAATACGCAGACTGGGCCGATCGTTGTGGCGTGCTGCCGTGGGAGGACATCCGCCCGACGCCGTTGGGCAAAATGTAGCGATTGATCATGCGCGGTTCGCTGCTGCTCTACACGCGCATCCGGCAAACCGCGCTATAATC
>DAOTXA010000595.1:0-1759 GCA_034435595.1 Anaerolineae bacterium | reverse complement strand
ACCCACACAGGGAACGGCAACATGGGCGATCACCTGCTGGCCTATACCCGTGCCGTGGGCGACGATGTCGCGACCACCCGCCGCTTTACGCAAGTGCTCAATCTGCGCCGTGATTCACTGGATACACCGCTGCGCCAGCACGTCAGCCTGTTGAAATCGCAGGAAATCGCCGTCAACTGGTACCAACTCATGCGCGACATCAGCGGATGGGGACACCCTGACCGCTACGTTCAACAACACTGGGCGCGTCGTTACTGGCAGGCAAATTCCGGCAAAAAACAATCCTAACCTATACCTATCTAACTAAGGAGAACAACCAATCATGATTATCGAACTGCACGCTATCCAGACCTTCGGCCCATCCAACCTCAACCGCGACGACACTGGCAACCCCAAGGAAAGCCTGTTCGGGGGCGTTCGTCGGGCGCGGATTTCCTCGCAGTGCGCCAAACGTGCTATCCGCACCTCGCAGGTCTTCGCGGATACCATCGGTACGCCGACTGGAACCCGCACCAAGGCCCTGATCGCGGAACTGGTGAATCGTTTGGTGGACGCCGGAATTGATAGTGATACAGCATGGAATCACTCGGAGTACTTTGTCGAAGAAACAATGTCATCACTCTCTGGAGAGATGAAACCGCAGCAAATCCCGCAACTTTTTAAGAAACACGGTCTATCAAGTGAGGAAGCAGAAAACCTCGCTAAACAGATCATTGAACAAATTCTCAAAGCGAAGAAAAGCAAGAAGGATGAGAAAGTACGAAAATCCACAAAGCTGAAGCAGATCACGGCACTACTTATGGATCAGGGTGTCGCTGATGAAGAAACTAACCAAGATTTAGCTGAACATATCATCAATATGAAAACTACAGTCCTGCTGTACTACAGTGATGATGAACTCCAACAGATGGCACAGTGGATTGCTGAAGCCATTGAAACAGGTAGTTATCCTAAACAACTAGACAAAGAATTTGCGAAGCAGCTAGATGGTCGAACATCTGCGCCAGATATTGCACTATTTGGGCGAATGCTAGCCGGACATCCCAAACTGAACGTGGATGCCGCATGCCAGTTCGCGCACGCGCTCTCGACCCATGCCGTACACACTGCCGAGTTCGACTACTTCACCGCCGTTGACGATTTGACCAGCGACGAGCAAACCGGTGCGGGGATGCTGGGCCTGGTCGCCTATAATTCCGCGACTTATTACCGCTGCGTCCGCATTGACTGGGAACAGTTGGTACACAATCTCAACGGCGACGTAGACCTGGCGGCCCGCACCGTGGATGGCTTCATGAAGGCGTTTGCGCTGGTCGTACCATCGGGCATGACAAATTCCTTCGTCAACCAGCACGCACCAGATTTCCTGATGGCAGTCGTGCGCCCCACAAATGACGGGCAATCACTGCTTAATGCCTTTGAGTTGCCCGTCCCCACCACCCGCCAAGGTGGCTATGCGGCGGAATCGGTGCAGGCGCTTGGCGCTTACTGGGGACGGGTCGAGACAGCCTTCCGGCTCGGCGATCCGTATGTCGCGGTAATGAATCCACATGGGTTTGACCTCGCATCTGATGAACTGGCGGCTTCCCAGTTGCCCGACCTGCGAAGCTGGGTAGACGCAACCGTCAGCGCCGTCAGCGAGGAATAGACTGATGCCGACGCTGCTACTTCGACTGAGCGCCCCCATGCAAGCGTGGGGGACGCGGAGCAACTTTAGCAACCGCGACACCGGGCGTGAGCCGTCTAAAAGCGGCGTTAT
>DAOTXA010000594.1:0-9124 GCA_034435595.1 Anaerolineae bacterium | reverse complement strand
CACGTCAGACAGCTTGACCAGATCGCGCCGGGTGATCGTGCCGTCCTGCGCGGGGATGGGGTCGCCATGCGGATCGTGGGTGGGCTGCCCCAATTTCGCCGCGACGGCTTCTACAAAGCGGTCACTGACCGCGTGTTCCAGCGCGTCGGCTTCGTCATGGACCTCGCGCAGGGCATAGCCCAGTTCTTCCACCAGATACAGTTCAATCAGGCGATGCCGCCGCAGCAAACGCAGCGCAGTCAGTCGCCCCTCTTCAGTCAGGCGCACACCGCGATAGCGCCGGTACTCAACATATCCGGCCTCGTCCATGCGCCGCGCCATATCCGTGATTGACGGCGGCTTGATCTTCAGCGCCTCGGACAGTGCGTTGGTGGATACCGCCTCATCAGGGTCGGTTTGCTGCAAGGCATAAACCGCCTTTAAGAAGTCGCCCACCGACCGCGACTTGACCGGGTCAATATCTCTACTTTGTACTCTGGGATTGTCGTTGGTCATCCAAACCCTTTTGATCTAACCCCGAAAGAAGATAGAGAAAGAAGATAAAAAAGGAAAAATCTTTGCGTTCTTCCTTAGTAGTATTCTTCGTAGTCTTCCTTCTTCGTGGTTCAATAGCCTTGTTTTGGTTATCAAATGTCCCTGTAGTTTCCCGAAATCATACCACAGGCCACTACCCGGTATTACGCAGAATTTCAACCTGAAGTTGTGCGCTGCCCATGTTGCCTGCCGCGTCGTACACCTCGACGGAGAAGGTTTCGATACCAGGGCGGTTGATGGGCCAGTTGACGCCGCAGTCATCGGCATTCTGCCCGCAATCATCGCGGACGCCGTATTCCTGCCCGTTGTGATAAAACACCACCCGGTCTACGACGGCGTTATCGCGGGCGATCACACGCAGGGGAATCGCCTCGTCTACATTCCACACAAAGACCTGACCGGGCTGGCCTGCGAACAGTTCCGCAGTTGGCGCAGCGTTATCCACCCGCACCGATACCGGATCACTGGATTCTAACAGGCCGTTTTGCCGCACGACGACCAGTTGCAGATTATACAGGCCGTCAAGCCCGATTGTGTCCCAGGTCGCCAGCGGCACACCGGACGTAAATTGCTCTTGCTGCCCGGTCAGGTTGATCCACGTCGCCGGGTTCAGGCCCTCGCCATAATTCACCTGATAGTAGTCCATATCCAGCGTATCCATACCGCCGAAGATGGTCACCAGCCCGCGCACCCACGCCAGCGGTTGCGGGTCGGTGATGACTGCCGAACTCAGAATATCTGGCACACTGCCCGTATCGAATTCCTCCGGCGGCAGCGGCAGGTTGTTGGCAACCCACCAATCCTGCGCAGCGGGCGGCGGAATAAAATAGTCGGCCTCGCGGCGCTGGGCGGCGTCGGTGCTGGCAGTCGCACGTTGGCCTGTCAGCGAATTGACCTCGACTGTTTCCCAAAAAGTGTCTGTCTGCATAGGCTGGAAGTTGGTGATGAAAATCTCGTCCCGCGTCGGGCAAGCGCCATTCGGCAGCATTCCCGACCATTCACAAACGGGCAATTCGATGATGTTGGACGGCTGTTGCCACCCACTTAGCGGCGGGCGGTCCCGCGCCTCGATATAGTCATAGAGTGTGCGCCACAGGGTCGCCGCGCCCTCGACGCCATAGTCGCTCAGTCGCATGGCGGAACCGGTCCGGCTTAGATGCACGACCGTGACACTATCCACCGTGTAGCCGACCGTCCAATTATCGACGCGATCTCGCGTGACACCATTGACGACCGCCGTCGGACGGGCGAACTCAAACAGCGACTCATCCCCGTACAGCGTGCGCCGTGGCGCGGGATCGCTCAACACATCGTTGACCAGATACGCCAGTTCATTTTCCATAAAGGGCACACTGCTGACCGAGCGATATTCTTCGTCATACGCCCAGATGAGATTGCCCTCGGCGTCTTCAATGCGCCGGACGGCGACCGGGTCATGATCGCGCAGACCGGGCACGTCCTGCGGGTTGACGAGGCCGTTCATGCGCCCCCCGGCGGCAAGCACGCTATAGGCATAGGCCGCGTCTAGCGGGGCGACCGAACCGCCACGTTCCAGCAGCGTCAGGTTATACACGCCTTCCGTCAGCGTGTTGAAGCCGATGCGATGCACGATGTTACGCAGCACGTTGTTCATCCCGCGCACATTGGCGACTTCGGTCACAGCAGGGACTCGCCCCATCGCCATCGCGTCACGCAGGTTCATCGGCCCCATAAACTGCCCATCCGGGTTTTGCGGCAGATGCAGCAGCCCCGCCTGCGCACCGGGGAATTCACGCGGAATATCCAGCAGCATTGTCGCCGGCGTATACAACTGTCCGCTGTTGTTGCCGATGTTGGTAAACGCATCCAGATATACAAACGGGTACAACACCGGACCGGGCTGCATAGTCGCCCGCGTGCCTGCGCCCACCATGCTGCGAATTTCGCCCGTGCGCGGGTCCATGATGATGACAATGCCGGAATCAGGCGGGCTACTGGCATCGAATTCACCGTTGAGTGTGGGCGCGTTCGCCGGGATGAACTGGTCAGCTAAACACGGCTGACCGTTGAGTGTCTGCGGAGAATTTACCGGCGTGCCGTTCAATCGGGAAAGATGGGTGCGCAGGGCGCACTCGCTTTGATAGTACAGGTCAAGGTCCAGCGTGGTAATAATCCGCAATCCGCCGCGTGCGACCTGCTCCACACCGTCAGGACCGAGGATGTCCTCGGCCTGCCGCCTTGCATAAATGGCGAATTCCGGCGCGATGGACGGCGCTTGTCCGGCGTTGGACAGCACGAAGGTCAGCACATTAGCCGCCGACTCGAACTGATTTTGTGTGATATAGCCATCGCCCAGCAGACGCCGCAACACGTCACTTTGCCGCTGACGGGCCGCCGTCAAATCGTCCACCGGGTTGTATTGCGGCGCAGTCGGGATAGCCGCCAGCATCGACGCCTCATCCAACGTCAGTTCACGCGCCGCCTTGCCCAGATATTGCCGCGCCGCCGCATCAATGCCGTAGGCTTGCCCACCATAATAATTGGTGTTGAGATGCCACTCGATGATCTCGTCGGCGCTGTAACGGCGTTCGATCTCTGCGATAAGGGCGATCTCCAGCGCACGGGCGTCAATACGACCGCCCGTTTCCAGCGTAGCGGGCGCGATCACATTGCGGACCAACCGCCCGGTCAGCGAGGTATCGGCGGTCAGCGGTCCCGCGAGACGGTTTTCCCACAGGGTGGATAGCGTGCGCAGTCCATCGAAACCAACGGTTTGCGAAAAGTCGGGGTCTTCCATCAACAGCGTTGCCGCCACCAGATATGAGGGCAGTTCGTCCAGCGGAACCCATTCGCGCTGCCCCCCGGTTGGATCGTCGGCGGTGAACAGCAGTGTAGAGCCGCTGGCATCGTAGATTTGACTCGGTCCCAGCAGGGGAGCGGCGGTGATCGTATCCTGCGGGTCGGGCAGCCGATTGAGGGCGCTCACATATGTACTCGCCACACCGCCCAGCACCACGCCCACCGGACCGGTAACGAGCAGAATCGCCACGACCAGGCCGACGATCCACCAGACTTGCTGGCGGTGGCGATGTTCACGCTGGCGCTGGCGACGATTGCGACGGCGGCGGATGATCTGGGCTATGGAGACGGATGACATACCAGTTATACACTTCCGTGACTATTCACCAAGAAAATGTTCTTGTTTATTTCGTAAGATAATGCTATATTGACCATATGACCTGTCCAAACGGACAGGGTCACCAGGGGGATGTGCGGTAAATGCTCACCGTTTATCATCAATTTTACGGGACCGGGCCAGCATGTGCAACGGATGACAATTTGCTGTATTACGCACAATGCCGGGAAACTTGTAAATAACACGAACGGCGCATAAGCCGATTGCAAATGAAATCGTGCATTTCTGTTCTTATCTCAGGTTTTCGATATGTGTACAGATAGCGTGGTGCAACGATTTTGGTAGCGACGGGCAGCAAAAGGCCGTATCTTAATTCACCTTGACGTGAAATTGATCTATGGCGGATGCCCAGTTGGACGTCCCTACGATGAAACCCCGGCCTGCTTTTTTACTTTGTCTACCGGTTACAGCGATCTTTTCTGTAGGAACAGATGCTTCAGCGCGATTTGCGCTGTAATACATAGCGTCGCGTTAATCATAGCAAGCATCTTAATTTGCGCAGGCAACCGTCTTGCACATTACGGAGTATGACGTTATATTGTGTAATGTAAGACGCGTGGCATTATTCACATGCGAGTGTACACCACCATATAGACTTATCTCAACCTGTGGCACACACACATTCAGCAACATTCTACACTTAGTTTCCGGGGTTTTCCGGTTCGTTCCCTACTCAGGGTGACGCAACAGATATGGAGGAACACGTTCTATGAAGAAGTCCAAAGTGCTGCTTATCGAGGATGATACCAGTATCAGCAAACTCGTAAGTGATTATCTGGGCAAGCACAATTTCGATGTGACACCGGTTACCGATGGGCCAGAAGCCCTGGAGTACGTGCGCAGCCGGGGATTACCGCACATCGCACTCATCGACCTGACACTACCGACGATGCACGGTTTCGAGGTCAGCAACAAGCTGAAGTCGATGGCAGATGTGCCGATTATCTTTGTCACCTCCACCAACGACACCGACACGGTCGTGCAGGGACTTAAGAAATATGCCGAGGACTTCATCGTTAAGCCCTTCGACCTGCGCGAACTGGAAGCACGCATTCAGGTCGTGCTGGCGCGTATGCCCAGCCTCGATTATGCCAGCGAGCCGGTTATCACCGTGGACGAGCACCTGAAGATCGACTTTGCCCACAACCGCGTGTTGATAGACGGCAAGTCCGTCGGCCTCACCCCCACCGAGTCAATTTTGCTGCACGTGCTGCTGCGCAACGCGGGCCGCGTGGTGGAAAACCGCATGTTGATCGCCCGTGTGTGGCCTTCCGACGATGTCTATGAAGACACGCTGCGCGTGCATATGCATCGTCTGCGCCGCAAGCTAGAAGCCGACAGCCATCACCCGCACTACATTCGCACCGAGCGCGGCATCGGCTACATGTTCACCATCCGCCCCTCAGAGGGCAACAACGAATCAACGACGATGGCGGGCTAATCACGCTTCATTTAAGCATCATAAGCATCCGAAGCATCATCCGACGGACGCGGCACTGGCTGCGTCCGTTTTGATTCATATTACCGGATGCCAACCCGGTCTTTAGGGTTCTGTGGGCGTTTCTCATCCACAATGGATTGTAGTGGATAGATTCATGCAGGAGAAATGCGCCTCTTGGCCCTACACGATCCTCCTACGCTTCCGGCGGCATCATCATCACCGGTACAGGTAAAAGAAGCCAGACCACGCTTTCTTCATATTCATGCAGATAGCGAAGCAGCGCGGGTGCTTCGCGCTGTGCGAAGCGTGTTACCGTGGTGGGGGCTGATGGTTGTGCTGGCGCTGAGTTGGGGCGTGGCGCGACTATCCCTGCCCAACCCGCCAAACATCTCCACATTCTACGAGCGCACCGTCTTCGGCACGCTGGCCTATCACGACGCCTTTTCCAACATTCGCCTCGCCGAAGAAGGCTATCGTGACGTGGGTATGCGCGAGTACCAGACGAGCGTGCGCTTTCCGGTCCACCCGATGCTGACACGCTTCGTCAGTCGCTTCACCGGCTGGGATACGGCGACGAGCGCGTTTGTCGTCAGTAAGGCGGCATTGCTGGGCGGGTTAGTCGGCCTGTGGTTGCTGGTCGCCCAACTACACAGCGAGGCATGGGCAAGTCGAGCGATTCCCTACATGCTGCTTCCACTACTGGGATCAGGCTATACATGGTATCTGTCGTTCCCAGAACCCGTTCATTTGTTGACGTGGACGCTCGGCCTTTACTGGCTGCTGCGCGACGAAATCCTGCCCTGTACCCTGATTACAATCGTCGGCGTGTGGACGCGCCCCCATGCCGTGCTGATTTTGCCCGTGTTTGCGCTGGTGCTGCTGGTCAAGTGGCGCAACGGCGAATACCGGGGCCTATTCGACGGGCGCTTGTGGCGGCATGGCGTGCTGGTCGGCGGGATTCCGCTGCTGGCCTTTAGCGCCTGGATGCTGCACATGACGCACATCACCGGGATCGCCTACGCGCCCATCGTCGGGCAAGATCAGTTCGGGCGCGTGCGTTCGACACCGTGGGCGGTTCTTGGCGACCGCGTCTACCGCATGAGCCTGCAACCCGACCCCGGCCTTCAACTTGGCTATGTGCTGGAAATCGGACAGGTGAGTATGGCGCTGTTCGCAGTGATTTTGCTGCTATGGCTGGCGCACAAACGTCGCGCCCATCCCGCGCTTTTCATGCTGACATTGCTGTTTATTCTGCCGGGAATGAGTACCGGATTATTCGCCATCGGACGCTATGCCCTGCTGACGTGGACGCCGCTTTTGTGGCTGTATCTGGTTCCACGCCGCTTCGACGCGCTGCTGTGGATGCTTGGACTCGGCTTTTCGTATGTGCTTTTCATTTTATTGACGCTGGCCCCTGCCATGAGGTTTGTGCCATGAAATTCGATCTCTTTACCGCTGCAATGACGGTGTTCGTGTTCGCGTTCGGATTCGCGGTGTTTGCAGAGGCGGGCCGCCCGATGTCGTCGGATTCCCCGGCGGTGTCGGCGTGGGCGACGGCGTTCTGCGAGCGCGATTACGACGCCCTCTATGATCTGACCTACACGCCGGAACACGTCGAACGCGATGCCTTCGCCGCACTCGCCGCCCAATACGCCGACCAGAACGAGATTCTGCCCGGTTGCTATGCCGAGGTGATAGTTCATCAGGCACGCAATACAGCGGTTCCGGCAGCGCTGCGCGATCATGTGATGGCGGCACGCTTCTTCCCCGAAGTGGATTTTCACATCACACCGACCGAGCGCCGCGTCCTCGGCATCACCGCCATGATGACGACAAGCGGGCGTTGGCTGGTGTACGTACCCTTCATCACGCCGACGCAAGAATACCGCATCCCAACCGGGGAAACTGCCAATATCATCGATCAAGACGCCCTGCCCATCGGCTATGCGATGGTCCGCAACGATGCGGTCGTTTTGCCGGATAACAGCACAGCGGATAGCGAATACTCGCTGATCGGTGTGCCACTGACCCTGCAAACGCTGGGATTGCCGTGGATGACGTACCGCGTGGAATTGCTGGAAAATCGTGCGGTTGCGGTTCCGTTGAACTACCGTGAGCATCTGCCGCCAGAGCATCAGGCCGGGTATCTGGCAGCGCATGGCGGCGGCATCGGGCAAAATCTGACATTGGAGAATTTCGTCTGGTTCCGCGTGGCTGATCCCGGCGCGGTGTTCACGTTATCTGTCACAGCGACGGTCGAAGCATGGGATGTCAGCCCGACGACCTACTTCGCGGTAACGGTCGCGGCAGACGAATCAACCGGTGGAGAAATGGGCGCGGATGCGTTTTCTCCGTTTGCAGATACGCAGGTCATTGATCATAACGCCAGCGAGATCATCTTCGAAATTACCTTCGATACGACCGGGATGTCCCGGCAGGAACTGCTGCTATCGTGCGAGTCCTTCGTGTTGCAGGTCGATGAAGCGTGGCTGATCCCCGGCTTCTGTGACTTCAAGCCCGACCCGTGGACGCTGTTCCTGGCCCCGGACGAACGGCTGACGGTCGCCATCTGGTACGACACGAACGCGGTCAGCGGCGACGACACACATTCCTGGCGGCTGATGTATCGTATGATCGAGGACTACGCGCTGACCGTATTTGATCTATGGAAAGCGGAATAATGTAAAAACACCTGTCTAATCACAGGCGTTTTGGCTGAGTGGGCCCAACAGGATTCGAACCTGTAACCGAGCGGTTATGAGCCGCGCGCTCTGCCGTTGAGCTATAGGCCCTGCACAAACTTTATTGGAATGGGAAAGAAATAATATCTTCCTCAATACAAGGATCATTGTAGCAAAGAATTGTGCAAACGTCAGCAACGATTTTGCAGCGTGAAGTGCGGCAAAGTTTCGTCATTAGTATGCGACGGACGATGCGTTGACGCAATTTGGTAAATCAAAAACGCACCCTTATGAGTGCGTTCGATTGAGCGGGCAACGGGATTCGAACCCGTAATAAAACCTTGGAAGGGTTTTGTGTTACCGTTACACCATGCCCGCAGGCGATGACCGCTATTATAGCACATTTCTATGCTGTATAACGGCTGTTTGTCGGGGCACCCGGAATCGAACCGGGAATCCCACGCACCCAAAGCGTGTACCCTACCATTAGGCCATGCCCCGAATTTTCACTAGAGTTTACCATTGCGTGCGCATGAAGTCCATCCACGCTTCCAGCTTTGCGCGAAATTCAGAACTTGCAGCCGTTCCACGATCTCATTGCGCGTCATGCGTTTTTCGGTGCGCAGTTGCACCGCCTTGGCGCGGATATGAGCGTAGCGGTTCGCCATGCATGGAATCCTTCACGTTGAGTCAGTTATAGCGGTAAGGATACTACGCTTTGCGTCAAGGTTGCACAAACGTTCGCTTGAGTCTGTGTGGTTGTGATCCGTGCGGGGATACGCTACAATTTCGATTCCGGCGGATTCTCTTTGCCGCCGTCAGTCTGCAAGGCGCGGATGACGTTCTCGATCTGCGCTTCAAACAGTGCGTTATCCGTTTCCCAGCCTTTGAAATTCGCCGCCAGACGGCTGTGTAACTGCCGCTTCTTCCCACTCTGAAAGTCATCGCTGAACAAATACCCGTCTAAATCCAGCGGAATCAGCGACAGCACCTTTTTGCCGCGATCCTTCATCAAACCGCGTTCTTTCTCAAACGCGCTGTCAATCTCGTTATCCACCCACCAGCTTTTCAGCGAATGCGCCGAACAGCACAACAGCACCTTATCCCAGTAGCGGATGCCGCGCTCGATCTCCTCATAGATGTCGTCGCCCGGATTCATCTGCTTTTCGTCCAGCCAGCAGCGGATGCCGCGCCCCTGTAACGTGTCATGCACGCGCCGCGCAAAGACTTTATCCTTGTGGTTGTAGCTGATGAAGCATGAGTAGAAGTCAATCGCCTTGCCGACCAGCGACC
>DAOTXA010000593.1:0-3618 GCA_034435595.1 Anaerolineae bacterium | reverse complement strand
CGACAATGTGGTCAACTCCGCGCAAATTTGCATCAAAACCGATGAAGCAGGCGAACATCTCTATGCGACAAATGACGATGGCGGCGTCGAACTGTACGTGGAATCGGATGTGGTTGACGTAGGCGAGTGCTATACCGCCTACTATCTGCCGCACAGCAACCTACTCCTCGCGCTGGAACCGATAGTTTGAGCCAACACCCGTAAATCAAAACAGGCCCTCAAAGATGAGAACCTGTCCATAAATCTGTGGGGCTGGCGCGATTATTGCGCGGGCGGATACTCGATTTCGACCAGCGTACCTACGATCTGATCCCAGGTGGCGGGATCGTCATATTCAATCGTGACGGTCTTGGTATCGACGACGCCATCCACCGACGCGACGCCGTTGAGTTCGCTCAGTTCGTTCTTGATGGTGCGGACGCAGCCATCACAGCCAATTGCCGGAACCTGAAATGTTTTCTTTTCCATCGGGTTTCCCTCTGGTGAATATTACGATTGTTACACATAGTGTAGTCTATCGGACGCCGCCACGAAAGATGATCTTACGCACGAAATCCCGGTGACGGATGCTATACGTCTGGTGCAAGCTGCCCTGTAAACGGGTCGATATGATACAGGCCGCTGCCATTCCGGTTCCAACCGATGATGTACGCTTTTGTGTTGCGGCCTGTTCCCTCACTGGTGTGCAACTGGTATTCCCCTGTAGACAGTCGCCAGATTTGGATCACATAGCCTGTAAATGGATTGCTCCCCACGGCGATGATCTCGTTCTGTGCAGGGGGATTGGTACTGCCGCGTGATACGCTGAGGACTGAAACACCTTTAGCCGTTTTCGGGTTAATGGCCCACACAGTTAGCGTGTTACCGTTCAGATAGATGGCTACCGGTGGTGCGATATCCCGCGCTGGGCTGTCGTTGATGCGCCCGCCGGCAAGTTCGACCGTACAAAGCTCATCGCCGATGCACACCGTACCCGGACCGGAAATCGATACGTCTACAATGCCACTTCCAACCCCATTTGGCGTAACGATGATCGTATACGATGTATTGGCTTCAAGGGTAACGGTCATCGTGGACGAGAAATCAACGAAAGAACGGTCGTCGTTGTAGAACAGACAGCCGTCCTGAATATCGGCGGGATTATAGCTCGTGTAGAGATACAGCGCCGTGTCGTTATCGGTAACAGTCGTTGAATCCACATTGATGACATATGATCCGGTTTGATCGACTGAGAATACCTGAAGATGTGCGCTGGAGAATAGGACATCGCTGGATGTGGTGCAGGCGCGGACCCCGTCGGAGATGTCCGGCGAGGGGACATTTAGCGTCCCTGTGGTGTTCAACGTAGCGATATAGGTCTGTGTATCTGCGTGGACGGACAATGCACCAGATAACAGCAATATTGATAGCAGTATTGTGATGCGCACCGGGTTCATTGACAATACTCCTTTTGGAAATACGGCGCGACATCTGCCGCGCCGTACATTCGATCCAACATTGTATAACTGACTGCTATGCGCGTTCGTCATCTGCGAACGGGAAAGCCGGGAAATGTGTCGATCCGTTGAGCGCAAATTTCTGAATCGCGTAACTTTCTCCGGCAGAGGCCACCAGACGACCGGGGCGCACTGTATCGCGCCAGCGGAACACAGCACGCCGCCGCACGACTTCGGTCAGCAGGTCGTCGGGATTAACGAGTTCGATACGGTCCGCCTGTGGCTGCCATGCGAAGCGCACGCATTCCACCTGTTCCAGATCATCAAAGGACTCGGCACGCAGCAAAGCGTATCCGGCTTCGGGGACCGGAGTCACGGGTTCGGCGACAACATCTACCACCAGATAGATTGGCGTAGCGACCGTCAGCGTACCCTCATCAACGGATACCGTCAGCTTGAATTGCAATGCCATCGCCGGGCTGATGTCGCCCGGTTGCAGCGTGTACTGGTAGAGTTTGCCCGGTTGCGGTGGCCTGCCGACATCGTCAGTGATCGTAGTGATATCCAGCACCACGCCGCCAGAAGTCACCGCTTCGAGTACCAACTCGTATCCGGTGGCTTTGCTGAGGTCGCCTTCGCCCTCGGCCCAGTCGAAACGCATGGAGATCGTACTCGCCGGGTCGTACTGCTTGCGATCCGCCGAGATTTTCAACGGGCGCAGCACAGACGTATTCTCATCCAAGGGCAGCTTGATTGGGACTTCCGCATTCGCCGCGGATGAGGCCAGACGCCGGTTGTATTCCGGGTCCTCGAACTGGACAGAGTAGGATTCCAGCGGCAGACGCAGCATGTCCTCTGGTTTGCGCCGGAGCATAAAATCCAGCCGCTGCCAGAAACCGTCCTCTGCCGGTCGGAAATGCACCCGTGCCGAGACATGGAGTACGTCACCGGTCGGCACCACCGATCCATCTGGTAAGAAGCGGTGGATTTCACCGGAACCGCGTAACTCGCTCATCTGATAGGCGGTCACGCCGCCATCATGCCGGACTTCAAGCTCAATGAAGTATGCATTGAGCGGTGCCACCCGTGTTTCGATCCTGAACATCAATTCGCCGTTCCAGCCTGCGGGGATTTCTCCGCCACCGGGAGAAACCAGCGTCATGCGTAAACCCGTCGGTGGGACGCGCCCAAGCCCCGGCAGGTCCATCGCCGTGCGGAAGGTCTCATCGGTTGGCGTTGCGGTCACGCGCTGTAAGTCGGTCGGATCAAAGTAGCTGGCCCAAGTCTGTAAGGCGAACTCGCGCTTTGATGCGTCGTTGGCGGGCAAGGGAACCGGGCGCGGCATCCGGTGCTGTACTGGCATCGCGCCGGACGCAACGGTCGTGCCACGCGGGTTTTCAGGGTCGCTGAACCCACGCTGGCGCATGATCTGCGTGCGCATGGCGAACATCACACCGGGACGGTTGCCTGTCACCAGATAGCGCAGCGCACCGGGCAAAATCGCCTGCCAGCGCGTGAGATTGTTGTTCGTTCCATCTTCCGAATAGCTCGGTCGCAACTCCGGCGGGATCGCGGGCATGGGAGCATCCGGCAAAACGGGTAACAAACTGCGAATCGCCGGGGCGCGGAACGCACGCGGAAGGCTGGCAGCGGGGCGCGTGTCGCTTATCGCAGATCGGAACTGCACGGTTTGGCGCGTCCCCTGCCACCACAACAGATCACTATCCCCGGCGGGTGTGCCATTGATGGCGAAGGGCGCGGCGACACCTTGCTCGTTGTGTGTGTACTGAATGCTCATACGCAATGCACTGATGCCCCACGGCCAATCCTTGCCCTGGGTGTAGATGGGCTGCACCCCATTGGTCTGCGGCGGCGCGATCTCGAAGCCGCGCAGATCGACAGGCATGTGCGCACCACCATATTGTCCCTGACGATAGCGCAGCGTTTTCACATCAGAGCGCATACGGAATAGGCGGCGCACTATTGTCCGGGGTGGTGTATCCAGCGGAATCACGCGCAGGATGTAATCGGCAGTAAGAATGCTCCCACTCTGGCTGACGACCCGGCACCGAATCACGGATAGCGGTGATTCCGGGCTGATGCGGGCGTGGACCTGCTGCCCCCATTTCATCGTCAGAGCTTCAAGATCAACCGGGACGCCATTTTCGTCCTGTTGTGGCTC
>DAOTXA010000592.1:0-4361 GCA_034435595.1 Anaerolineae bacterium | reverse complement strand
CCCGCCGCACCACACTTCATCATCAACCCGGACGGCTCGCATGACGGTCTGCGGACCGGCGTCAGCAGCCCGGATACGCTCATCAATCTGTTGAGCGGGGCGTAAGTCTCAAATACGTACCAGTTGCAGAGGCGCACTCACTATTGAAGATTCATAAATCAATGCATCAAGCGAGCGTCAAGAATGACGCCTCTACGACCTCCAACTTAAGGGAAACACCGGGACGATTTTCGTCCATCGTTTCGCCTTTGGCTGAAGCTCGATAGCCAGACTGCTTTAGCTTCCGGCGACACAAAACGCGATCATTGAGCACCCAATTTGCTTAACCCGGCTACGCATGGGGTCGCAAAATGCGACCCGTTTTCACAAAATCACACGCTATGCCGGGTTTGAGGAATATACATCGACCAACCCAGAGCGAAAGGTCAACGAAATGGACCAATTTTTGCAAGGATTCGTATTCGGCAGCGCAAGTATTCTGACAACCGCCTGTTTGCTGCCGCTCTATCCCGGCCTGATCGCCTTCCTCGCCGGGAACGCGCAGAACGAGCGCACCCGCCGCGCAACACCGTTTTTGGGTGTGCTGGTGCTGGCGGGCATCCTGACGACCATGATGGCACTGGGCTTCTTCTTGAACCTGCTCAGTAGCTCCACGCAGGACGTATTGCCCGTATTGCTGCCCCTGGTCTACGGGATCGTGATCGTATTCGGCGGGCTGATGATCTTCGGACGCAATCCGTTTGCGAAGATGCAGACGATTCAAGCGCCGATGATGAAGAATCCGTATGTGACGGCCTACGTCTATGGGCTGCTGTTTGGCCCGATGACCATTCCCTGCACAGGTCCGATTATCCTGAGCGCGTTTGCCCTGGGTGCGGTCGATAACTCGCTGTTCGTAGATCAGATGATTTACTTCTTCGGGGTTGGGCTTGGTTTCGGCTGGCCTATGGTACTGTTGCCACTGATGGCGATGCCGCTACAGCGCCGGTTGGTCGGCGTGCTGACGAAAAACCACGTCACGCTGGATCGTGTCGCGGGGCTGCTGCTGATCGCGGTCGGTATCTTCGGCATTGCCACCGAACTGCTGCCGGTCTATACCGACTTCCCGGTGTGGAGCGAGACGGAAAACCTCGTCTACTGGGCGATTTCGCTCATATTGATCGTGGCGGCGGGATGGTTCAGCTATCGCCAGCAGAAAGCGCCGCGTGTCAACGACACGCCCACCGGGGAAATGACGGCGGCGTAAATCAGAGGCAACGCATTCATTTAAAGCTCGCAAAGCTCGACGGTTTGTTCCTCTCCCCCACACAGACAACGTTCAGGGGTGAGGTTCCCCGCACACCAGCACCACCGGATTCCCGCGTAGCTTCGTCATCACCAGCACGCGGGATTCGCGGCCTTTTGGCTTAAGTTTGGCGATCACTTCTTCCGGCGTCATGGGGAACCCGCGCTTTTTGACGGTGAGGTTTCCTACATCGCGCTCTCGCAGATAGGCCCGCAACTTCTTCAGATGAAACGGCATCCAATCGAGAATGCGCCACGAGCGCACCCATACCGAATCCGGTACAGCATCCGCCGTCAGATAAGCGATGGTTTCGTCTAACATCGCCGCGTCCAACTCCGCCGCCAGATCGCGCACCAGCCCCGCCCGCAAAATCGCCGCGTCCGGTTCCAGCAGATAGCCGCCCGGTTCGCACAGGGGAACCTCCGGTTCGTTACCATCGCGGGTATAGGTATGGACGCTCTCGCCGTCTAACAGGGTTGCCCGCAGACCATCCCGCCCGAACCCGCGCCATAAGACCGCCTCTTTCAGATCACCAGCGACCGAGACGAATTCCACGCCGCCGCCATAAGCATCAAGCTGCGACAAATCGACACCGGGCGATAATTTCACCGCGATATGCTGATTTCGCCACGAGTCAATCAACGACAAAGGCGGAATATAGCGGTTTACATCGTGGATGCGGCGTCCGTGTGCATCACGTCGCGCCGGGTCGAAGAAGGCGATTTCATAGTCGGCGGAGATACCGTCGCGGATGTCCGCCACTTCAAAACGGGCATTCGGTAGATTCAACGCGGCGGCGTTAAGTCGTGCCATTTCGATGCGCAGCGGGTCAATATCAATGCCGAGCGTATCGTTTCCGTTTGCGGCGACTGTGAGTGAATCCGCGCCGATACCGCACCCGGCGTCTACCATAGAAGCATCGCCAGAAGCATCACCGGTTAGCGCAGCCCGGTAGCGTCTCACCAACGGATCGCTGGCCTGTTGCAGCGCATCATCGGTGAAGAACATACGCGATGCATCCGCGCCGAACTTGGCGACCGCCTTGACTCGCGCACGTGCCAGTGACATGGCGGCGCGGGCTTCGTCTGGCGAATGGTCCTTGCGCAGTTCGCTAATCAGCTTCAGCGTGTTGGATTCGCTGAGGTCGCTACCTGCAAGGCGGGCTAGCAGTGCTTCGCCGCGTGGTGAGGTGAGGAAATCGAGGTCAGTTAACTGCATTGATAAACCTCACCATCTGTAGCAATGGGCGTTTTGTTGCTTCTTAACGCCAATCATGTTTAAGCGTCTGTGTCTCATATAGCTCGTAGCCATCAGCTTTCAGAGGGTGTCTGTAAAAATGAAATTACGCTGTTTTGCCGCCATCGGCGAATGCAGATCAAGAATTTATTCGGACAACGCTCGCAAACCGAATGGATCGTTTCTACGACTCCGTGTAGGGATGCGCTATTGACGATTGAAGAGGTAATTGGGTAACGGTACGCCCCTTCCAGTGGGCCTGGTTTTTTGGACACCGGATTGCTTCAGCATCCAGCGACAAATCAGCGTAATAAATGAATTTACATACACGCTTTTAGCAGGTTTGCTTATCTGATATTCGCGTTCTTAGAAGCTATTTGAAAACGCGCCCTCACCCTAAATCCCTCTCCCACGTTGGGGAGAGGGACTTGATAACAAGCGTTATTCTCCCCCTCGCCCCTTGTGGGAGAGGGGGCAAGGGGGTGAGGGAGTTGCTTCTACTCATCCGGCGCTTCCGCCATCGCGGGATCAACTTCGACGCGAAGCATATCACCCGTCTCGAATACATCCAGCGCCGGGTTGACGATAACGCCTTCGGTCCACCCGGCGGCGGCGGCTTTGCTGAACTTGCCGACTTTGTTCACCTGCGACAGACACCCCGCCAGTATCGCCGATTGCATGAAGCTGACCGCTTTCGGCAGGCTGCTAAACGCCAGCAGCGACGGTATGCTACCCTCATTGCGGATCGCCAGCGCGAACCACTCCACGACCTCGTCGGGTTCCATACGCCATACGGGTTTATTCGGCGATTGTTCTACCAGCAGATGCACGTAGCGCCCTTTGAACGTGGATAGATCAAGCGTACCGGCTTCTTGCCCTGCCACCTGTTGAATGCGTTGCAGGGTGTCGGCGGTGGTGTGTGCTTTTTCACCGCGCATAAGCACGCCCGCGCCACTGGCAGCGGCTTCGGTCAAAATCCGCACATACCCGGCGGATTCAAGGCGGCGTCCGGCATCTTCCAGCAAACCCGGACGCGTCGCATTCCCGCGTGGATCAATGACGATCAGCCGCCCGCCGGGACGCATGATATTCAGTACCCGCGCTAGAAAATCATCGTTCAGCACATAGTCGAAGGCTACGACTGCATCTACACTATCTGCATCGAACGTCCACGCCGACGCATTCCCGGTGACGGTTTCGACCTGCAAATCGTCGCGCAGAGTCAGCAGGGTTTCACCCGCCTCGCCGTTGATATCCAGCACATGCGGATTGGCGGCGGCGGGCGGCAGATGCTTCGCCATCGCTTCGATCATGGGACGCTTTGTGCTATCGTCTGTCATTGTGTTAGGCGTTTTTCTCAGCGTCTTTAATCAGCTTGACCAATTGCTGCCATTCTTCCTCGAAGAAGTGCAACGTCACCTGACCGAGTTCGAGGTGATAGACCGATTCGCCGTCCGGCTCCTCGCTGACCCATGCGATATAGTCCTCAGTCTCCGCGAGGGTATCAGTCGGGATGTCTTCGCCGTCGCCGGAGGCATCGGGCGGTAATTGCTGCTTGCGTTTGCTCATGATTGGACCTCATTTTCGTTAGAAGACTCAGGGGATTCCACACCGCCACCGATCGCCGCCGTCTGCATGACGCTGGATCGCACGCGGCGTGGGATGCGCTGGCGGATCGCCCCCGGCAGACGCCGGTAGAGCCACACTATGCCACCCTGCCATTGGCGCAACCCGTGAGCAAGAAATTCGGTAAACGTTGGTAAATCATCTTCAACCGGTGGTGGGTCTGGAAACGGGTTGATGTCGAACAGCTTGCCATATACATAAAGTCCGAACAGCC
>DAOTXA010000591.1:0-5462 GCA_034435595.1 Anaerolineae bacterium | reverse complement strand
TGACATCGGCAACGCGGGTAACCGTAAACGCCTTGATTGCCGCGTTGTACGCGCTTTTCTTCTCGTACCAGAAGCCGATGAGCATGTACGAACAGACGCCCATCACCTCCCAGCCGACAAACAGCAGCAGCAGGTTATCTGCCACCACCAGCGTCAGCATCGCCCCGGCAAACAGCGAAATCAGCGCGAAGAAACGCGCCTGTCGCGGGTCGTGGGCCATATAGCCGATGGAGTAGACGAAGATGCACAGTACGGCAATCGGCACCATAAACAGCATGACCGCCGTCAGTGGATCGACCAGCACACCCATGCGGAAGGCGTCGATACCGAGGTCAAGCCATGTGGAACTGCTCGCATAGACCGAGCCTTCTTTACCGAAAGTTCCATCATAGCCGGTTGCGCCGAAGAAGACTGTAATCGCCATCAGGAAGGCCGCCGTCACGCCAGATAGACCGACGACAATGCTTGCCACGCGGCTCCAGGGAGCGACAACGGGGACTTCCATGCCGTCGTAATCAGGGTGATGACCGCCATATTCGTGGCTGTCCGTCGCCGGGACCATCTTGCTGCGATTGGTAATCAGCGTGATGATGAAAAAGGCCAGCAGCGGCCCCACCGGGATCAGCCAGGGCAGAGTATTAAGGTTCGCAAGATCGCTGAAATTTACATCCATATTGTGGTCAATCCCTTACCACTTCAGCAGGTCAACGTCTTCGACGATGACCGAACGGCGCGCACGGTAAATCGAGATGATGATCGCCAGCCCGACCGCCGCTTCTGCCGCCGCCACGACAAACACAAACGCGGCGAAGGCCTGCCCACTCATGTTCGTCGGCGAGGTAAAGCGCCAGAAGGCGACGAGGTTAATGTTGACCGCGTTCAACATCAACTCGATGCCCATCAGGATTGCGACCGCGTTACGGCGCGAGAGGACGGCATACATCCCCAGGCAAAACAGCGCCGCCGCCACCGCTAAAAACATCCATAACGGAACCATAGAAGGAGACCCCCGTTATCCAGTAAAAAAATCAAGTTATCAGTATTCAGTCGTCAGTAATCAGTTCATGAAATGACATGGTGTCAGGTTTTCAAGCTGTGAACTGAAGACTATGAACTGAAAACTATTCATCATTCATCTTCCCGCGCAATGACAATCGCGCCAATCATCGCCGCTGTTAGCAGCAGCGAGGCCACCTCAAAGGGCAGTACATAGCCATTGCCGCTAACCAGTGCGCGACCGAGATCGACTGTGGTCGCAACTTCGGCAGGCGGGGCCGCCGCCGCATCGCCCCACACCGGGCCGATCACAGCGAACAGCAAAAACACGAACAGTAAACTGCTGACCACGCCGCCCAACCACCACTGGCGGTTAAAACGTTCGGTGATATTGGTCATGCTGCGCGTCAGCATCACCGCGAAGGTAATCAGAATGCCAATCGCACCGATGTAGACAAGTACCTGTACCGCCGCCAGGAAGGGCGCACTGAGCAGCACGAACATCCCCGCCACTCCGAACAGGCTGACAATCAGCCACACCGCGCCGCGCACCAGATTGCGGTTCATCACCACACCGATTGCGCCACCCAGCGTCAGAATTGTAAACAGGCCGAATGCGAAGGCTTCTGGTGTCAGATTTCCGGTTTCAAACATTGCAAATCCTTAAATGCAGCTATTAGCTAACAGCCAATTGTCTAATCCCCCGCCGCCAATTCTGGGTGCGTGGGGCCGGCAGGCAGACGCTCAAATTCGTCGCCCGCATCGCCCGCGCCTTCTTCTGCCAGACGTTCGGCACGCAGGTTGTTGCGGATCGTGGTCATCAACCCGGCGAACAAGAGCGCGTTACCCAGGAACATCACCACCGTCTGCGGGATATTCTGCGCGAAGTTGGCGGGATCATCGGGCGTCAGGCCCAGTTCCTGTATCACACGCAGCAGGAAGGCGGTCATCAAGACGTTGACAATGCTTAACGGAACCAGCACCTTCCAGTTGAAGGCCATCAACTGGTCGATGCGGATGCGCGGTAATGAGTTACGGATCAACAGCGACAGCAGATACCAGAAGGTCGTCTTGCCCATCAGGTAGACGAAACCGAGGAAGGGTACAGCCTGTACGCCCGGCCCCCACCAGCCGCCGGTAAAAATGACCGCCATCAGCACGCCGTTGGTGAACACGTGAATGAACTCCCCGGCGAAGAACATGGCGAACTTCATGCCGCTGTACTCGATGTTGTACCCGGCGACAAGTTCTGATTCCGCTTCGATCAGGTCAAAGGGAGCGCGTCCGGTTTCTGCCTGCGAGGAGATAAAGAACAGGGCCGCCGCGAGTGGGGCCATAAACAGATACCACATGCCCGCCTGCGCTTCGACGATGCCGACCATGCTCATGCTGCCCGCCAGCATCACAGGGATCAGCAGCGCCAGTGCCAGCGGCACTTCGTAGCTAATCAACTGTGCCACAACGCGAAACGCGCCCAGAAGCGCGTATTTGTTGTTGCTGGCCCAGCCCGCCATAATGACGGCCAATGTGCCGATAGATGCGACGGCGACGAAGTACAGCGCACCGATTTCGAGGTTGACGCCCACATGAACCGGCGTAAACGGAATCACCGCCCAGATGAGCAGGATGGACCCGACCATAACGACAGGTGCGGCATTGTAAATGGGCTTGTCTGCGCCTGCCGGGGTAATGTCTTCTTTACCCAGCAGCTTGAGGACATCCGCCAGCGGCTGAATTAAGCCCATTGGACCCACGCGATTTGGCCCGATGCGGTCCTGAATGCGAGCGGCGAACTTGCGTTCGACCCAGATTAGCAAAATGGCTGTCAGCAGCGGGAAGCTGGCGACGAGAACGACCCCCAGAAAAATCGCGACAAATGTCGCAAAATCGGGGTTCCAGCCTGCATCGGTGGCGCAGGCGCTAAACGTCTCAATCAGATTTCTACATTCCATATGCGGCGTCCCCTCCTAGGTCCATTCCAGCGCGCCCTTGCGCCAGGCATAGACGAGCGCGTCGGTCAGCAGGAAGATAAACAAGAAGCCCGCCCCGAACTCGAACCAGCTTAACTCACCATAGGCCAGCGCCCAGGGGAACAAAAATACCATTTCGACGTCGAAAATCAGGAAGATCAGGCCGTAAATATAGTATTGCACTTTGAACTGCACCCACGTGTCGCCGACCGTCTCGACACCGCATTCGTAGGTCGCGGTTTTGATCGCGTTCGGCTTGCTGGGGCTAAACACCATACCTGCTAAAATCGGCAGGGCTGGCAGCAGCGGGGCCAGCACGAAAAACACGCCGATAAAAGCCCACTCATTCAATACACTCATGGAGAATTACTCCTGAAAAGCTGTTGGTCCCCGGTTGACGCCCGAATTTGCGCCCTTTGTCACAAACTCTGTCAGTATAACATTGCCAACTGTGACATGCAACGGCATGGGCAGATTGGTTAAAGTGTCATTAGACGGTCGAATTTTAGCACATCCGAAACGGATAACAAAGACTTTCACAATGTTATTCCGGCAAGTATCGTTAGATCGTTGTGATGCCGTTGAATGGTGGATTCTGATGACCGACAGCTACATGCCGACTATTCCGTCTCAACCCGCATGGGATGCCTTCGTGCGTACCCATTTACGCGGGCATTTTCTTCAATTGTGGCACTGGGGCGACCTTAAAGCCGATTTTGGTTGGCAGGTGGAGCGGGTCGCGGTGGCGGATGCATCCGGCGTGCTGTCTGCCGTTGCACAGGTTTTGTTCCGACCGTTCCCGATGAAGCTGGGGCGCATGGCGTATTTACCGATGGGTCCGCTGGCGGTGGATGACGCCGCGTATGCCGCCATCTGGCGCGAGGTGGATGCACGGGTCAGTCGTCGCACAGCCTTCATTAAATGGGAACCGGGATTCGTGGAGAATATCAACCCCGCGCAATGGGGATTTTCTGCCAGCGATGAGACAGTGCAACCGCCAAGCACGATCTTGCTGGATATTGGAGAAGAGGACGACGCGATTATGGCACGCATGAATCAGGGGACGCGCCGCAAAATCCGCACCAGCATCAAGAAGGGCGTGCGCTGCTTCGAGGCGACGGCGGACGATCTGCCGCGCTTTAACGCCCTCATGCAGGCGACCGGGTCGCGCAACGACTTCGGCGTGCATTCGGCAGATTACTATACGCAGATGTACGAGCGCTTCGTCCCTACCGGGGATGCCGCCCTCATCCTTGCGGAACACGAAGCAGACACGTTAGCCGCCGTATTCGTATTCGCCGTTGCCGGGACCGCGTGGTATCTCGCCGGGGCGTCTGCCAATGAAAAGCGCAATCTGATGGCAAGCTATGGCGTGCAGTGGGCGGGCATCCAGTGGGCGAAATCGCGTGGGTGTCACACGTATGACCTGTGGGGCATCCCCGATGAGGACTCAGACACACTGGAAGCGCAGTTTCGGGAGCGCAGCGACGGCTTGTGGGGCGTGTACGGATTCAAGCGCGGTTGGGGCGGCGAGGTGAGGCGCTCATCCGGCGCGTGGGATAAAGTGACGAACCGGGCGAGTTATGCGCTGTATCGCGCCGGGCGTCGGCTGCGCGGATAGCTTGCATTGACTGCGACGATTCATGGTGAGCGACATACGCGTTTGCTATACTCGCTTTGTTGGCAGTGTGCCCGATGAAGAGAGGCGGCATCCATGCGGAATAGGCGGCAGTTTGTTTGGATCATGGCGTTTTTGGTCATCGTGATCGTCGTCATCGCGTTGGTGTTGCTTATGGGTGGTGATGATGGCGCGACAACGGATGAGGGACCCGTACAGATTGGTGAAACGCAGGTTGCTGCGGCCAACAGCATCCCGAGTGTGACCGTGATCCCATCGGAGACACCAACAGAGACAGAAGAGGCGGCGACTGCCAATGCCCGCACGACCCGGACTGCCGAAGCCGCTGGAACTGCGGCGGCGACCGACCTCATCCTTGAAACGGGCACGCTAAATAGCGGCGAGGAAGCCGTTTACACGTTTGAGGCGCAGCGTGGTGACAACATCTTCATTGATTTCGATAACGATGATGTAGACGCCGTAACCGCCATCTTACTCACTCCCGATCAAAATCTACTGGCTGAAATTTCTCCCGGTGGCGATACCTTCGGGTTGCCGCAAGACGGCACGTACTTCATCGTATTGTTGAACAACACCCCCAGTGTCGGCGGGGGCGGTGCGGCACTCATTGACTTTGCGCTTGATCTCGAACTGCCGCAAGATTCGGGTTTCAGGGTGTTTGGAGAGCCGACACCAGAACCCAACATTCCCGACCGTGTGACCGACATGCCGCAAGCGACTGATTCCGGTCAAACGCCAGCACCCACCATCGTATTGGATGATGTGACTGCTATACCGCCGACCGCTACGCCGGAAACTGCTGTAGAACTGACGGCAGAAATTACCGCACAAGTTGCCGCCACCGAGGAGCCGACCCT
>DAOTXA010000590.1:0-2864 GCA_034435595.1 Anaerolineae bacterium | reverse complement strand
CCCGCCGCACCGGGCACGCCGCTTCAGGACGTGTTCGGTGATGTGATCATCGACATTGACCTGACTCCGAATCTGGCGCGTTGCTTCAGCATCGTCGGTATTGCCCGCGAAGTCGCCGCCCTGCTGGATAAAGAGGTCTGCTATCCCGAATATGCGATGGTGCAGGAAGGCGACACTATCGAAGGGACGGCGAGTATTGACATCCGCGAGCCGGAACTTAACCCGCGCTTCACGTTGACGCTGCTGCGCGACACGACCGTCCAGCCCTCGCCAGAGTGGATGCAACACCGTCTGCGTCTGGTCGGGCAGCGCCCTATCAACAACATCGTGGATGTGACCAACTACATCACCTTCGAGATCGGGCAGCCCTTGCACGCCTACGACTACGACAAGCTGGTCGAACGCGCCGGGGGCGACGCGCCGACCATCATCACGCGCCTCGCCGAAACGGGCGAAACGCTGGAAACGCTGGATGAAGTCAAGCGCAAACTGGACCCGCATAACATCCTCGTGGCAGATACGGCAGGCGTGCTTGGACTCGGTGGCGTGATGGGTGGCGCGGAAACCGAGATCAGTGACGAGACGAAAAACGTGCTGCTAGAGGCAGCGGCATGGAACTTCATCAACATTCGCCGCACTATGCAGTCGCAGAAGGTGTTCACCGATGCCGGAACGCGCTTCAGTCGCGGCGTGCATCCCTCACAGGCGATTCTGGGCAACACACGCGGCATTGAATTGATGCGACAAAGCGGCGGCGGACAGATCGCTACGGGCGTCATTGACGTATATCCGCTGGAACCGGAAACCGTAAGCGTCGATCTGCCGGTGATTGAGATCGAACGCGCCCTGGGCATGGAACTTTCTGCCGAGACTGCCGCCGACATCCTCATGCGACTTGAGTTTGACGTGACAGTTGGAAGTGATGTACTGCGCGTCACCGCACCCGATCATCGTATGGATATTGGCAGCGGGCTGACCGGAATCGCCGATCTCATCGAGGAAATCGCCCGTGTGCATGGCTACGACGCCATCCCGCAGACGATCATGAACGACGCCATGCCGCCCCAATGGGAAAACGAGCATCTCGGACGCGAAGAGCGTGTGCGCGACTTGCTGGTGGCGCTGGGTCTGCGAGAGAACATCAGCTACCGCTTCGTTACGCCAGAACGCGAGGCGCAACTTATCCCACCCGGTGTGGAAGTTGAGACGAACGGTGACACTTACGTGCGCATGAAAAACCCCATCAGCAGCGACCGGACGGTATTGCGCCATAGTCTGCTGACGAATCTGCTGGAAACGGCGGCGGGCAATACCCGTTACCAGACGCGCCAGCAGGTGTTTGAGATCGGCAGTGTGTTCTTCCGCAAGGCAGCGGGCGAACTCCCCGAAGAACCGCGCCGTCTGGCGCTACTCATCACAGGGGCGCGGGGTGCGCTTGGCTGGCAGGGCGGCGATAACGAAGCTGTCGATTTTTATGATCTTAAGGGGGTTGTTGAAGGGCTGCTGGCAGGGCTGCACGTCGATCACGTCAGTTACTCGCGTGGCAACAACCCGACCTTTCATCCGGGGCGCTCCGCACTGCTGACCGTCAACGGTGACGAAATCGGGACATTCGGTGAAGTGCATCCGATGGTGGCGCGGGCCTTTGAACTGGGCGACGTGACCGTTCTCGCAGCAGAATTCGCCCTTGATGCGCTGCTCAAACACATGACGCCTATGTTCGCGCTGACGAACCTGCCCGTGACGCCGCCGGTGCTGGAAGATATCGCGCTGGTAGTAGCGAACACGGTCCCCGCCAGCGACGTAGAGGCGGTCATTCGCAAGGCGGGCGGTGATCTGCTGACGGATGTGCGCCTGTTCGACGTGTACACGGGCGATCCGGTCCCGACGGGGCATCGCAGCCTCGCCTATGCGCTGACATACCAGACCGACGAGCGCACGCTGACTGACAAAGAGGTCGCCAAGCTGCGCAAGAAAATCGTCAAAGCGGCGGAGAAGCAGCTTAACGCCAAACTGCGAGCGTAGAAGCTCTTGAAAAAGCGGAATTCACGGGGGGGGGAACCTATACCTCACCATACCCCACAAGGGATGCTTGACGATTGAATCGGTTGAATATTGAGTGACAAAGCATCCGCGTGATTGATGAAACCGGGCCGTAAGAATGCGGCCCGCTCTGTTCAAAAACCGCTTCTTCGCACCCGTCCGCGCAAACAACAGACAAAGGGGCTTGAGGGGGGGAGAGACTTAATTATCGCGTGCGGCGACGCCAGCGCTCTTTCATGTCCAGGTTGTTGAGGCTGCTCGTCTCTAAGAACGAGGTTACCATCCGCGTAAACGGCTCGTATTCCAGCATCGGAAAATGGCGGACATTATCCAACTGCACCGGCACGACCTTTTCGTCGCGCATCAACGTCAAAAATTCCCACACATCCGGCGACGGCGGGTCAATAATCGGGTCTTGCTTGCCGTGGACAATCACCATTTGCGTACCCAAACCGCGCAGTGTATCCAGCATATCGCCCGCGTCGAAGGACTCTGCACTGTAGCGGATCGCCGCGCCGTCCTGCTTGGCAATATCGCCGCGCAGTTTCTCGTAATTGTCTTCGGAGCGCTTGAAGCAGCGAGCCAGCAGCGAGTTTGGATCATCATCCAGCGAGCGAATCAGCGGATTGTTGGCGTTGCGTTCTGCCAGTGGACGCGAGGAATCGCTATCCGAGCGTGATAGGGAATCGTCCCCGTCCAACACGGCGCTACCGCGTTGCATGGCGGCGCGTTGTAGAGTGGCCCGGTCGATACCGGACGGGTTGACGATCGTCTCACGAGATGCGTTTTGTACCGTGATGTCTGCCGCCGACGAACTGCCA
>DAOTXA010000589.1:0-2755 GCA_034435595.1 Anaerolineae bacterium | reverse complement strand
CTGTCGCCGGGACCTCAGACACATTGCCTGACCTTCAATTAGGTTGTACATTTATAGAAATTGAAAGAAGGAGTGTGGACTCATGGCAAAATGGGTCGAGATCAAACAAACGGCAGGCGGCAAGATCACGCGCATCGGTAATTTTGAAATCCGCCGCAACCCGCTGGGGCAGGTTACCCGGCTTGGTGATTTCAACATCCGGCGCGACGCCAACGACTTTGTGCGTCAGTTCGGTGATTTGGAGATCAAGCGTAATGCGATGGGGACCATCACCCATATCGGTGACATGCCGGTTAAGCAGACGGCGCTATACGGCGTCACGCAAATCGGCGACATGCCCGTCAAGCGCAATGCGATGGGGACGGTCACTCGCATCGGCAACATGGAGGTCAAGCGCAGCGCCATGGGTGTCCCGCGTGAGATCAGCATGAGCAATACTGATAAGCTGACGATGGCCTGTGTCTACTTCATGCTGCTGGAAGAAGACAACCACGACCGCAGCCGCAGGCACTAGCATTTCGTACCGGGCGCGGAACCCTGCGCCCTCACCCTCATCTATACATCCGCATAAAGAGTTGAACGAACTGATGCGATTCCGTCGCGTCGTTTCGAGTTTTCTTCTACAATAGCGGCGATCATCCGCGCAACCGAAACGACATCACTATGAAGCTCTCTCGCCAGCAGCGTGACATCGCCCGCGCTGCACGCACCAGCAAAACTTTTCTCGAAGGCATCGCCGGCAGCGGCAAGACCACCGCCGCCGTTGAACGTGTGGACTACCTGCTCAATGAGGGCATTGATCCCGCTTCGATCCTTGTGATCGCCCCGCAGCGGACGCTGGCCTTCCCCTACTATGAACTGCTCTCCGACCCTGACCGTGAGGCGGGCGGGCAGGTGAGCGTTACCACGTTAGGCGGTCTGGCGCGACGGACGGTCGATCTGTTCTGGCCTCTTGTCGCGGATAGCGCCGGGTTTAACCGACCGGAACGCCGCCCGACCTTTCTCAGTCTGGAGACGGCACAATACTTTATGGCGCGTGTTGTCGGCCCCGTTATCGAGCGCGAGAACTACTTCGCCACCGTTACCATTGACCGCAACCGTCTTTACAGCCAATTAATTGATAACCTGAACAAGGCGGCGGTCGTTGGCTTTGAGTACAGCGAAATCGGGCAGCGCCTCGCCGATGCGTGGAACGGCGACCCGGTGCAACTACGCATGTACGACGATGTGCAGGTATGCGTTGACCTGTTCCGCCAGTACTGTCTGGAACACAATCTACTCGATTTCTCGCTGCAAGTTGAGTTATTCATGACCTACCTGTGGCCTCTGGACGAGGCACGCAACTATCTGATGGAGCAGTATCGACACCTCATCGTGGAAAACATCGAAGAGGATACGCCTGCCACGCACCGGATGCTGCGCGACTGGTTGTCTGAATGTGAGTCCGCGCTGGTGATCTATGATAGTGACGCCGGATACCGTCGTTTCCTCGGTGCGGACCCGGTCAGCGCCCAGGAACTCAAGGCCCTGTGTGAGCGACAGGTCACGCTGGAAGAGTCGTATGTTACCTCAATAGATGTGCAATCGTTCGCGGCTGAACTCGGCGTCACGCTCGACCGTCCAACCGAGCATCCTACCGAAGGGGATTTACAGTCTATTTTGCACTTTGACAACCACCGCTATCACCCGGAGATGGTCGATTGGGTAGCGACGGAGATTGCGAGTCTGGTCAAGGATCAAGGTGTGTCACCATCGGAAATCGTCGTTCTCGCACCGTATTTGTCGGACGCGCTGCGCTTCTCGCTGGTTAACCGGCTAGAAGCAAATGATGTACCTGTGAAAACACACCGTCCGTCGCGCTCCCTGCGTGAAGAACCGGCGACGCGCTGTCTGTTGACGCTGGCTCAGTTGGCGCATCCGGCGTGGGGGATGAAACCCGCCTTGTTCGATGTGATCTATGCGTTGATGGAAGTGATAGACGGCCTCGATCTCATCCGTGCGCGGCTGCTGGCGGGCAACGGTCTACGCACGATAGATCGCCGCCTGCAACTGGTTCCATTTGATCGTTTAGGTGCGGATATGCAGCAGCGGATCACCTTTGACGTAGGCAATCGTTATGATCGTATTCAAGCATGGTTGCAAACTTATGTCGCCAGCACCGAGGATCCGCTGGACCTCGATCACTTTTTGAGCAAGCTGTTCGGCGAAGTGCTGTCTCAGCCCGGTTTTGGCTTTCACGATGACTTCGACGCTGCCACCATCACCGCTGATTTGATTGACTCTGCACGCGGATTCCGGCAGATCATCGGCGACAGTGACGCCCCGAATCCGCAGGGCAAATCACTGGCGCAAGAATACGTGGAGATGGCAGCACAGGGCATTATCGCCGACCAGTATTTGCGCCGCTGGGATCTCGCTGCCGAGGATGCAGTGTTGATCGCCCCGGCGTACACATTTCTGATGAGCAATCGCCCGGTGGATGTGCAGTTCTGGTTAAATGTCGGCGGGCGTGGGTGGACGGAACGCCTCTATCAGCCGCTGACGAATCCCTATGTGTTGAGCGCCCAATGGAAGGGCGGCAAGTGGACGGATGACGACGACGTGCGCATCAACGCGGAATCGTTATACCGGCTGGCAATTGGTTTGATCCGTCGCAGCCGCGAGGGGATTTACCTCGGTTTTAGCGAGTTGGGTGAACAGGGTTACGAGCAGCGCGGCGAACTCCTTGACGCGATTCAACGGATGCTGCGGCGGC
>DAOTXA010000588.1:0-3834 GCA_034435595.1 Anaerolineae bacterium | reverse complement strand
AGAATCCAGAAACGATAATTCCCCGGTTCCAACCATACATCGGTGGTAATGCGGGCGCTAAAATTATCTTCCGGCACACCGTCCGGCGATCCACTGCCCCAGTTAAAGGCCAGACCCTGTGTAAATTCGGTGCGAACGATGTCACCAATTAGATACGGATTGTCAAAGAACTGACTTTTCCATGTGTTGTTCTGCGCGGCGGCTGGCTGTGCGTTCGTGCTGAACAGCACCAGCGCCAGCAGCAGCGCGACAAGGCCACTTAGACGTTGAATGGTGTTCATGATGTATTTTCCCTCCGGCGCAATCCCTGCGCCATTCGTTTTTATTATGTTTAGATCAATTTTGAGTATCTGTCATGGTCCGACAGGGTGATTTTTACGATCAGGTTCTGTACACGTACTGAATCTGCACATGGTTTGATAACTTTATGGTAACTGGTTTGCTGGCACATAACTTGACGCAAACCCGATGCAATCTGACGCTCAATCTACGCTAGGGCGCGGTCGCATACAGGCACTTAAGATACGCGCCTTCGGGGAAGGTGACCGGATGGTCGAGGGCGTGCCCGGTGCGCTCAATTTTGCCCAGTGTTCGTCCGGCGTCGTCTGCGCCATGAAGCACCGCTGCGAAGAAGGCTTCTGCTGTCACCCGGCTGGAACACGACGCCATCACGAAGGTGCCGCCCGGTTGCAGCAAATGCAGCGACAGCCGCGCCAACCGCTGGTAGGCGAACAGGGCGCGATTTACTTCGCCGGCGCTTTTGGCGAAGCTCGGCGGATCAACAATAACCATGTCATAGCGTGCGCCCTGCCCCGCGAGTTGGTCCAGCAGATCGAAGGCATCCCCGGTCAGGATTTCGTGTTTGGCTGCCGCAACCGCTGGATGATCGTGGTTGAGGGCCATATTCGCCTGTGCGGATACCAGAGCCGGTTCGCTGATGTCGAGGCTGGTCACCGATTTCGCGCCGCCTGCCGCCGCATACACCGAGAATCCGCCATTATAGGAAAATACGTCCAGCACACGTTTTCCGGCAGCTAAGGACCGCACGCGTGCCCGGTTCTCACGCTGGTCGAAGAAGAAACCCGTTTTGTGCCCGTCCACCACATCGGCGGCGAAGTTCAGCCCGTTTTCACGAAACTGTACGGGCATATCTATTACGTCGCCTGTAATCGTCATGCCATCACGCAGCTTGAACGATGCGGCGGCATCCTGCATCCCCCGGCTAAGTCGCAGAACAATGCGTTCATGCGGTTGTGCGCTTTGTAGTGCCGGGATCACGTCACGTAGATGCGGCAGCCACGCCGCGCTGTACAGCTTCATCACCAGCGTATCCGCATAGCGATCCACCACCAGACCGGGCAGTGAGTCGTTTTCACCATGTAGCAGACGATAGCCGGTTGTATCAGTCGCTTTGAGTGGGGCGCGGGTCGCTGCCGCCTTGTGAATGGTTTCCGCGAACCAATCGCCGTTGATCTGTATGCGTTTATGCGCGAGGACTTTCACACGAATTGGTGAATCCGGGTCATAGAGGCCGATGGCGAGGAAGCGCCGCTTGCCGTTGAACACGACCGCCAGATCGCCCGGTTGCCCCGCGTAACTCTGTTTGCGAATCGCGCCGTCAAACACCCAGGGATGTTTCGCACGCAGGGCGCGTTCTGCCGCCGGAGAAACGTACACGGCGAGGCGTTTTTCAGCAAGCTGGGGTAAATCATCAATGTCAATCATATCTTCGATTATACCGGGCGCGTCTATTCGCCGGATAGTGCGCGATTGCCTTTTCCTTTTTCTCGATGGTGGGCGTATACTGATTCAAGTGTAACTTGCTAAAGACTTTTGCAGCGCATTCTGGAACCAACAACTCTAGAGATTCATACGCGAATCAGTCATGCCCTGTATGTTGTTTGACACGCGAGGAGAAAAATGTCATGAGTAGCCAGTCGGGGCAACCAGCAGGCCGGTTTTTCGAGGAATTCGAGGTTGGGCAGACGATGGTTTCGCGGGCACGCACCATCACCGAAGCGGATATCGTCCAGTTCGGCACGCTGACCGGGGACTTTAACTCTATGCACTTCGACGCCGAGTATATGCGAGGCCATATGCTGGGCCAACGTGTCGCACATGGAATGCTGTCACTCAGCTACGCGCTGGGGCAAGCGTACCAGCTTGGCTTTATGGAAAAGACCGTGTTGGCCTTCCGTAGCCTTGAGATCAAATTCAGCGTGCCCGTATACATTGGCGATACCATACACGCCGAACTCACCGTCAAAGAGACGAAAGCGGCTAAACGTCTTGGCGGTGGGACGGTCACACTCGGCTTGCGCGTCCTCAATCAAGAGGGCAAAGCGGTGCATAAGGGCGATCTAGTCGTGTTGGTCGCGTCGAAAGAGAACGCAGAATAGATTTTTGAATGTGATGGACAATCGTAGGGGGCGACCTATCAGGTCGCCCCTGTTGAACTTTTTATGCGGAACCTGAGAGGAAACATCTATGACCTATATCGTAGTCACCAACGACGACGGGTATGACGCGCCGGGGATTCTGGCACTGGCACAGGCCATGCGTGAGTTCGGCGAAATCGGCGTGATCGCCCCGGCACGCAACCAGAGCGCCAGCGGGCACAAAAAGACCCTGTTCGCTGATCTGCCCTTTGCACAGGCCGAACTCGCCGATGGGACGCCTGTCATTACCATTGACGGTTCTCCGGCAGATTGCATCGCAGTCGCAGCGATGGGGGCAACCCAATGGCCCCCGCGCCTCGTCGTTAGTGGCATCAATCGCGGCGCGAACATGGGGCAGGATATCACCTATAGCGGAACAGTCACCGCCGCATTGGAAGCGTCCATTCACGGCATTCCGGCAGTGGCGATTTCGCTCGACAGGCGCGATGCTGACGATCCGGCAGATTATGCACAGGCGGCAAAGGTCGCGCAGGCGGTCGTAAAAAAAGCGCTGGAAAATACACTGCCGCCGTTTACGATCATCAACGTCAATGTGCCCGATGGCGAGGTCAAAGGTTTGCGACTGGCACGGCAAGGGATTCGCATTTACCGCGACGAACTGGTCATAGATGGCGAAGTGTATCGCATAGCGGGCGAACCGCCGATTGGCGATCTCGACGAAGCCGGTACGGACCTGTGGGCGGTCGATAATGGCTACGCAGCGATGACGCCCATCCACCTGGATATGACCGCGCACAGGTTTATGGCTGATCTCATGGCATGGGACATTGAACTATAGCCGGTTTTCAATCGTCGGTGGTCAATTGCCGGTTCTTTTACCAAAGCTCGCCCAATGGCCCCGCCGCTTTCAGGCATCACAGTCAAATGGGGCGCAGCGTGCTGTGCCTCTACGCATCACATTTTCACTCTTGAGCCAACGGCGAAAAGCGAGGGCCTGATCGCTATTCTGTGATACCTCGCGCACCATCCCCGTAATAGACCTTAAAGAGAGCATACCATCACGGGGAAACCGCACGTGATCAAGATGTATAGAGACTTGCCACAAAATACCGGCCCGCCCCCCAACGCCAGTGGCATTGATTGGGAGGTGGTTTACAACGAGCAAATGCCACGTCTATATAACTTCTTCCGCTATCGCACCGGGGATAATGACACGGCGCAGGATTTAACCGCCGCGACGTTGATGCGGGCGTGGCGCTTCCGTGACCGCTACCGCGACGACCTCGGCGCATTCGAGGCGTGGCTGTTCACCATCGCTCGCAATATCGCCATTGACCACCTGCGCAGCCGGGGACCGCTGCGTGTGTCATTGGATGACGCCTGCGCGATAGCTTCAGACCACTCTGTCGAGCGCGAGGTGATGAAGCGGCGGCAG
>DAOTXA010000587.1:0-5315 GCA_034435595.1 Anaerolineae bacterium | reverse complement strand
ACAGAATCTCGTCACAGATTTGAGTGGTTTGCTGTAATGAGGCCGGTTCCGGGTATTCCTGCCGCAGATAAAACGGCTGCTGGTGAATTGGAACGGCATAGTGAATGCCGGTATGCACACCCGCCTGCGCCAGGAACTCGCGCAGTTGGTCACGCATGTGGGTGCGGATGACATACAGGTGATAGACGTGGGTCGAGTCAGCGTCTGCGTATGGTAGAGACAGATCAAGCTCTGCGAGGGCGACGTTATACTGTTGTGCCGCCTGCTGACGCGCTTGATTGCTGGCGTCCAGATGTTTGAGTTTTACCCTTAATATCGCTGCCTGGATGGTATCCATGCGGTGGTTGTAGGGTGTTGCGGCGTGGTATCCCTTGCGGAACTGTCCGACGTTACGCATAGCACGGGCGCGTTCTGCGACGCGCATGTCGTTGGTGACGATGATACCTGCATCGCCCATCGCGCCCAGATTCTTGGTGGGGTAAAAGCTGAATGCCGCCGCATGACCCAGTGATCCAGCGCGAAAGCCTTTGTACATTGCGCCGTGGGCCTGACACGCATCTTCGATAACGACGATTCCGTACTGGGCCGCGATATCGTTGATGGCGTCCATGTTGGCTACGCGCCCGTAAAGATGTACGGGGATGATCGCCCGTGTTCGTGACGTAACAGCGGCACGTATGGCTGCCGGGTCAATGGTGTAGGATTCGGGATCAACTTCGACGAGGACCGGCTTTGCCCCGATGAGGATCACCGCCGAAGCCGTCGCCATAAACGTATGCGAGGGTAGAATCACCTCGTCGCCGGGTTGGACATCAAGTGCGAGCAAACTGAGCTTTAAGGCCGAGTGCCCGCTGTCGACGCCGACGGCGAACTGCGTACCGCAGTAGCTGGCAAAGTCTTGCTCGAATTTTTCCAGTGATTCACCCAAACAGAAGTCGCCACGCTGGATGACTTGTGAGATCGCGGCGTTGATTTCAGCGCTAATTCCCTCGTGCTGCATATTCAGGTCAACAAATGGAACGTTCATGAGGAGTCCTCCAGCATCCCGGCACGCTGTTGAGCATGTACGTCCATGCCGTCGATATACACGTTTTCGACCAGCCCCGGCGTGCAGGTTAATTCGGTTACGGATTGGTGCGGTCGGGCAGGATTGCCATAAGCGACCGTGAAGGGTGGAATATCACGCGTGACGACGCTGCCTGCGCCGATCAGTGCGCCCTCGCCGATGGTAATGTGTGATAGCAGTGTCACGTTGACGCCGATGCGTGCGCCGCGTTTGATGGTTGGCCCTTTCATACACAGGCCGCACAGTGGATGCGGGTCATTGGCGATGCTGACACCGGGCGCAAGAAACACTTCATCCTCGATTTCGGTGAACTGGGCCACATATACATTGCTGTGGATTTTGACGTTGTGCCCCAGTGTGCAGCCGTAATCGATGATCGAGTTGTTCCAGATTTGCAGCCCGTCACCGATGACGTTTTGCTCGCGGATGATGACGTTGTGCCCGGTCTGCAACTTTGCGCCAATGCGCGACCCACCGTAAATAACGGTTCCGCTGCGGATGCGTGCTTCTGCGCCGATGACGAGGGTATGGTCGTCGATTTTGCGCCCGGTACGATAGGCGAGCATGACTCCAGTGTCGTCAATGAGGTGACCGTCTCCCAGTTTGAGGTTGGCGGGTTCGCTTTCAGGCATCAGGCTGCTCTTCCCGCTGTTTTTTGAGATGTACAGGCATACCGTCGGTACGCAACGACTCTTGCGCGGCTTCAAGCACACGGATGACGTTTAGCCCGTTGTTGCCATCGGTCTGTGGTTTGTGATCGTTAACGATGCTATCGACGAAGTGGCGGCATTCGATGCGCAGCGGCTCGCTAAAGCGAATGTGCGGAATCACAACATCGCCATAGTGATAGCTGTATTGGAAGTCGCCGAAGGAGTCGGTATAGGGCATTTTATCGACGCCTTTGTCGTAGATTTTAATCTTTTCCAGCGGTTCCACGTCGTCGTAAACCGCCATTTTTTTGCTACCGACGACGGTAATGCGCCGTACTTTGCAGGGGTCCAGCCAGCTAATGTGGACGTGCGCCAGCACTTTATCGGGGAATCTCAGGTGCAAATAGGCGATGTCGTGCATATCGTCTACGATGCAATCTCCGCCGTGGGCGCTGACGGTTACGGGTGTGCTTTCGAGCAGGTAATGGAGGATTGAAATATCGTGCGGGGCGAGATCCCAGATAACGTTCAGATTGCGCTGAAGCAAGCCGAGATTGACGCGCACGGCGTCGATATAATACACGCGGCCCAGTTCGCCACTATCGATGATCTCTTTGAGTTTATGTACCGCCGGGTTGAACTCGAAGGTGTGCCCGACCATGAGCTTCAGGTTACGGGCGGCAGCGAGTTTGATAAGCTGTTCAGCCTCTTCGGAACTGAGCGAAAGCGGTTTTTCGACCAGCACATGCAGGCCGTTTTCAAGGCAGACTTTCGCCAGTGCAAAATGCGTTGGCGGCGGTGTGGCAATGACGACTGCGTCGAGACGGCGTTTGAAGAGATTATTATCGTCGGTTGTCACATCAACGTAGGGATATGAGTTGCGTACCCGGTCAAGCTGTTCCTGCTTTTTATCGGCAACGACGACGATCTCTGTTTCGTTCATCTCTGCAAAATTACGGACAAGATTTGGCCCCCAGTAGCCATAACCAATTACCCCAATGCGTAACATAATGGAATCTCCCCTCTGACGAGATTGCACGGGTAAACACAGGTTCAAATGCGATGATTTGTTTGTAGATCAACAGGGGGTGAAGAGCAGCCGCCAGACTAGCGATGTAGAGTGAAACGATGGGCTACCCGATGTGATATGGCGGCAGTCACGGTTAATCCGCGACTACGCACCGCCCTTCCCGGCAATGACAACAAAAACGGTCTGAAAAATCAGCTTCAGGTCCAGCCAGAAGGATTGCTGCTCGATATAGTCGATATCAAGGCGGACCATCTCGTCAAAATCCACTTCACCGCGCTTTTCCACCTGCCAGAGTCCGGTTAAACCGGGCTTGGCCTCAAGGCGGCGGCGGTGCCATTCACTGTATTCAGCAACTTCATATTCGATTGCTGGTCGTGGGCCAACAATGGACATTTCTCCGATGAGCACATTCCACAATTGCGGCAGTTCATCGAGGCTATATTTACGTAAAAACCGGCCTACGCGGGTAATCCTCGGATCGTGATTGAGCTTGAATGTGGGGGTATTGTCATCAAGGCCGCCGCCCATCCCCAGTGTGCGCATGGTGTCTTCATCCTTGTGGATGAAGGCAATCGCGAAGCGCTGGTGACGGGTCTGATCGCAGTTGAAGTACATGGTGCGAAACTTGTAGCAGGTGAACGTATATATTTCCCAGTGAGCGGTTCCGCCGGATTTGTGGCGGCGGGCGCTGATACGCTTTTGAGGGTAAATGGGAGGGCCGATTGTATCGAGGCAGATGAAAATGCTAATTAAAAATAAAATAGGTAAAGATAATATCAATCCAAAACTAGCGATAATTACATCCAAACATCGTTTAATAACGTAATATTTTCCCCGCGTAGTCATTTTAACCAACCTCGGCAATGCTATTCATAGTAATCGTTATAGTAAAGCGATGCAATTTGCCGTTGAGTAATTTACTCACATATATTTTTCCACTATTTATAGACTATTATTGTAATTAAAACTCAATTAAACGCTTAGTATTTCCATGTCGTATCGCATTTGTAATATAATCCTAATTGGACTCCTTGTCAAGAACCTGTTGGTTAATCCACATTCTCATCAATGAAATGTATTTTTAAACAATAATTAAAAAATTGACTTAGTACCTTTTTCCGGTGAAAAATGAATCTTTTACGTTATACTCTCTGATATGGAGCGTTGTTCTTTTTTGACAGGTACGAAGAAAAGCGTGCCCGCGCATCGCCACAGATCACACTACAGGGACGGTATGCTTGCCGTCTAAAGCTCATAACCGATACACAGTTCATAGAATTCAGGAAATCTTATGCCTAGCCGTTATTGGTTTCGCTTTACTGTAGTTATCTGGCTGATTGCTGCCGGTGTGTTGACTCTCACGGTCAGTCAGGCGCAGTCAGGCAGCACTTATTATGTTTCCAGCAGTGGAAACGACGACTTTGACGGATCCATAAGCCAGCCGTGGCGCACCATCGACACAGCCGTTATGCGCTTGCGTGCAGGGGATACGCTGTACATTCGTGGTGGCGAATACGCGACCATCTACGAGGGTTGGGCCTTCCACCACAGTGGGACCGAGGCACAACCGATCATCGTCAGCAACTACCCTGGCGAGCAGGTTATTTTGCGCATCAACAATAGCAGCGAGGACTATCAGGCGTTCGCGTGCTGGGGGCGTGACTACAAGGCCGATTACATCCACATCACCGGCAGCGATGTTGAGCCGGTGATGTTGCCCAATGGGGTGCGTTCCGAAAAAGGGCTGGTCATTCTTGGACCCGATCTGGTGAGCAGCGGGCAGCACACGATCAGCGCCGGAATCATTGTGCGTGATTGCGATTACTGGGAAATCAGCGGCGTTGATTTTGTCGATGTCGGATACGGAATTTTCCAGCTAAAGGATTATACCGACTCGTCAGAAGCGGTCAGTACAACCGATTGGCACGTGCATGACAACCGGGTTCACGGGTTCTATGCAGAATCGGGTATGCAGTTCAACGGCGATCACAACTTGATCGAAAACAACGTTATCCGCAAGGTTCACGACCAGCACTTTACGCCGTGGGGATGCCAGCATATCAACATCCTCGGTTATGAGAACACGGTGCGGGGCAATACACTGGCAGAATCGGGCAGTGCGGACTTTTGCTTCGGTGTGACGCTGGAATGGGACCTCGCCGATAAGAATATCATCGAGCGCAACAAGATCATCGACACCGACGCGGCGATTCTATTTCTTGGCGGTGACAATAATGTTATCCGCAATAATCTGATGGTTGTCACCACCGAATCAAATCAGTTTATTGGTGCGATTACGATCCTATCGACTGAGGACAGTGGTGTTAACTATTGCAACAGCGAACCCGCCGAAATCTTGCCGCCAGATGATCCATCTCACCCGGAGTATGCGCATTACTACACGCCGCGCAACTGTCACTCCTATGGAAATATCATCATCAACAACACGCTTTACGGATACACGGAAGGTATCCGCCTGTATGATCTGGTGCCGGATGCAACCGTCATCAAGAATAATATTATTGCCGAACACACGCGTGGGGCGATTTGCCCTTACGATGCATCTTCG
>DAOTXA010000586.1:0-8984 GCA_034435595.1 Anaerolineae bacterium | reverse complement strand
TAGCCGTTAGCGTTTGGCTTTTAGCTTCGATTCCCTGTCAGATATACTTGCCCTCACGCGGCCCTCTACAAAATTTTTTGCAGAAGTCTCATATGCGGTACGACCGCAGAAAAACGTGGTGGTTCGACGATGATCATTGCGGGTGGCAAAAATGCCGCCCCTACAAGTTCATGAAAGGTGTGTAGGGGTCTCAAATCGGAGGTTTGCACATTCTTGCGACCCGCCTGCTCAAAATATCGACCACGCCATTTTGTGGCTGTACCTCATATGCTGACTGACTTATTAAAATCATTGCTCTTGTTTTTGGCTAATGGCTAACAGCTAACAGCCAATAGCTCTGTTTATGACAGTGGAATATCCAGCCGCAGCCACGTGCGCCCGATGCGGAACAGCGTCCCCGGTCGCAGGCTGACACGGCCTTTCAGCGGTTCTTCGGATTTTTCCAGGTATGTCCCATTGCGGCTTTCGGCGTCCTCTAACCAGAAGGTTAGCACCGCCGGATTGGTGGTGCTGGCGTCGGATTCGCTGGTCGGCAGCACGCCGCAGCCCAGGCGGGCATGAAGGCGCGACACCTGATTGTCGAAGGGCATGTAAATGTCGCACACCTCGCGTCGCCCGATAGACAGTACGATTTCTTCGCCCGCTTCTGGCTGCCGGAAGTTCAGCTTTTTGCCATCATGGGGACCGCTCATGTAGGTCACGGAGATTTCACGTTTCATCGTTGTTCCCGCTTACACATTGTCGGTTACAAACTGGGTAGCCGCCGCAATTTTTCCAGCGTCGGCTCGTGTGTTGGGTCGATGGTCAGCGCTTGCTCGAACACTTTGCGTGCCTCGTTGTGGTTGCCCAGGTTCATCAAGGTGTCGCCGTAGTTGTGCCAGTACCATACATCGTTGGCGTCGCACTCGATGGCGGTCTGGTAGGCGACGAGTGCCTCGGACCAGCGTTTCATCTCCGTCAAGCACAATCCCTTGCCGTTCCACGCCCACCCGTAGGATGGGTCAATATCCAGCGCTCTGGTGTAAGCCTCTACCGCCTCTTCGTGGCGATTGAGCCGCCGCAATACCTGCCCCTTACGCGCCCATACCGTCGGGTTGCGCGGCGCATTTTCGATGGCGAGATTGATGGCATCCAGCGCGTCCTGCTTGCGTTCCATGTCGAGCAGCATATCGACGCGGTTGATATGATACCAGATGACCCCCGGCGCGGCGCGAATCGCCCGCTCGTAGCTGGCGGCGGCTTCTTCTCGGCGTTGCAGTTCCTTAAGCGTCAGGCCGCGACCATTCCACGCCCAGGCATAATTGGGGTTGATTTTGACGGCGCGGTCGAAGGCGGTGACGGCCTCGTCAAACTGGCTCAATTTGCGCAGGGCTTGCCCGCGTTTGGCCCATGCTTCTGCATAACCGGGGTCCAGATGCAGCGATTCGTCCAGCGATACCAGCGCGTCCTCGAAGTGACCGAGGTAGACGAGTTCGTCGGCGCGGCTGTACCAGTACCATGCGTTATCCGGTACGAGTTCGATGGCCTTCTCGAAGCACAGCAGCGCTTCTTCATGGCGTTTAAGTTGATTCAGCGTCATACCGCGACCGCTCCACGCCCATGCGTTTTCAGGGTCCAGTTCAACGGCACGGGAAAAGCTGCTCAACGCCTCGCCCAGCATCCCCAGACGGCGCAGGGTCGTGCCATGATGCGCCCAGATTTGCGCGTTGTGGGTATCAATTTGAATCGCCCGTTCCAGCAGTTCTTGCGCCTTAAAATGGCGATTGAGCGCGGTCAGCATCTCGACCTGTTTGTAAAGGTAGTGGACTTCGTTGGGGGATAGTTCGCTGGCGCGACGGAAAGCGGCGAGGGCGTCTTCCTGCAAATTAAGCGCTTCCAGCGTCCGGCCTTTCTCGCTCCATGCCCAGGCGTAATTAGGGGCGATGCGCGTGGCCTGTTCGCTGGAACGCAGGGACGCCTCGTGCTGGCCCAGTTGTCGTTGCGCGTGCGCCATACGCGCCCAACTGCGGGCGTGCTGACGGTTGATCTGCGTGGCGCGTTCTAGGGCGACAATGGCCTCTTTATAGCGCTCTAGCGAAACCAGCACGTTGCCCTGATTGTACCAGTGCCACACGTCATGTGGCTTAAGTTCGGCAGCACACACGTAAGCGGTCAGCGCCTCGTCATAGCGCTTCATCTGTTCGAGGACAATGCCTTGACCGTTGATCGCCCATGCCGAATTGGGTTCCAGGTCGATAGCGCGTTCGTAGGCGGTCAGCGCCTCTTCGTAGCGCCGGTTGTAGCGCATGACCTGACCGAGTTTGGCCCAGCTAAAGGCGTGCGATGGATCGACGCGGGTCGCTTCTTGCGCGGGTTGGATCGCCTCCTCGTACTGACCAAGATCGACCATCGTCTCGGTGAGGTTGTACCAGTGCCACACCGCGTTCGACTGGTAGCGGGCCGCCCGCTTAAAGCTCATCAGCGCGTCCTTCATGCGCCCGATGGCCTTGAGCGCCAGCCCGTGCCCGTTGTGCGCCCACGCATAACCGGGGTCAATGCGAATGGCCTTGTCGTAGGCGTCAATAGCTTCCTGAAAGCTGTGCATCAACCGGTAGATTTGCCCTAGCTTGGCCCAGCTTGGCGCGTGTTTGGGGTCCAGGTTGAGGCCGTGATTGAGCAGGGGAATCGCTTCGGTATAGCGCCCGACCGTTTGCAGCACATCGGCGCGATTGTACCAGTACCATACGTCGTTGGGGTTGATGTCTGCTGCCATGCGGAAGGCGGTCAGCGCTTCCAGATAGCGGCCCAACCGTTCGAGGATAACGCCCTTGCCGTTCCACGCGAAGGCGTAGTGCGGCTGAATATCGAGGGCGCGTTCGTAGCATTCGAGCGCTTCTTTGTAGCGTTCCAGCAGGCGCAGGGTGCGTCCCTTGCGGGCCAGCGCCCAGTGATAATCCGGTTTGAGTTCCAGCGCTTGATCGTAGGCTTCCAGCGCTTCATCATAGCGGCGCAGTGCCGTCAGCGAATAGCCCTTGTCCATTAGTTCGCGGGCTTCCAATGCCGGACCGACGGCCTCGACTTCCGGTTCCTCGCCTGTCAGGTCGGTGTAGATGACTGCCAGTGCGTCCACCAGATCAGACCATGTGGACGGGCGGTTATTGGGGCTTTTCTCCAGGCATTGCAGCACAATCTGTTGCAGCGCATCTGGCAGCAGCACGCGCCGTCTGGCGTCGAAGAGCGGTTTTTCTTGGATGTGCGCCTTCACCCATTCCTGAAAGCGCCGCGCCTGAAATACCTGTTGTCCGGTCAGCATCTCGTACAGGACGCAGCCGAAGGCGTAAATATCGGTGCGTTCGTCTACGTCTTTGGCGAGACACTGTTCTGGCGAAAGATAGGGGGCGGTGCCGACAATCGCACCGACGCGAGTCAGGCGTTCGTCCTCGCTGTTAATCTGCCTGTCGCTGCCGTTGGCATCCAGCGGCAGAATGTCTTCCAAATCGAGCGAGCGCACCAGCCCGAAATCGGTGACTTTGGCGATGGCGTCGTGGCTGACCAGGATGTTGGCTGGTTTCAGGTCGCGGTGGACCAGACCGGGCACGCGCTGGGTGGCGTGCTGCATCCCCAGCGCCACATGCAGCGCGAATTCCACCGCCTGCGGCAGGTCAAGGCGGCTGCTGCCGATCCAGCTACGCAGGTCCGCGCCCATGCCATCGGGACCGCTGACGTGTTCGAGGATGATATAGGGTTGGTCTTCGATGTTCTGGACGAGCCGCGCCTGCACGATATGGCGGTGTTTTTCCAGCCGAATCCACGTTAGCGCCTCGTTGGTAAAGCGCGTCACGGCGCGTTCGTTGTCGAGGAAACGCTTCTGGAAGCTTTTCAGCGCGACCGGGGCACGCATGTCGTGGTCATAGCACAGGTAGACGACACCCATACCGCCCCACAGCATATCAGCGATTTCGTAGCGCTCGGCGATGCGGTCGCCCAGCGAATAATCACTCGTCTCGATTTCCGTCTTCTGTTTGGCTGTGCCGCCGCCCGAATCAGAATCCAGGAATCCTGATTCTGCGATGCCCATAGCTGTTTGCGAGGTCGATGAATCCTGCGCTTTCGGCGCGAATTCGGTTTCACTGAGCGAGGCGGACGCATTCGTGCGGTCGAGTTCTTCTAAATCGTTGATGTCGTCTACGCGGGAGAATTCATCCGGGTCAAGGCCCAGGTCGGCGGCGGTGATCGCGGTTTCGCTGCCAAAATCCGGCGCGATCTCGGCGATGGCGGTCTGGTCAGATTCTTCACCCGGCGCATCAGGGGTGCTATCGTCATCTGCGCCAGCAAAAGTCTGCTTGCGGAACAGGTCAGTCAGCGAGAGGGCCGCGCCACTCGTCCGCGTTGGTGGGATGCCGTCCTCGTCGTCCCCGGCAATGGCCCATAGCGCGACCGCGATATTGCGGCGGGTGGGGCTTTGCCGTGCGACATTCACCAACCAGCCCACATATGCGTCAATGGCACGACGGGCCAGCTTGCGATCCACATCGTTATCCGATTTTTCGATGGCGCGATGATAGGCCATCAGCGTTTTTGCAGCGTAATAAATCAGCAGCCGTGATCCATCGACCAGCGAAGCGCGGGCACACAAATCGCCCAGCGCGAACAGGTCGTTGATGTCGTCACGGCGCAGGGCCAGTTTGCCCAACGTGCTGATTTCCTGTTTCGGGTCAGCGGCGAAGGAATCGGTTTTATCGGCCTTGCGCCGCTTGCGCAGCGCGGACTTCTCGTCCGCCTCGCTCATATTGATGGGCTTGCGCCCCGTCTGTGGGATGTCCATAGGATGCGACCCCTGCTTTACAAGTCCCTGTCAACTTCAATCGCTACTTGTTGCTTTGGCCTCGTCACTTGGGTCGGGCTGTGCCTCGAAAGCGAGCTTGCCGTCCTCCATCGTGATGACGACCACGCTCCCCGGCGGGAAGACTTCTTCCACAATTTTGGTGCTGATGGGGCGCGTCAGCAGACGCTCGATGACGCGGCGCAGGGGGCGTGCTCCGTTGATGGGGTCAAAGCCTTCTTGTAGCAGGAACTCGCGTGCTTCGTCGTTGAGTTCAATCGTCAATTTCTGGTCGCGCAGTCGTTTGTGAACTTCTACCAGTTCCAGATCGAGAATTTTGCTCAGTGTCTCTTTGCCCAACGGATTGAAGGTGATCACTTCATCGAGACGGTTGATAAACTCCGGGCGGAAGAATTGCTTGAGGTGTCCGCTGTAATCGGCCTTAAGTTCGCCGTCCTTGCCGCCGAAACCGAGGCCCGGCCTGCCGCCTTCTGCGGTGCCGATGTTGCTGGTCATGATGAATACCGAATGGCGTGCATCGACCTTGCGCCCGTGTGCGTCGCTGATGCGCCCCTCGTCGAACACCTGCAAAAAGATGTCGAACACTTCCGGCGCGGCCTTCTCCACCTCGTCCAATAGCACAACGCTGTATGGACGGCGGCGCAGACCATCGGTCAACTGACCGCCGCGATTGGCGTCTTTATAACCGGGGGGCGAGCCGATGAGACGGGCGACGGTGTGCGAGTCGTGGAACTCGGACATATCCAGACGCAGCATGGCGTCTTCGCTGCCAAACATGAACTGTGCCAGCGCCCGACCGAGCGCGGTCTTGCCGACGCCGGACGGTCCTAAGAACAGGAATACGCCGATGGGCCGGTTCGGGTCACTGAGTCCGGCGCGGGCGGTTTTGATGGCGTCACTCACCGCGTTAACGGCCTCATCTTGCCCGATGACCTGTGAGAGCAAAGCCTCGTTCAGTTTGGCAAGACGGCGTTTTTCGTCGGTCGTCAGTTCGGTGACGGGGATGCCCGTCCACTCCGAAAGCACCGCTGCCACATCGCCCACACGCACGTCGTTGGGCGCTTCTTCACTAATATCCGGCACGATGGAGCGGATAGTCACGCGGGTACACGCTTCGTCCAGCAGATCGAGCGCTTTATCTGGCAGGCGACGATCTGGCATATAACGTACTGAAAGCCGCACCGCCGCTTCAACGGTATCCTGCTTGATGACGACGCCGTGATGCGTCTCCAGTGTATCTTTGAGTGCGCCCAGTATTTCAATTGCCGCGTCGATGGGCGGTTCCTCAATATCAATGGTGCGAAAGCGGCGCTCTAACGCCGGGTCCGAGGCGATAGCGCGGCGGTATTCTTCGTGCGTGGTCGCGCCGATGCACATGATCTCGCCACGGGCCAGCGCCGGTTTGAGGATGTTGGCGGCGTCCAGATTACTGTCAATCGTATCGCCCGCGCCAACGATCGTGTGCATCTCGTCGATGAAGAGAATGACGTTCCCGGCGCTTTTGGCCTCGTCCACGATGCCGACGAGTCGTTCTTCAAACTGCCCGCGCAGGCTCGTCCCGGCGACGAGGGTTCCAATCTCGATTTGCACAATGCGGCGTCCAGCCAGTGTTGGCGGTGCGTTCCCTTCGTGGATGGCGTAGGCCAGCCCTTCGACAACCGCCGTCTTGCCGACCCCGGCATCCCCCAGCAGCAGCGGATTGTTCTTTTTGCTCCGGGCCAGTGTGCGGGCGACGGCACGCATCTCCGATTCACGGGCAACCGCGGCGATGATGCGCCCTTCGGCGGCCTGTTCGACCAGATCGCGCCCGTATTTGTCCAGTAACGGGGTCGGCATCCCGCGAATCTCGCCGTCGGCATCCAGCCGGTGCCGCCCGAACATGCCCGGATCATGGAAGCGCATGTCGTCGCTGTCGTCGATGAAACCGAACAGATCGTCGTCGTCATCCAATGGTAAGGGAGAAAAGGCTTCATGCTCCTCTGCGATCAGCTTTTGCAGCCAGTGATTCAGGTCAAACCCCATATCGACCAGCTTGCGAACCGGCACACCCTCGCCCTCTTGTAGCAGCGCCATCAACAGGTGGCTTTCCTTAACTTCTTCTTCTTCGTCCTGCTCTGCGAGGAAGATCGCCAGTGACAGGACCATCGCCGTGCGTGGTGTCAGCGTCAATTCGTCTACCTGCGGCCCCTCGCCGGTTCCAATTTCGCGGCGAATCTCGTTGCGGACCTCACGCGGGTTCAACCCGGCGCGGCGCAACAAATTAAAGGTCGGCCCCTGTTCGTTGCGCGTAGAGGCGATAAACAGATGTTCGGTCCCCAGATAATTGTGTCCCATACGTCGCGCTTCGTCCGCTGCGGCAGAGAGGACATGCTGGCAGCGTTTGCGTAATTCTTTTTCAGGAATGTCCGGTGAAGGCGTCACCTCAAAATTCCCCTTGATAAATTGAAAACAAACAATCAGAACTTTAGTATACCGTAGTTTCGCTATGTTTCAGCAAATATCTCCAATCCTGACTTGAGGCCCGGTTCGGTTCTGGTAATGTACATTAACACGTTGCAAACCTGTTCCCCCCCCGGCGATAACACGCGCTGCCAGTGCGCCGTCATCGCAGCGATATACGGCCCCCATGTGCGCCACGTGTCACCCAATCCCCCTATCGTTGATAACTGAAAACTAACCTCAAGGGGCATAATGCCCAATGCTTGGTTATAATGAAATCGTCAATCATTCGTTTATTTCTTGTTCGAAACCGGAAAATCGTCTATGTCAAGTAACGACCCACTCATTGGTAAAAAACTTGGCGATTATGCTGTTCAAGACCTGCTTGGACAGGGGGGTATGGCTCGCGTTTACAAAGGCTACGACGAGAACCTCGATCGTTATGCGGCGATCAAGGTCATTGAGTCGCAACTGGTCGCCAGCGAAGACGTTGAGGAGTACCGCGAGCGATTCCAGCGTGAAGCTCGTGCCATCGCCAAATTAAATCACCCGCGTGTTGTGCATGTCTACCAGTATGGTCAGAAGGAAGAGGAAAACCTCTACTATATGGCGATGGGCTTCATTGAAGGGCAGGACCTCCGCCATATCCTCAAAAGCCTTTCCCGGCAGGGGAGGTATTTGACCTTCGCGCAGATCATGCGTTTGCTGAGAGATACTGCCGAGGCGCTGGACTATTCGCACCAGCAGGGCGTCATCCACCGTGACGTGAAGCCATCTAATATTATGGTCACGAAGGACGGGCACGCCGTCCTCACCGACTTTGGCCTGGCCCTTAACGCGCAGGAAGGGACCATCGGCAATACATTTGGCAGCGTGCATTATATCGCGCCGGAACAAGCGGTAAATTCTGCCGAAGCTGTGCCGCAAAGCGACATCTACTCGCTGGGCGTGGTGCTATACGAGATGCTGACCGGGCGCGTGCCATTCGAGGATGTATCTGCGATGACGGTCGCCCTCAAGCACATTAGCGATCCGCCGCCGCCACCCAGCACCATCAACCAGCGCATCACGCCAGAAGTCGAGGATGTGGTGCTCAAGTGCCTACAAAAAGAACCGCAACGGCGCTATCAAAACGGCCTCGAACTGATGCACGCGATTCAGGCCGCGTTCGCCGCCATCGATAGCGAGGAGACGCACGAACTCGACGCCTCCGAGTCGTCGAAGCCGGGGCCAATCCTCGAAGTCATCTCTGAAGTGGACGAGGACGACCTTACACCGGGCAGCGACGATACCGAATCCTCCACACCCGTTGAAAAGCCAACAACCTCGCCGCGTCCGGCAGCATTGGCAGATAGTGAACCGTCACGTCCCGGTTCGCTGCCGTTTTCGCCGCTGCCGACGGATTACAAGCCGCCCCAGCCCAAAACCGGGCGGTCGAGTGGTGTTAGTATGCTGATGATGGGCGGGGGCGCAGTCATCGCGGTTGTGCTGCTGCTGGCAGCGCTGGCACTATCTGGCGCGTTTGGTGGCGGTGGCGATGATGATGCAGACAGTACCGCTACGGCTGAAGTCGTGGCGGCGTCCAATCGCACGCAGACAGCGGTCGCAATCGCGGCGGCGGTGACGGATGATCCAACGCCGACCGACGAGCCGACCGACGAACCAACACCCACCGATGAACCAACCGGCGAACCAACGCCCACCGACGAACCTGCCGACGAAC
>DAOTXA010000585.1:0-13776 GCA_034435595.1 Anaerolineae bacterium | reverse complement strand
AAAGCCCATGAAGCCGCACCCGATCTCGCAAAAACACAGACCAATGTCGTCTTTGCAGGTCTGGCTCTCGTCGTGATGGTGGTTGCGCCGCAGTTTATGGGCGGGTATGTGTCTAACGTATTTAATTTGATCGCGTTGTTCGCTATCATGGGCATCGGCCTCAACGTTATGATCGGGTACACAGGCTTACTTGACCTCGGCTATGTGGCGTCGTTTGCTATTGGTGCGTATACGCTTGGCATCCTCACCACACCAAATCTTCTGACCTGTGGCGGCGTCCATCCAAACGATATCCCATTCCCTGAACTAGAAGCGGCCTGTACGGGAACAATGAGTTTCTGGGTCGCGTGGCCCTTCTGTGTGATTTTCAGCGCCCTGACAGGCATGGCGCTCGGCATCCCGGTGCTACGACTGCGCGGCGACTATCTGGCGATTGTCACCCTCGGTTTTGGTGAAATCATCAACCGCGTCATCACTTCGAATACATTCCGCCCGCTGCTTGGCGGCCCACAAGGGATCTCGCCCATTCCCACCCCGTTGATTGACCTTAGCTCGTTCAACGAAGCCTGGATAACCCGCCTCGATAGTTCGGAAACGATTTACTACCTGTTCTTGTTCAGCCTCGCATTGACAGCGTTTATTGTGTGGAGGCTGGCAAATTCTCGCCTGGGTCGCGCCATGCGTGCCGTCCGCGCCGATGAAGATGTCGCCGAAGCAGTCGGGATCAACCTCATCAACACTAAACTGATGGCCTTTGGCGTTTCATCCGCCTTTGCTGGGCTGGGTGGTGCGGTGTTTGGCGCATCGCTACAGGGCATCTTCCCGAATAGCTTTACACTGCTGGTGTCGATCAACGTGCTTAGCCTGATTATTATTGGCGGCATGGGGTCCATCCCCGGTGTTATTATCGGTTCGATCATCCTTGTGGGGATGCCGGAACTCCTCCGCGAACTCGACTCCTATCGCCTGCTGGCATTCGGCGCATTGCTGGTGCTGGTCATGCTGACGCGACCAGAAGGGCTGAATCCACCCAAACCGCCTGCCCTTGCTCGGCGTGCCCGTGAATATCGTGCAGATGCGTCTACTGCTGATGCAGTTTCATCTACTCAAGGGAGCGGCGTATGAGCGATGACACCTTGCTGGACGTTCGCAGCATTCAAAAACGCTTTGGCGGCCTTGTCGCTGTCAACCATATCGATTTACAGATCAAACGCGGGCAAATCGTCAGCTTGATCGGTCCCAACGGAGCAGGCAAGACAACCTTCTTCAACTGCATCACCGGATTTTACATCCCGGAAGAGGGCGACATTGTCTTCGAGGATAAATCCATCTATGGACTGCGTACCGATCAAATTGCGCGGCGTGGCATCGCCCGCACCTACCAGAACATTCGCTTGTTCGGTGCGATGACCGTGCTGGAGAACATCCTCGTCGGGATGCACTCACGCCTGCGCACTGACCTTGTCGGTGCAATCCTCCGCACACCATTTTCACGCCGCGAGGAACGCAAAGCACTAATCGAAGCAATGGAACTGCTTGAGTTCGTCGGCCTGTACAATCAAGGTGATAACCTGGCAGGGAACTTGCCGTATGGATCGCAGCGCCGTCTTGAAATTGCCCGCGCACTGGCACTCAAACCGCGCTTGCTGCTGCTTGATGAGCCGACAGCAGGTATGAACCCCAACGAAACCGATGACATGATGGCCTTTATACGCAGTTTGCGCGATGAACTGGACCTGACCATCTTTCTGATCGAACACGACATGAAACTGGTCATGAATATCTCTGACCATGTGACGGTGATGGATCATGGACAGAAAATCTCTGAAGGCACGCCAAAACATGTCACGCAGGACGCGCAGGTGATCGAAGCCTACCTTGGCACCGACACAACCGAATTTAGCTCACTTGACATGGAGAAGGACGCATGAGCCTGCTCACAGTCACGGATATTCACGCCTATTACGGGCAAATTCACGCGTTAAAAGGCGTGTCGCTGAATGTTGAAGAGGGCGAAATCGTCACCTTAATTGGCGGCAACGGCGCGGGCAAAACGACAACTCTCAACACAATCTGCAATATCGTGCCGACGACTGAGGGAAGCGTCACGCTGGACGGAGAGGATATCACGCACGAGCCGGCGCACAAAATTGTGGAGCGTGGCGTTATTCAATCACCCGAAGGTCGCAAAATCTTCACCCGGCTAACCGTCCGCGAGAATCTTGAAATCGGTGCATTTCAGCGCAATGACGCTGGCGGAATCGCCCGCGATCTCGAATACGTCTTTGAGCGCTTCCCACGTCTCAAAGAGCGCGAGAAGCAGCTAGGCGGCACGTTAAGCGGCGGCGAGCAGCAGATGCTGGCAATGGGTCGTGCGCTGATGGCGCAACCGCGCATCCTGCTATTGGATGAACCCTCAATGGGGCTTGCGCCGCTGCTGGTAAACCTGATCTTCGACGTAATTTCCTATTTGAACAAAGAAACCAACACCACGATTTTACTCGTTGAACAGAATGCGACGATGGCGCTCATCGTCGCCAATCGCGGTTACGTGTTGCAATCAGGACTCATCACCCATGACGACGACGCAAAGGTGTTGCAGAAGGACAAGAAGATCATCGAAGCGTATCTGGGTGGGTAACCACATCAAAAATACCGGGCAAAGAACGGGCAAAGCCACGCCTTTACCCGGCAGATAAGAACGGTCCGGGCCGGTCTATAAGCCGTATTCTGTGCACCATGACAAGGTCACGGGCGGCGATCATCTATCTGGGACGCATGTTGCCATACGCCTCGTGCGACACACCCGGCGCTTTTTAAGGAGCGGGCCGCTCCAATGCGCCTGCTTGGTCTTGCTCCCGGTGGAGTTTGCCTGGCCGCGAACATCACTGCCCGCGCCGGTAGTCTCTTACACTACCGTTTCACCCTCACCGCAAACGCGGCAATACACTTCTCTGTTGCACTTGTCGTCGGGTCACCCCGCCTGGCTGTTAGCCAGCACCGCGCCCTTAGGAGTACGGACTTTCCTCAATACGATGTCAACATAATTGACCCGTACCGCGACCGCCCGACCAACCCGGATACTGAGTATTGTACGGCGAACAATTCTGTCAGAATACCGTTAACTTGAGAGAGCATCGTGCGAAAGGCGGGTAAACGCCGGTTGCGTCTGCCGCGGACGCCGTCTACAATGCGACCATCAGGGAGAAGGCGTGAGCATTCTCCTTTTTCGTTGTGTAGATGCGAGTCATCGCCCCTATGACCACAGCCAACCTTCAGCGCCCTGTTGCGTCACAAGCGCCAAATCTGATGAATCGATTTGCCAGCAATCTGCGTGAATTTTTCGCACCTGGTGATTTTGTCGCGCTTATTATCGTTACATTACTGTTGATGATGCCTGCGCTCTCACTGCTGGCGGCAGATTGGCCGCTAGCACGTTCGGTATTGCTGCCAATTGTGGCGCTCAGCACCTTTATGGGATTGGTGCTATCGCGCAGTCGCTTTAACGAACTGCTCGCGCTCATCATCAGCACGACCTATGGCGTATGTTTTGTCGTCTTGATCGCCGCGACAACACAGCTCGGCGGGCTGGGTGACGGTGCTTACGAGCTATTCGTGCGTGGCGTCACCTGGACGGTGGATGCTGCAACCGGCGGCATCAATCAAGACGATGTAATCTTTACGGTGTTAGTCGCCACGCTGTTCTGGTTTTTGGGCTACAACGCCGCGTGGCATGTATTTCGCATCGACAGGGTGTGGCGCGTTGTGCTACCGCCCGGACTCATCCTCGTCACCAACAACGTCTTCTACCCTGGCGACAACGATCTAACACCCTATCTCATCGGCTTCATGTTTAGTGCGCTGGTCTTGATCGCCCGCTCTAACCTTGATGCCCGCGAATGGGAATGGTATACAAGTGGCGTCCGCGCCCCGCGACAGCTACGCCGTCAATTCATGCTCGTCGGTTCTGCACTGGCAATGCTCACGCTGGTCCTCGCGTGGGGTGCGCCCTCCGGCAATCTGCAAGAACGGCTCAACCGCTTCCAGCAGTTTTTACAATCCGAACCGCTGCAACAATTGAGTGAATTCTGGAATCGCCTGTTCTCTCCGGTCGACGCACAGGGTCCAACCACCGCCGACTACTATGGCGGAGACACACTTGACCTCGGCGGCGCGATTCGTTTGGGTGATCAAATCGTATTTCAGGTCGAAGCCCCCCCCACCCGCCGCTACTATTGGCGCTCCCGCGTGTTCGACACCTACGAATCGGGCGGTAGCTGGTCCACTGCCGCTGACATTCGTCTGACGGATACAACACCACCATTTGATGTGATCGCCAATCCACAAAACGCCCGTGTCTCGGTGCAGCAAACGTTCACGATGGGCCTCAATGCCAGCCGACTTGTTTACACCGCACCTCAGCCTTCGCAGGTCGATCTCTCTACTCGCTCTGACTTGCGTTATGTGCCCAACCGCGAAGACCCCAACGTTGAAATGAACATCTCGGTTATTCGACCGACCGAAGTCATCCGGCGTGGAGAGTCGTACACGGTGACCAGCCTCATGTCGACCGCCACTGCGGATCAACTACGTGCTGCCCCGACGACCTATCCACAATGGGTGAACGATCTATATTTGTATGTTACCCCCGCCATCAGCACACGCACGCTGCAACTTTCAGACAACATCGTAGAAACGTCGGGCGCGGTGACACCATATGATAAGGCAAAAGCGATAGAAGCATGGTTGCGTGCCAATATTGTCTACAGCGAAAATATCCCACAACCACCAGATGACCGTGACCCCATCGACTGGTTGCTATTCGACCTGCGCGAGGGCTACTGCAATTACTACGCATCTGCGATGGTTGTCATGCTACGTCGTCACGGCATCCCGGCACGCATGGCAGCCGGGTTCGCCCAGGGTACGTGGGACGCAGATCAAAACGCCTATGTGGTCACAGAACGTGATGCGCACACCTGGGTAGAAGCATATTTCCCCGGCTATGGCTGGATCGAATTCGAACCAACCGCAGCGCAGGCCCCGCTTAATCGTGATGGCGATCAGGAATCACCCGTTGAGCAGGTCGCGCCCCCGGCACAGGTCACGCCGACGCTCGAACCAACCAGCACACCGCTACCGACCAGTACGCCGATGCCCACGCCGACAGATCAGGCGGATAACACCGAGCCAGACGACGGCAATCCACCAACACCGACCATCGCGCCAACTGCGACGCCAACACCCACGGCGACCCCGGTCATCATCCCGACGCAACCCGCCCCAGTGAATCCGCCGCCGCGCACGCCGCTATCATTCATCCTGCCCGCGCTTGGATTGGCGTTATTCGGCCTGCTGATGCTAATCGTCATTGCCGCTATTGGCCTGTTTATCTACTGGTGGTGGGAGTGGCGCGGCATGAAAGGACTTAGCCCGGTATCACGCGCCTATGCTCGTCTGGAGCGCTATATTCCGCTTATCGGGATTCGCTTCAAACCAGAGCAAACACCGGAAGAACGTCGCTATAGTGTGATGCGTGGCTTGCCGTCGGCTGAACGCCCGGTGACGTACATCACGCGCACCTATATGAACGAACGCTATGGACCCGGCGAGCGTCATCCGGCAGAAGCGCAACACAACAGCCAGCGTGCCGACAAAGCATGGAGTAACGCTCGCGGCAAAGTTTTACAGCGGTGGTTGAACCGCTTCATTCCGTGGCGTCGCAATCGCTGAACCACGATACAGAAAGGCCGTCTCAATTTGAGGTTGAGGCGGCCTTTGTTCTTCATGATCGACACTGTTCGCGGCTGCTACTAAAGCAATTTACTACGGAAGGAACTCACTGTTCATTAACGATGCTGAATACCATCGGGCGACGTTTCGTCTCGTTGTAGAGCACGCGACTGAGACCTTCCTGAAGTTTCTCGCGGCGCTTGCCATTAGAAACCCCATTCGATGACATGATATCCTCAATGGTGCGGTTGACCTGTTGCATCAGATCGTCAGATTCGCGCAGATATACGAAACCGCGTGAGATAATCTCTGGTTTGCCAAGCAACTTACCGGATTTGCGGTCCACATTCACCGACACGAGCAAGAATCCGTCCCGCGCCAGAATTTCACGATCGCGGATGACGATACGCCCAATATCGCCGACGCCGCTGCCATCCACAAAGACATAGCCGCCGGGGACGCGCTCGCCGAGGCGAACGCCGCCCTTCGTCACTTCTACGACATGTCCATTTTCCGCTACAAATACGTTGTTTTCGGGGATGCCAGACGCGACTGCCAGCTTACCATGTTCGCGCAAGTGACGCAGTTCACCGTGAACGGGCAGGAAGTACTTCGGTTGTACCAGATTAATCAGCAGGCGCATTTCTTCCTGACGCGCATGACCGGATACATGCACATCCTCAATTGGGTCATAAATCACGTCTGCGCCGCGCTGAAACAGTCGGTTGATGGTGCGATACACGGTCTCCTCATTGCCGGGGATGGGATGTGACGACAGGACTACTGTATCGTCCTTCTCAATCTCAAGTTGGCGATGACGCCCGGTGCCCATGCGTGCCAGCACCGCCGATGGCTCACCCTGCGACCCGGTCACCATCAACACCAGCTTGTGTGGTTGAATGTTGTTGATCTTGTTCAGATCAACCAGCATGTTGTCTGGCACGTCCAGAATACCCATCTCGCGGGCCATCTCGACGTTTTGCTTCATGCTATGTCCGGCAATACAGACTTTTCGACCATACTTCTTCGAGGCGTTGACGACCTGCTGCACGCGTGAAATCAACGAAGCGAACGTAGCGACGAAAATGCGACCCTTTGCCTTGCGAAACACGCGATCAAACCCGGCGTCAATCACGGTTTCTGACGGGGTCCAGCCGGGGCGATCCGCGTTTGTGCTATCCGCCATCAGCAGAACTACACCGCTCTTGGCGAACTGCGCCAGTTTCGCGTAATCTGGCTTTTTGCCATCGACTGGCGTGTTATCAAATTTGTAGTCACCGCTGTGGACGATGATCCCATACGGCGTGTGAATACCGAATCCCACGCAATCGGGGATACTGTGACACACGTGGAACGGGTCGATCTTGAACGGCCCAAGTTCCAGGCGATCGCTCGGTCGGAATACGTTGATTGTTGTCTGTTCCAGCAAATTTGCATTGCGCAGCTTGATTTCAAGCAATCCCGAAGTCAAAGGGGTTGCATAGATGGGTGTACCCGGAAATGCGTCGATTACATGAGAAACAGCCCCGGTATGGTCCTCGTGACCGTGTGTATAGATGATCCCGTGTAGCTTCAACTCACCTTTACGAACGCGATCCGTAAGATAACGGAAGTCGGGGATGATATAGTCGACACCGTGCATATCGTTTGCCGGGAACATGATGCCCGTATCCACGACGATAGCATCCTGCCCCAGTTCGAAGACGGTCATGTTTTTGCCGATTTCCCCAAGTCCGCCGAGGGGAACAATTCTGAGTTTTGATCTTGCCATAACGCATTTGACCCGGCGCATAAAAACGCGCCAGGTTCTTATCCTTTCTCATTCAATGGCGATAAAGTCTGAAAACAGATTTGAAATGAAATTTATCGTGATGAAACTCCACTCATTTAAAAATGTCTGCGATTTCCGATGTGCGATTTGTCGTATACGCCATGCACAGGGCGTTTTAGTCCTAAGCGGAAACAAGCGGGAATGTTGTCTTTTCCCACAAAATCGATTTTATTATACACGATGTCTGTTAGAATTGCGCCCTATGTGCGAAACTGTCGAGTGAACGCCAAACTAACACCGTTATCGCGACCCGTTCCGGTAACGATCGAACAGGGCATCATGAACACGATTTGCGACTTTAAGCACGATATCCGGGTTATGTGTCCCTGGCGTGCCACCTTCCTCAATGAAGGCATTGCGCAAAATTTGCCCCCAGTTGCCCGTGCTGCGCAGCTTATAATCGCTGATGTAATGCTCTGGCGTCTGCGCGACCTTACCACTGGGCGGATCAAGCATTCGTTGCAAGCTCATATACACGTCGTCAATGTCGCGTGGGCTAATGTACACCACGTCCATCAGATGTTTGTGCATATAAACGCGCTTGCGCTCGTAGAATTCTGCCAGCGTGATATGCTCACCGGTCGCGGTTTCAAGTTCAATATCGGTCCCTTGACGATCGGATAGATTTTGCTGCTGGATATACGATGATGTGTTCAACGGACCAAGCAACATCCACAACTCACGGTCGTTGTACATCGGTTCTAGATCGCAGCCATGTTTGCGAAAGTAGTTTTCGATGATGACATGCGAGTATTCGAAATCGGTCAATACTGCCGCCTGCCGCGATGCGCTAATATTCACCGGCATACCGGTGCTTTCTACCGTGCAAATGCGCTTCGTCGTGCCAAGGTCGGGACGCACGCGCCCGATTGGGTTGTGCATCGCAGAAATCGGGCTACCGAGACCGGTTTCGCACAGCATGGCGCGTGCCATCGCGTTGACACGCTCTTTCTTGAGCAAACCCGCGAATTTCTCCATACCATCACCGACCAGATGTGGGCTAAGTGGCATCTCCAAATAGCGCCCGGTGACTGTAGTACGGCGCAGGTATTCTCTTGTACACAGTAGTTCTTCGTCGCAAGTCCCATTGACGAACGGACCGCCCTTCAATACAGCAGCGTTGGCAATCGCCGTCACACTGCGCAGCATAGTATAAAATGTCAGCAGTCCCAGTGCTTCCGAGCGCCCTGCCAGATCAAGATGAATGTGACAGCCTTGCAGCCGGAACGACTCGACAAAATTCGCCTCAGCAGGCATATGATAGCGCTCAAGGACTGCTTGCAGACGTTCCTCATATTCGGGGAACTCACGATTCACTTCATTCATCAGATCAACGGCGGTTTGTACCTTGCGATCTTGACTGAGTTTGAAATCACTGTTCACCGGATATGCAGACATAATCGCCGTATGCAATCCAGTTGCTGCGCTGGATTGCGCCAGTGAATACATGATCCCCTCAAGGGCTTGCCGCGTGCGATGATACCCAATTCCCGGTGCGACGTGAGCTTCTACCTGGTACTCGCAGGCTTCGCGGTCAACCTGTGGTGTAATGCCAAGCCGTCGGGCGTGCTGCTGGTACAATTCAATGTACGCTTGCATCTCGCCTTCTTCGGGTGGAGATCCGTCGCGGTGGTACAGGCCAAGCTCAAGTTCAGCACCGATGGCACGCAGATGTGTGTCAGGATCATCTGTCAGGTGGAGATTGGTGTGGTTGACTGCGGGATTGAGATTATAGGGTTTTAAATTCTGGGAGATTGTCTTGCCACCGCGATAGCGGACGCTGACCGCACTGGCGAGTACAATCGAACAACCGTTAATTTCAACTGTCAACACATTGGCAGAATCGGTGTCTTCCGGGTCAAAATACGCCTTCACCTCTGCGCCAACCGCTTCAGAGAATACATCCAGCGGCAGATGCCCGTTGCCCGTATGCTTGATCTCGTCAAGCGCCTCGTTAAACTTGCGTTTCTTACGCTCTACATCTTCCCAATCAACTGCACGACTGAAATCGAGCAGCGTTTCATTTGACGGCAACGGCGTATCCATGTATTTCTCTCCAACCCACCTTCGCCAGTGGTTGTCACAATCTTAGCGCGTCGATTATAAGGGAATTTCCGCGTTACGCCCACCTTACAGGGTTGCCAACCTGCACAGAGATATTCCGGCAATTCGCACAGTTTATTCAGCTATCCATCCAAATCTTGGAGCGACACGTGTATAATCGCGCTGAACTGATTCTTATTGACGCATTCTATACAACCCAAGGAGCTTATCCACATGGCTTACGACAAAATCGTTGTACCCGATCAGGGCGAAAAGATTACCGCTACTAACGGCAAGCTAAACATACCCGACAATCCGATCCTCCTCTTTATCGAAGGTGACGGCATCGGCTACGACATCATGACCGCCAGCAAGCGCGTGTGGGACGCAGCGGTCGAGAAAGCCTACAATGGCAATAAGAAAGTCTCCTGGATGGAAATCTATGCAGGTGAAAAGGCCGCTGGTGTCTATGACGGCGACTATATGCCCGAAGAAACCTTTCAAGCATTGCGCGACTATCTCGTCGGCATCAAAGGCCCGCTAACTACGCCAGTTGGCGGAGGATTCCGCAGTCTCAACGTGACGCTGCGGCAGGTCCTCGACCTGTATAGTTGTATCCGCCCGGTGCGCTGGTATCGCGGTGTCCCCAGCCCAGTCAAGCGCCCCCAGGATGTGGACGTAGTCATCTTCCGTGAGAATACCGAGGATATCTATGCCGGGATTGAATTCGAATCGGGAACACCCGAAAACGAAAAGTTGGCGAAGTTTCTGCGTGAAGAAATGGGCGCGACCAAGTTCTTCGAAGGCGCAGGACTCGGCATCAAGCCGATTAGCCCGTTCGGGAGCAAACGCTTGATCCGCGCTGCGATTGACTACGCTATCGAGCGTGGGCGCGAAAGCGTGACCTTCGTCCACAAAGGTAACATCCAGAAGTTCACCGAAGGCGCGTTTCAGCGCTGGGGCTATGAACTGGGCAAGGAAGAATATCCCGATGTGACGATTAGCTGGGAAGAAGTTGCAGCCAATCACGGCGGCAAGGTGCCCGAAGGCAAGATTCTGCTGCAAGACACCATCGCAGACATCATGTTCCAGAAGATGTTGCTGCGCCCGACCGAGTTTGATGTTGTGGCGACAACCAACCTCAATGGCGACTACCTCAGTGATGCGATTGCGGCGGAAGTCGGCGGCGTTGGTATTGCCCCCGGCGCGAACATCGGTGACGAGATCGCGCTGTTCGAGGCCACACACGGCACCGCACCCAAGTACACCAACCTCGACAAGGTCAACCCCGGCTCACTGATGTTCAGCGGCGTGATGATGCTAGAGCATCTCGGCTGGTTCGAGGCGGCAGAACTCATCACCAAAGCCTACGAAATGACGCTGGATCAGAAAGTTGTCACCTACGACTTCGCCCGCCAGATGGACGGCGCGACCGAGGTCAAGACCAGCGAATTCGCCAGCCAGATCATCGAAAACATGGACAAGGTGTAGACCAAATCACTTCACAGTACGGACGCAGCAATGCTGCGTCCGTATACTTCTGACCGCAATATCGCCTTACTGCGCTTTGCGTGCGGTAATGCGTGCACTGAACACTCGCGGCATACCTTCCTGGATGGTCATGACCTCTTTGGCGTCTACCTTATCGACTACCCGAATGTCTACGAACCCGGCTTCGCGCATCGCCCCGGTGTAGGCGTCTACGTCAATCGCCCCGGTCACGCATTCTGCCCACTGCGATAGGTCCTTGCGTAATTCGTCACTAAACTCACCTTCGGTTACGATGTCGCTGAGGCTGATGCGCCCACCCGGCTTCAGGACACGCAACGATTCCGCAAACACAGACGCCTTATCCGGCGAAAGATTGATCACGCAGTTGGACATAATTACATCGACTGTGTCGCTATCGACGGGTAAAGATTCGATATGCCCCTTGCGGAATTCGACGTTAGTCACACCCAGCTTGGCTTTGTTGGCGTTGGCCTTTTCGAGCATGGCGTCGGTCATATCGACACCGATGACGTGACCGTTGTCACCGACCTGTTTCACCGCCATGAAGCAGTCAATGCCACCACCACTGCCCAGATCGAGCACTGTCTCGCCGGGATTGAGCGCCGCAATCGTCACCGGGTCGCCACAACCAAGCGAGAGTCCGGTTACATCTACCGGCAAATCTGCCAGTGCCGCCTCGTCGTAGAGAATGCTCGCGGTTTCATTGGTAGACCCGCAGCAATCATCCTCACCGCAGCAGTTCCCACTATTGACGGCGATATCACTATAACGTTCCTGCACTGCATTATGAATCGTCTGTTGTTCGGACATGAGCCACCTCACATATTGATGATTATCGATATATTACTGCAAAAAAGAGACCGTATTAGCCGATGTCGTCGGCAAGGATGATCTGCATGGCATAATCCGGCGCTAGAGTACGCATCAGCGTGCCACAGCACACCGTCAGATATTCCTGATTCAACGTGTAGAAGCGCTGGCGGCCTTCCTGCCGCACTAGCACCAGTTGGGCGTCTTTCAGCACTCGTAGATGATGACTCACAGTCGGCTGTGATATACCGCCCAATTTCTCCACCACATCGTCTACGCTCAACCAAACACAGCACAGATGATTGAGAATCTCCTGCCGTGTTTTATCAGCCAGCGCTTTGGCGAATTCGAGTACGTTTACGGTATCCATACCTGCATTATATAGACAACCATCAATATGTCAAGTAATGCTCAGAGATTTACTTTCTCTGCTTTCAAGGAGAAACGCGAGCGATACGTATCAAGGGCCTTCCATCCAGGCGGTCGTGGTGCTGCCAGATATCCACCGACTCGAAACAGCGATTTAACCATGTTTCCGGCCTGTTCGTTTCCACAACGCTGTACACGAACAAGAATGGACCATCACCTGACGGAACCTGCTCGCAAACCGCCGGGTCCAGCGGAAAGATCACGTTATCCCATGCCAGCGGACGCCCCAACTCCACCGCCACGATGCGTGCATCCGCCCACACGAACGTGTCGAACACAATATACGCAGATGCCGCCGCGCCTTCATCGCGCTCAAACGCGAGTATTTCCTCGGCAATGGCGACGTTCATCACCCGACTGCGACTTTGTAGCGGCGCATAGTCGTTGAAAAATGCATCCACGTTGATGATCATATGGGTCAACAGAAAAGCACCTGTACATCCGATTAAAGCGGTTCGCCCCCACATTGTGCGGGTTTGCAGGGCCACGCGGATCAAAAACGCCAACCCTATAGCGGCGAAGAGCAATATAATCGGGAGCGCCGTCACTGCTCGACGCGCACTAGGTAGTTCCGCCGGACTGGACACAGCCATCGCCGATGGTAGCAACAGAATCAGAAACGCCAGCGGCAGCAACAGCGACAGCCAATCACGCCTCACCAGCACTCGCACAATCCACACCGCAGCCCCAAGCAGCCACAACCCACCGACGACAGGCCCAACAGCAGGCCACGCAGGGATAATATTTAGATACACCGGGTCGATGGTCACATTAAACATCGTGATCGTTTGCCAGAATCCATCTAAGATCAGACGCATTTGTTCAAAGACATCGGCCCCCGCAAGCACATTTGCCCGATACCAGAACACATCCGGTCGCGCCATCCAGAAGGCGAATAGTGGAAGAAACACCACCAGCGACATCGCCACCAGCCCCGCCGCATTTTCTAGAATCACACGTCGCCGACCAGGTACAGCGACCATCAGGCGCAGCAACACACCGACGACCACCACCAGCGGCACGATTCGGAAAGACGTATATGTGTACTGCCCCAGACCCAGTATTAACCCCGCGAATACGTAGTCACTTCGTCTGCCATCATAAAGCGCCCGCCAGAATACGGTCAGGAACATTGCCACAAACAGGGGTGTCAGCGCAGCACGAAAGCCACTGCGCCCGGTAATCAGCATCCACACCGAGAACGCGCCCAGCGCCATTGTCAACAAGCCCGTCATCCGCCCGTCAACTTCCCGCCCGAACACATACAAAGACGGTAAACAGAGTACGACACTGAGGGTACTGGCATGTTTTAAGGTCAAGAATGAATACCCGAATAGAGGAACGTATCCGTAGCTCATGTAGAAAAATAGTGGCTCGCGCCCGCTATTCGCACCAAAATACGTGGAATACAGGCCTTC